>NC_010718.1:627000-939000 GCF_000020005.1 Natranaerobius thermophilus JW/NM-WN-LF | reverse complement strand
GTATTTTTTTATAAAGCAACAGAGCTTTCAGATTACTTTTACCGAATAACAACTAAGTGAAAATTGAGGTGTTTACAATGCTTGTAACAATAATTGGCGGAAGTCAAGTTGGTAAAAAACTAGCTAAAATGTTAATTAAAAGAAAACATAAAGTCACTTTAATTGAAGAAAATAAACAAACAGCTGAACAGCTTAAAAAAGAGCTAGACACTCTTATAATAAACGGTAGTGGCGCTAATATTGAAGATCTAAAAAAAGCTAACGTGGATAAGGCTAAGATGATTATTGCACTAACTGAAAATGATACTGTAAACATAGTATCTTGTATGCTAGCTAAACAGCTAGGCGAGCCATTTACAATAAGTCAAGTTGCTAGTCTAGAAAATATTACAGAAAAAGCTAGCAATAAAAAAGTACCAGAACAGTATTTAGGTATTGATTATTTAATTAGTCCTCAACAATCAGTTATAAGTGAAATTGTTGAATATATTCATTTTCCTCATGCATCTGATATCCATTATTTTGGTAAGGGGAAATCTTTGCTGCTAGGTATTAGGGTAACGGAACAATCTGAAGTTATTAACAATTCATTAAAAAATATCGATTTACCGGAAGATTCTCAAATAATTGGCATTGAAAGTAAAGATTGTAGCTTTAAATTGGCCTTTGACGATGAGAAGGTTTCCCCTGGTGATATAATTTATTTAGTTGGTTCACCTGATAGTATAAAAAAAGCAAATATCAAAATTACTAATAAGGAAGTAGAAAACCAACGTATCATAATTATTGGTGGCAAAAAGATGGGATATAATTTAGTAAGAGAATTAGAAGAGCATTCTAAACATCATGATTTTATGATTAAGGTAATTGAAAGAGAACATAAACAATGCGAAGTTTTAAAAAGAAATTTACATGAAAGTATCGTATTAGAAAGCAATTACTTTAATCAAGAAGAAATTCTTGAAGCCAACATTGTAATCACAGTCACTGGAGATGATAAAACAAACATTATCAATTCAACTATTGCAAATCAAAATGGGATAGATACTATTTCAGAAATTACAAATATTCAATATGAACCGATTTATAAAGCAGTCGGAATAGAAAGTACAGTAAATCCCTCTTTAACTACTGCATCTCAAATTATGAAGTTTTTACGTGATATGGATATTGAAACAATGTCTATTTTTCAAAATGGAGAAGCCGTGGGAACGGAGATTGTATTATCTGAAGATTCATCAGTAATAAACAAACAGGTTTCGGATCTCAAATTGCCTTCAAAAATTAAAATTGGAGCTGTTATTAGAGAAGAAGATATGTTCATTCCAAATGAGAATTCAGTTTTAAAGGAAGATGATAGACTTGTTATTTTTACACCTCTGAATGATCAAAATTCAGTAAAGAAGTACTTAGAATGATATCAGTCCCGCCATAAAAGTCTTGATTATTATTGTAAAAAACTGTATAATAAGTACATCACTTGTTGTGTGTTATCAAAGGAGGAGAATTGATGAAAATTTCAAAAGGTTCAAAAATATTTTTTCTGTTAGGGTTAATTGTTGTAGTAGTTATTTCAGCCAGTGTATACGCCATAAACAGAAACAATCAGGAAACATTGACAGAAGTGGAATTACCTATTGTTGAATGGCCAGGTGTTACTCAAAAGACCCATGTTGTTAGTGAAATTTTAGAAAGCCTTGGATATCAAGTTAATATTAATCAGTACGCACTACCTGTTATTTTAGAAGGCTTGTCTGAAGGTGATTTGGATGTCTTTACTGGAACTTGGTTTCAAACATGGGGTACTCCCTTAAAAAATAAATTAGCTGATGGAAGCGTAGTACATGTAAGTACCCAGCTTGAAGACACTAATTATGGACCAGCTGTGCCATATTATGTGTACGAGGCAGGAGTTACTTCTCTAGCTGATTTATCAGAGTACTCCGAAGAATTCAATCATACTTATTACGGCTTAGAATCCGGAAATGATGGTAATCAGATAATGATTGATGCTTTCGATAACAATATCTATGATCTAGGTGATTGGAAAATAGTAGAGAGTAGTACTGCAGCCATGATTCAACACGTTCAAAATTACATGAACAATGAAGAATGGATTGTCTTTAGTGGTTGGGAACCCCATTGGATGAATGTTGTTTTAGATATGAGATATCTAGACGACCCGGAAGGAATTTGGGGAGAAGATGAAAAAGTAGGAACGATTGCTAGAAAAGGTTTAAAAGATGATGATCCGAATCTTTACAAGTTTTTTGAGCAGTTTGATATTAATAATGAAATACAAAGTGAATGGATATATGAATACAGTCGTAAAAACCGAAGTCCTAATGTTGTAGCAAAGGAGTGGGTATCTGAAAACCTTGATTTAGTATTAGAATGGGTAGATGGTGTTCACACTGTTGATGGTAGAGATGCTGGAGAAGTACTTAAAGAAATATATAAATAAATTTGAATCCCAAAACTAAAAAAGTAAAACAGGACCTTATTTTCAGGTGAGTCTGTCAAGTAATTGGTGTAAACAATCCGATTATGACCTATAGGAACAACTTAAATACAGTGAAGAAATCGAGGGAGTTTCCTGTGTGGGAAGATCATCTCCCTCGATTTTTCATTTTTGAGATTTTGTGGTAATAAGTGGGTATAGAATCCCCTGGTACTAGCTATCATCAATCAAAAAAGTTAAAAAGTTTTAAATTCTTCCTTCAAAGTAAATACTCAATTGTCCCAGAATCTGAGCCCAGTTTTTTGTTCTCATAGTCCATTTTTTAGTGATATCCATTGTAGCAAGATAAAGCATTTTTAATAAGGATTCGTCGGTAGGGAAGATACTTTTTGATTTGGTAACTTTTCTTAATTGTCGGTTGTAGCTTTCCATAGAATTGTTTGTATAAATTAGTTTTCTAACTTCTTCTGGATATTTAAACATAACAGAGAGCTTGTCCCAATTATTTCTCCACGATCTAATGGAAATCTCATATTTATCTCCCCATTTTTCTTCGAGTTTATCTAGCTCTATTAAAGCGACTTCCTCAGTTGGGGCTCTATAAACATTCTTAAGATCACTACAGAATTCTTTTCGATCTTTGTACGATATATATCTTGTGCTATTTCTAATCTGATGAATTATGCAGCTTTGAATTTCTGTTTGCGGATAAACAGCATGTATTGCATCTTCAAACCCTTTTAAACCATCTATTGATACAATTAAAATATCTTCTACGCCTCGATTTTTTAACTCGTTAATTATCTTCAACCAGTATTTCGAACTTTCATTTTCTCCAATCCAAATGCCCAAAACATCCTTCATGCCATCTAAATCAATTCCTATAGCCATATAAGCTGCTTTGTTGACTATTCTACCATCTTGCCTCACTTTGTAATGGACAGCATCCATAACTACATGAGCATAGATTCTTGATAGCGGTCGGTTTTGCCACTCCTTAATTAGAGGAACTATTTTGTCTGTAATTCCGGAAATGAGTGTAGGAGAAGCATCCACTCCATAAAGCTCTTGTAAATGAGTCTGTATATCTCTTACTGTCATGCCTTTTGCATACATGCTTAGAACCTGATCATCGATGCTTGAAACGTCTCGTTGGTTCTTTTTAACTACTTGTGGTTCAAATTCACCTTCTCGGTCTCTTGGTACTTCTATTTCTAAATTACCATAATTCGATTTGAGTTGTTTTTCTCTCTTCCCGTTTCGACTGTTGGTAGTTTCTTTTTCTCGATAATCATACTTCGAGTAGCCTAATTCATGGTCAAGTTCGCCTTCCAGCATTTCTTCTATCAGCTCGCCAAACTGTTCCTTCAGTAAGTCTTGAATATCATTCACATCTTTCAACTTTCCTTCCTTCATCATTTCTCTGACTTTCTTTTTGTCAATTAAATTCATAACGGTGCAAACCTCCCATCCTTTTTTTATTATACATCAATTCGGAAGGTTTACACCGTTTATTTTACACCCTCTTTCAGGTCCTGTTTTTACTTTTTAAAAAATCCTTTTATGACTACTAGTGGTGTCCCCTCATCATCATTACCAAAAGGATTATTTTCAAGGATTTTTTCAATCTGTTTAAAATTACTTTTTTCTTTCACTTCCTTAGAAGCCCCTATAATATCTACTTTCCCCAAATCATTTGCATCTACTATAACAGTTCCCACTCCTGTGCGTTCGGAAATTTTTTTTGCAGTAGCGTAGGGGTCTTTGGGACCAGCAATAATATAACGGTCAAATGGTGGCATAGTACCAGCAACATCATCTATTAAAGCTGCCTGTATACCTGTAATTCTAAAAAAGTACCCACGCCTACCTATTAGTTTCCCTAATCCACCAATAACTGCCCCTAAAGTAGGTTTTAAAAATCCGGATTTTCGAAAAACAATTTCCATTGAGGCCGGATTGGTCAAACTACCGTGACGTTCTGTGAAATTGGACAACAATTTTGCTAATGGACGTGGTTTAATATCTTCAGGTTTATAGTACAATCCCTGGCTAATTGCCACCACACTCTCACAAACAGCTATTATATCTCTTTTATCTGCTATATTTTTGGTATATCTGAAAATCACTTCGGATATATCATCTTCATCAGTTATTATATGGGTTCTAACCGGGATAACACCTTCCATGAGAACCCCTCCAAATAAACTCGCTATTACTTCATAAAGTTTGTGTATTTACAATATTCATTTCACTAATTTTAGGAAGTAATACAGGACAATTTGTGATAACGGAATAAGTAGCAAGTGAGTCAATAAAGCATTTTTCAGAATATAATATAGTGATTAAATTACAGGGAGGGAATCACAGAATGGCAGTAGATTTAAAAACTTTAAAATACTTCAAATTGGTAACCGGAACAGGTGAGGGCAATACCTCATTAACAGCTTTTGATAAAGCTCTCTTAAATGCAGAAGTCGGTAATTTCAATTTATTAAAAGTAACTAGTATTCTCCCAGCTAGAGTTAAACAAAAGGATAAAATCACTGTTTCCGAGGGAGGAATCCTCCCTATTGCATACGGGTCAGTCACTAGCTGTAATTCCGGAGAAATCATTTCATCGGCGGTAGCAGTAGGAATCCCAGCTTCTTCCAGGGCTCATGGAATGATAGTAGAAACTTCAGGATACAGACCTAAAGAACAATCTCTTAAAATCGCAGAAAATATGATAGCTGAGACCTTTGAAAATCGAGGTTTAGAGCTACAAGAAGTATTAACCAAAGGTTCCGAACTAAAAATAAGAGATATAAGCTGTGGAAGTGTTTTTTCAGGTGTAGCACTCTTTTAATTAAACAGGAAGGCTGTCCAAAATTACATTAAGGACAGCCTTCCTGTTGGTGTTATTTATTGGTTACTTATTATAATTTTGTTTATAATGTTGTTTTAATAATTAAAGTAGTCTACGATACCTTCCGTAATCCCCTGTGCCGCATTCTCTTGAAAGTAATCTGATCCCAATAATCGTTCCTCTTCATAATTGCTTATAAAAGCAAGTTCAACCAAAGCTGCCGGCATTCTTGCATGGGTTAACACGGCAAAATTGCTGTCAATGATGCCTCGATCGACTCTGTTGATGTTATCTATCATGCTATCCTGCAGGCTTTCAGCTAAAAAGTAGTCATTGGGATTTCTCCATGAAGAGTAGTGAGTTTCTGTACCCTGTGCTCCTCGATTGATAGCACCGTTAGCATGAATACTAATAAATAGGTCTGCCCATAAATCATTGGCAAAGTAGGCTCTGTTTGCAAGTGGAATATCTATATCGCTTTCCCTAGTTAAATAAACCTCAGCGCCTAAGCTTTCAAGCTTATCTTGAGTTTTGAAGGAAACATCAAGGGCTACTTCCTTTTCAGTTAATCCAGTCGGCCCTACAGCACCAGGGTCCCATCCACCGTGACCGGGATCAAGAACTATTCTAGTACCTTCAAGTGGTCTATAACTGTTATTCTCAGGTTCAGGATCAATAGCTTCAGGGGTAGTGATGTTTACATAATCTTGGCTAACCCAAGCTTCTTCATATCCTGAAAAATCAATTTTTACCCAATCTTGATAGTAACTCTCAGACTCATTAGTTTGCTTGTCCAACACATCATATGTTTCTCCTTGATGGACCTGGTCAATGAGTGAGTTTGATAAACCTGGACCGGATCTGACATTTAAAGTTTCTACTACAACTTCTGCTTCTTCCAACTCTTCTGCACTAACTTCGTTCCCCATAATAGGGCCACTTGCTGCTAAAAGTAGTACAAAAACTAGCAGTGAAATCGTTAACTTTAATCCTTTCATTACTTTTATCCCCCTCCAATGTTCTGATTTGTTCACTTGCTCTTGTATATTTTTTGATTGAGCAAGTTATGTTAACTAGATACAAGTTCTATTATAATACTTTTTATATTGTTTGAAAGGGGGAGATAGAAGATTCCTATAATTACTATATAAAGTAATTATCTGTTATTGTATAGGCAAAAAAAAGGCTGTAATACTAAGTGTTTAAATAACTTAGATTACAGCCTTAATCTCAATCGATTTTTCAATTTAAAGTTATATCCTTAACTTTACTTTCTTATGACTTTTTTAATTAATGCTCTCTAAACAATTGTGGTTCTTCAATTTGGGAAGAAGCCGACTCTACTGCACTTTCTATTTCTGCTTCTTTTCCGTATTTTTCAACCATTACTTTAGATTTATTAGGTTTTACTAAATTGCCTGGACCACCGATACATCCCTCTTCGCATCCCATTCCTTCGATAAAATCCGCCTCTAATTTGCCATTTTTAAGTTTCTCTAAAACTTGTTTACATTCATTTAGACCACTGCATTTAACTACATTGATATCAATATCATAATCAGGTTCTATTTCTTTAACAGTTCTCTTAATTGCCTCTCCTACTCCGCCACTCTTAGCAAAACATCTTCCAAAAGGACTGACAAGCTTGTTTTGATCCTCTTCTTCTGTAAATTCCTCACATTGTGACGGGTCAACCCCTGCACCTTCAAATAAAGCACATATTTCTTCATAAGTTAACACATAGTCAACTCCATCCTGCACATCTTCTTCAAGGGCTTCGTCTTTCTTTGCAATACAGGGGCCAATGAAAACTACTTTCGAACCTGGATATTTTTGTTTAATCGATCTACCCATGGCAATCATAGGAGAGACTGTTTGAGATAAATTAGCTGTAAACTCTGAATAAAAATTCTTTACTAAACTGACAAAAGCAGGACAACATGAACTTAACATAAAATTATGCTCATGGATGCTAGATATTAATTCCTTAGCTTCATGATATGCTACGACATCTGCACCTTTAGCAACCTCTTGTACAGAATCCATACCTAAATTTTTAAGAGCTGCTTTTATTTGGGAAACTTTTACTTTGGCTCCAAATTGACCAGCTATAGATGGTGCTATCATTGCATGTATCTGCTCTCCTCCTGTCAGATCCTCTAGAAAAGAAATAAAATTGGATTTAGAGGCAATAGCACCAAAGGGACATGCTTCAATACAAGCACCACAACTGACACATTTATCTTGATCTATGCTAATTCTTCTATCACCATCAACTTTAACGGCATCTACAGTACATGCGCTTCGACAAGGGCGCATTACATCAGAGATTGCATTAAAAGGACACATATTCTTACATTTTCCACACTCTATACATTTTTCTTGATTGATATAAGCCTGGCGATTAATGAAACTAATAGCATCTTTAGGACAACTTTCCATACAATAATGAGCAACACAACCCCGGCAAGCTTCAGTAACTGTAAACCTATTTATAGGACATTTGTCGCATGCTTTTTCTAATGCTTGTACTACTGGCTTGTCCAGTCGATGGCATGCTTGTTCGTAATCATCCTTTAAAAATGTATTAGAGTGAATATTGTTTGGATTAACACCCATATCCAGGCGTACCCTCTCGGTAATAATCGCTCTTTCTTTGTAAACACAACAACGGTACCGAGCTTCATCACCCTGGATTATTTTTTGAGGTAATTCATTTATTTCATCTAATAATTTATTTTTGAAAACTAATTTAGCCAATTCTCTCATAATTTCATGATTGATTTTTTGGACTTCGGTTTCAAATTTTCTCATTGTTGTCCCTCCTATATATTTATTTGCTTTAATGATAATGATATCATAACAAATTGTTATTAGTTTCACAACAATTGTTTATATTATCGGCCTTGTGTAAAATTTCTGTAAAATCACCCCAATGTATTCCGTGAGTTTGCGGAATTTAATCAGTCAAATAATAAACAAGGACAATCTTTATCTTTCAGTATTTGTTTTTGCACTTCTATAGAATCTATATACTCATCCTGGAAATCTTGGCCTGTTGCCAATTCGCTATTAAGAGGAGATTTATGTTGATACCCCCTAGCTTTTAATTCTTGAACTAATTGTTCATGTCGGTTATAAAGTGCTCGTAGTTTCTCTTTCCACCTACATGTTTCTGGATGGTTTTGATAGCCCTTTTTGCCTTGGGTTAGAATATTCCAAAGTGCATGTAACTCTCGATGTTCTCCAAGAAGATGTTTTCTACAAAGAAAGTGTGGTTGTATATCCCAAATTCTCATTGGGACCCTCCCTCCAAACAAATTATCAAGTCTTCATAGTAGATTTCCCATTATTTAAATTAATATAAATAAATCAAAACTAATATTATCCAAAGTATAGTATAATATGGTCAAGCTTATAATAAATATAGATTATTTCAAAAAGGAGTGAAGTTAAATGGCTCAACAGGTGGTTCTAATCGGTACACTGGATACAAAGGGTGAAGAGTTTTATTTTATTAAAAAGCTCATTGAAAACAACGGTCTTGAAACATTTGTCATTGATACAGGGGTACAGGGAGAACCGTATTTTCGACCAGACATCACAGCAGAAGAAGTAGCAAAAAAAGGAGGAACTTCTCTCAAAAAGCTACGTGAAGACAGTGATCGTGGTCAAGCTATGGAAGTAATGTCACATGGGGCTTCCAGGACAGTAACAGAATTGTATCAACAAGGAAAGGTGAACGGAGTAATCAGTCTCGGTGGTAGTGCTGGAACCACTATTGGTACCTCGGCCATGCGTGCACTCCCGGTAGGAATTCCAAAGATGATGGTCTCCACTTTTGCTTCAGGCAATACAGAGCCCTATGTAGGTGTTAAAGATATATCTATGATGTACTCTGTTGTGGATATTTCGGGAGTCAACCAACTATCTAGACAAATTTTAGCAAATGCTGCTAATGGTATTTCGGGTATGGTTACTGGTGAGATTCCTGAAACTGAAGAACAAAAACCACTAATTGCTGCGACTATGTTTGGTGTAACCACTTCTTGTGTGACAAGGGCTAGAGAATACTTAGAAGATAGAGGATACGAAGTTTTAGTATTTCATGCCACCGGCACCGGTGGTAGAGCCATGGAAAGCCTAATAGAATCAGGCTTTATCCAAGGTGTCTTAGATATCACTACAACTGAATGGTGTGATGAACTGGTAGGTGGTGTACTAAGTGCCGGTCCCAATCGCCTGGAAGCAGCCAGTAAAAAAGGTATCCCACAGGTAGTATCTACAGGTGCATTGGATATGGTTAATTTTGGACCTATAGATACCGTGCCCGACGAATTTAGAAACAGGCAACTCTACAAACATAATCCTACAGTCACTTTAATGAGAACTACCTCGGAAGAAAACAAACAATTAGGAGAAATAGTTGCTAAAAAGTTGAACGCTAGTACGGGTCCTGCAGCTCTATTTCTACCATTAAAAGGCGTCTCCATGATAGATGTGGAAGGCCAACCTTTTCACGGACCTGAAGAAGACCAAACTTTATTTGATGCAATAAGATCAAACTTAGACCAAGATAAGGTGGAATTAATTGAAAAGAACACTGATATAAACGATGACGATTTTGCTGTGGCCATGGCCGAAAAATTAATTGAAATGATGAATGATAGTTAACATCTTTGATAAGGGGGAAGTAAAATGTTTAAAAGAAGTGACATCCTAAAACATATCGATGAGCAAGAAAAACAAGGTAGAGCTATCATTGGTGCCGGTGCTGGTACCGGTATATCGGCCAAAAGTGCCGAAGGCGGAGATGTTGATCTAATAATCATTTACAATTCTGGTCGGTATCGCATGGCAGGACGTGGTTCTTTAGCTGGACTATTACCTTATGGTGATGCCAATGCCATTGTCAAAGAAATGGCCAGTGAAGTATTACCTGTAGTAAAAAATACACCAGTTTTGGCAGGAGTGTGTGGAACAGATCCCTTTAGAATTATGGATAAGTTTTTACAAGAACTAAAAACTATGGGTTTTTCAGGAGTGCAAAACTTTCCTACAGTAGGTCTTATTGACGGTACTTTTCGTGATAATTTAGAAGAAACCGATATGAGTTACGATAAAGAGGTGGAAATGATTGAAAAGGCAAATTCACTTGACTTATTAACCACCCCATACGTTTTTAATGAAAAGGAAGCCGAACAAATGGCAACAGCGGGAGCAGATATTTTAGTTGCTCATATGGGCTTAACCACTAAAGGAACAATTGGGGCAAAAACTAGTATGAATTTGGAAGAAGCAGCTCATCGTATTCAAAAAATTGCAGATACAGGCAAAAAAATCAATTCAAAGATCAAAGTTATCTGCCATGGAGGACCAATCTCGGAACCGGAAGACGCTCACTACATATTAGAAAATACCCAAGGTGTAATCGGATTTTTTGGAGCTTCAAGTATCGAAAGACTACCAACAGAACAAGCAATTAAACAACAAACTAAAAACTTTAAAAATTTACAGATTAATTGAAATTCCACATTATCAACAACTCAAATACACAGTATCTTATAAAAAAATGGGCTGTCTTGTGACAGCCCATAATTACTTTGAACTTTTGAACGAGAGCTATAAACGAAATTTAAATCAGATTTAGCTCACTTTGTCAGCTAAGTTAGCTACTCTTTCTCCCAGCTGTTTGCACTCGGAAATTGCACGGTCATCCGGTTCTCCGGTAGTCACTGGGCCGTAGTGACCAATTTTGCTGAACCCGGGAACTATCATACCATGTACCAATAAAGCTTGAATAATACTTAATACCGTACTCTCGGAACCACCACCATCGATGCCACAGGATGCAAAAGCTCCACCTACTTTTCCTTCAAGTTTGCCATGTACTTTGATACTTTTGTCTAGGAACTCCTTAACTTGATTTGCCATTATCCCATAGTATGTAGGCGATCCCATAATGATGCCATCGTAATTTGTAAGTGAATTTAGATCTTCGATTTGTTGTACATTCAGAACATCAACTTCAGCACCAGCTTGCTCAGCCCCTTCACTTACCGCTTTAGCCATTTTTTGAGTATTACCTGTTTGACTAAAGTAGGCTACCAAAATCTTAGTCATAAAAGATCCCTCCTTGATATATTTTACAATTTAACAATCAACCCCTCCTGTGAACGATAATCCCACTCCTTTTGAGTTATCCAGGGGTACTGAACATTCCAATCTGCAAGACCGTATTTGAAAATAACATATCCTATAGTCGTGCAAGCTACTACCGCATCAGATGCATCTAGACTCTCTACATGAAATAATTCTTCAGAGAGTTTTAATTTTAAATTGAAATTTTTATTAAATTCATCCGCAAATTCCTGTAAATTTTTTCTCCGAGTCAAGCCTATTTTTGCCCATGTATGTGAAGGATACACTTCATAAAGACGAGCAGCTCCATGATCTACTTCGTCAAAGGGATAAACCACATTGCCAAAATCCCTGAGATAAGACAGCAATTTAAAGCCACCGTATATCATGGCCCTCATATTGGGATTAGTTCTTTTTAGAGGGCTAAAAGAAGATATTATAGCATCAACGTATCTGCAACAATCCGATACTCTTTGACATCTCCCTTCACAGTTAGGTATCTGTGACATTTTCAACTTATGTTCAAAACCGGTTCTACTACAATTGACAACTTCTCGTAAAAGTTGTTTCCACTCCTTAATTCCCAATTGTTGAAAAACACTTGCCGGTAGAGAAAATGGAAAATCCAAGCCCCAAGGACTTTTAGAACTATTAATTGCAGCAAATAAATCTAGACGATCATCACACTGTACAACTCGCTCAATTACTAATGAATCTTCTGTTAAAGATCCCTGAGCAAAATAGATCCCTTGACTGGGGTTTCTAGCACCACTGAAATCCGCACCGTAGACTTGCATCATTTTCCCTTCTTTCTTTTAAGCCTATTATATTTGTTTTGTAATTTAAATATAACATATAAAAACCCATCCTGGGGAGGACAGGTTAGGATGGGTTAAAGAAGATCTTTTTCCGGACAATATATGCTTGAACTGGTGTTTTCTAGGATGTACTCATTAGCAGTGCTCACTATGTTAGTTGTTATCACACTTATAAAGTATAGATCATTCGAAATGTTGTATTCTGTTTCTATATATTTGTTATAGTTTTCATCTAAAGTTTTATCAATATCCAATAAAGATATATTTCCAGATACATTACAGTCTAATTGATATTTTAACAACTCATCATGTAACTTTTTTTCATAACTAAAATGTTTTAAGTACTTTTTCTTAATAGTATTGTCATTATGAGGTCGGCAGAAAAAGTCTGCCAAGTAATGTGTTATTACTCCAAGCCTATAATAAGCTAGTCTCTTATTACCAATGTTCATATCCAAGGTTTTTTCAAAATAATTTAAAAACCATTTTTTTAAATGTAAGTATTCATGCTTTTTTATCTTATGTTCTATTGCAAAATCCGGAGTCACATTTCCTAATATAAAGTAGTTTTCATAATTTTCCTCAATCAAATTACTTAAACGCCTACCTAAATGTATATGTGATTTGGGTAGCATAAAAATTTGATACCTCACTCTCACTTTTTAATTTCTCAACACTTAATATAACTTATATCAAAGAAAGATGAACATTGCAAATTATCCTATGACTTAATTTCAAATTCTTGTTACATTTTCTAATCTATATGCAAATTATCGAGATAAAAAACTCCTGGGACTCATCCACATAGCCGTATTTATCTCCACTCTCCTCTCTGAAAAGCTCACCTTCATCTCGGTGATCATCTAAAATCCCAAGAACAAGCACAAATAAAACAGCAAAGCCCCCAACTATAGCAGGGACTATAATATATAAATTGACTTTTGATTTTGGAGGCATGGAATATTCCCTCCCTGGTTAGAACACTGATTATAATACTCTAGGTTCGACTTACAAAGTATATTCCCTGCCAAAATTATTATATTCCCTATCAATTATTTAATTAAACCTTTTATTAGCAGTTATTAAATATCGAAACCACAAAAAATTATCAAGTTATAAAAATATTAAAAAACCGTTTATAGTCTATACTATTGCAGGACAAACTAATCAAACGAAGGTACTAAATTAAAACACAAATAGCAAAGTGAAAGTGGTGTAATTTTATGCTATCCCATTTTATAAAGCGATTTCAAATGCTGTTTCAACAGATCAAAGGACAGGAACATGAAACACCTGTTGAAAGCCAGCAAAAAAATTCAATTCCAATTAAAAAAAGTTATCAAAAGAACTTAGAAGATATAAAAAACGCCCTAGACACTAACTTCGATCTAGTTATACGAGAGTTTAACGTTCAAGGTCATGAAAACCGGAAAGCATTCATCGCCTATTTAAGTAAAATCGTAAATGAAGAAAAAATCAATGATAATATAGTCAAACCTCTAATGGAACCTATGGAAAGATATGAATCATTACAAAACTTAGATCTATCCTATATCAAAAATTCTATCTTACCAACAGTCAATGTAGAACAGGTTTCAGATCTTAATCAAATCATTGAAAATATCGTTAATGGAGAAACTGCCCTATTCTATATGAATTATGGAGAAGCTCTATCCATCGATAGCTGGGAAGTTAAAGGTAGAGATATAGAAAAACCGGAAACAGAAACGGTAGTTCGAGGACCTAAAGAAAGCTTTAACGAAAGTCTTAGCGAAAATACCGCTTTATTGCGCCGAAAAATTAAGAATCCTGACCTCAAGCTAGAATCATTTACTCTAGGAAATCAGACCAAAACAGAAGTGATAGTCGCGTACATGGAGGATATTGCCGACGAAAACATCGTTAACGAAGTTAAAAGCAGATTATCCGAAATCGATATTGATGCCATACTTGAATCTGGATACGTGGAAGAGTTTCTAGAAGATGCTCCCTACTCCCCTTTTCCCACAGTAGGAAACACCGAAAAACCAGATAAACTAGCTGCTGATTTACTTGATGGTCGAATAGGATTGATGTTTGATGGAACACCTATAGCCCTGTATGTACCTTATCTATTCGTAGAAACTTTTATGACTTCTGAAGATTATTATACCAGATATTCTTATGCTAGTTTTTTGAGAGGTATCCGAATAATCGCTCTATTAGTTACTGTGATGTTACCTGGATTCTATGTCAGCGTAGTCTCTTTTCACCCGGAATTAATTCCAAAAGAATTAGCAGTTTCTATAGCGGTTGCGTCTGAGGGAGTCCCTTTCCCCACCTTTTTAGAAATATTGTTCTTCGGGGTAATATTTGAAATTTTAAGAGAAGCTGGGATACGAATGCCAAGTAATGTAGGGCAAGCTGTCAGTATTGTAGGTGCTTTAATTTTAGGTGAGGCAGCGATTCAGGCCGGTATAGTAGGAGCACCGGTGGTGATAGTCACAGCCTTAACAGCAATATCGGGTTTTGCCGTTCCTACCCAACTAGACGCACTGACTATGCTTAGAATTCCTTTTGTTTTTGCTAGCGCCATCATGGGATTACCGGGGCTATTAACAGCATTTAACTTTATTATCATTTATTTATGTTCACTCAGATCTTTTAGTGTTCCATACTTCTCTCCCGTAGCACCCCTGTCATTGAGTGGTCTAAAAGATTTTATGGTACGTGTTCCTTGGTGGCTAATGTTTAAACGTCCCAAATTAATCTCAGAAAAAAACAAAAAACGTCAGCCTTTTGGTCAGCGACCTAAACCCGAACAAAATAATGATTAATAATGATTAGTAAATCAAAAAACAATAAATCAATAAATCGATAAGGAGTTTTGTAAATTGTTAAATATAAAGACAAAACTGTTTCCATCAATAATAATCATAATCTTTGTTTGTCTTTATCCGTTAATATTAACCAGTTGCTGGAACAGGGTTGAAATGAAAGAACGAGCTTTAGTCATGGGAACAGGGATTGATTATACAGAAGACGATTTAATTGAAATCACCACCCAGCTATTATTACCCGTTGAAAAAGGTGTCACAGGAGAAGGGGGAGGTAATGGTGAAGATGCAGTTTGGGTTGCACAAAGCACGGGGCATACGATATTTGATGCAGTTAGAAATTATATTACCAAAACAGGCCGCAGATTATTTTTCCAATACAATGAAATCTTAGTTATTAGTGATGAAGTAGCCGAAGACGATATGGAAATAGTGTTAGACTTTTTTGAACGAGACCACGAAATCAGGTTAAATCAATTTATTCTCATAACGGAAGATAATGCTGCCGACATCTTAGAAGCCACCCACGAACAAGAACAGGTACCAGCAGAAGCCATAGTCGATATGGTACAAGGCCAAAATTTTTTAGGAAAAGGTGGCGAAGTTACTTTATTTGATTTTACAGGAGACATTCAGTCAAATGGTACCTCTCCCCACGCACCCAAAATTATTATAGAAGAGGAAGAAGACGGTGAAGAAATACTTAAAATTGAAGGGATAGCCGTATTCGATCACTTCGATAAACTAGCTGGCTTCTTAGAACCAGATCAAGCCAGAGGACTTAATTGGGTAGCTGGTAACCTGGATACAACTGTTTTGGTAGTTAATGAAGAAGGTGATAGTGAAAAAATAGACGGCAAGCACAGTATTGAAGTAATACAGATAGATAGCAGCATAGATCCTGAATTTGAAAATAATTCCCCTGAGATCACAGTGACAGTCAATATACAAGGAAATGTTGGAGAAAAACAATCTAAAACGGAAATTCCCATCGAAGATCAAAAGAAGGCTTTAGAACGCCAGAGTGCTACTGTGATTGAAAATGAAATAAAATCTGCCTTTGAAAAATCTCAAGAATTAAATGCTGATATCTTTGGTTTTGGTGATGCTCTTTACAACCACTACCCTCATCAGTGGCAAGAAATTGAAGATGAATGGCCAGAAATTTATCCAGAATTAACTATCAATATCGATGTTGAAGCTAATGTTAGAAGGACAGGAGTAATTAGAGATTAATTCAAAAGCACTAGTAGGTGAAAAGTATGTTTTTTCAAATTGCAGGAATTATAATTGTCTCATTAATAATCTGTTTAATAGAAGTGCCTGATATGTTAACAAATAAACAATGGGGCGAGCTAGTAACATTTTTTGTATTGTTATTAAGTGGTACTGTCCTACTAATATTCCATTTATTTTAGGTGATGCTTGGATTAGGAAGCATAGATTAGGAGGCATTAGTTTAATGTTTACTAATGAACGGGTGTCTGGGATACAAGCAGTGATATTAACTGCCGCTGCCGCTCTAGGGACCATATTTCTTGACATACCTATAATCGCTATTGAAGAAGGTGGGCTCCAAGGGTGGCTTAGCATCCTACCAGGATATTCCCTAATGATAATTGGTGTTTATGCTGTAGTCAAGCTTGGCGAAAAATATCCCAACGAAACAGTTATTCAATATGCCCCGAATGTAGTGGGAACAATGATAGGAAAGCTTTTTGGTTTGACTTTGATAATCACCTTCACTGTTTTTGCAGGGTTCTTGGTCCGGTTAAACTCCGAACTATTACTACTTTTAATGCCCGAAACTCCTGCAGTTGCCTTTAAAGTACTTATTGTAAGTCTAGCTATTTATTCGATGAAATCAGGTTTTGAGGTTTTTGCTCGCGCTTGTCAATTATTAGTTCCTTTAATAATTTTAGGTCTAATATTGGTTTTTATTTTCAGCTTGGAAAATATTGAATTAGATAACTTTTTACCATTATTTGAAGAAGGTTATTTAGAGCCTTTGGGGTTTTTGCCAAATGCGATGGCCTTATCAGGTGAAGCTGTGCTCTTTATGGCTTTTTGGTATTGTACCCTGAACACAAAAGAAGAAGGATTACGAGCTGGAGCTATTGGATTGGTAAGCATGGGGTTACTACTAACTGTAACTGTATTAGTCACTATAGGTTCTTTAGGGCCCGATAAAGTATTAAATCACAATTTCCCGATATTTTCACTAACCAGGTTTATCTTGGTATTAGAATTTATGCAGGGCTACGAGGGACTTTTGACTATAGTATGGGTTTCTGCTTCATTTATTAAAGTAACAATCTTTTTATATCCAGCAGTGGTTGGTGCTTCCCAGTGGCTCAACCTACAGGATTACAAGCCCTTAGTTTTTCCATTCGCCCTATTAGTAATAAGTGCAGCCTATGTACCAGAAACTAAAGGAGATGTTGATGAAATGATAGGTTTAATTAACTTGTATGCAATTCTACCTTTAGCGTTCTTTTTACTAATTATGGCTATCATTGAAGGAGTGAAAACGAAATTGCAAAACCAGTAATAATGTAATTAACATTTTTTAGAGCTTGTATTCCCCATATCCTTAAAGTATACTAAGATTTAAAGAAATTCTTGTTAGAAAGATCAAACTATAACACCGAGACGAGGTGTTAATATGACTATCCTGAGAATAATTATAGTTTTGTTAATAGGAGTGGGAACAGGCAGCTATTATTTATATCTTAATGATATAATCACAGCTGAAAATATCTACTTATTTCTTGAAAATTACGCTTATTTAGCACCTTTATTATATTTTCTTATCCATGTCATTCGTCCTTTTACCATGTTACCATCTTCTATCCTATCAGTAGTTGCTGGTCTCACCTTTGGTTCCTGGATCGGATTTTTAATTTGTATTACCGGTTTCTTACTGGGAACATCAACTGCTTATATTATGGGAAAAGTTTTTCAACTCAAGTGGCTAATCTCTCGCTATCCCCAGAGCCAACAACTTATCCAGGTACTTAAAGAAAATTCCACTGATAATATCCTACTGGGAATCAGTTTAAGATTTGTGCCAATTTTCCCTTCAGATTTAGTTAGCTTTGCCTTTGGAGTTTGTAAAATAAGATATCGAGAATTTGCTCTAGGAACCTTAATAGGATCATTTCCGGGACTATTTATGTTTTATTATGCTGGAATTCAGTTTCAACAGCAAAGCTATTTTAATCTAATCTTGATTTTAATCGCATTTGTTATCCTCACCTTGATATTTTGGAAAAAGAAACAATATTATAAAGAAAAGTTTGGTATAAAGTAGGTGAAAATTGATATTTGGTTTCCAGATACTAACTTTCCAAACTTCATTCTTCTTTGTCCTCATCTCTTTTTCCCGGCATAAAAGGTCCTAATAATCTGATGAGTAGTATTTTCTAGTAATTCTTCGGCTCGATCAAAGGCTTGATCTTCATCTATTGGACCGGGGATAATTGAAAAATATCCAGTAATCCCATGATGATGAAACTCTTGTAAATCTTCTTTAATATTACCGGCTACAACAAAGGTGGGGATTTTATGTTTCTTGGCTTTCTTGGCTACTCCATGAGGCACTTTTCCAAACAAAGTTTGCGAATCAAAACTGCCTTCTCCAGTAATAACTATATCAGCATCTTTAATCTGATTTTCAAAGTTTAAAACCTCCATCACCAGGTCTATTCCCGATTTTAGTTCAGCTCCCATAAAAGCTATCAAACCTGCACCCATTCCTCCAGCCGCTCCAGAACCGGGAATATCTTTGACATCCTTATTCAATTCTTTTTCGATAATATCGTGAAAATGCGATAGGGCATTATCAAGCAATTCAATATCTTTAGATTGACCGCCTTTTTGAGGACCAAAGATCTGACTAGCACCTTGAGGACCAATCAGAGGATTGGTTACATCACAGGCAACTCTTATGTCTATATCATGTAATTTAGGATCCATACCTGATAAATCTATTTCTGACAATTTAAGTAGCTCTTGACCTCCATATTTTAAGGGCTTGCCTTTATCATCAAAAAATTCTATCCCAAGGGCTTGAGCCATTCCAACGCCTCCGTCGTTAGTAGCACTTCCTCCGATTCCAATGATCAACTTCGAACAACCAGTATTCAAAGCATCCTTAATCAATTCACCGGTACCATAAGTTGTTGTAATTTTGGGATCAAGATTTTCTTTGGTGACTAATTGTAATCCGGCTGCTTCTGCCATTTCAATCACAGCAGTTTCGTTATCTCCTAATAATCCCCAGCAAGCTGTAACTTCATAACCTAAAGGCCCTGTCACTTTTTGACTATAAAGTTCACCATCAGTAGCATAGACTAGGGACTTTATTAAACCTTCCCCACCATCGGATAATGGTAATTTTATAGTTTCTAAGTTTTTATTATATCTGTGTACACCACGCTCCATAGCAGTTGCTACATCTTTAGCCTCTAAACAGTTCTTATAAGAATCTGGAGCTAGAATAACTTTTTCCATGGTTTACCTCCTCATTCTACTGGCTTTCCTTTATTACCCGTCAAGATAATTCACCTTTCATCATTTAATTGGAGTTCTTGGTGCTATATTTCTTCTGTATCTAAAACACAATTCCTTTTTAGATCTACTTTTCAAACAATCAATCTTATTGTAAGATAAAAAGGGTGTTGTTTTAAACATTGCCAAACTCCCATAACTAAAGCGGTGGGCTTTCTGCTGCTGTTTATCGTAAAATTTTTATTTAATTTATAAATATGGAGGAATTTCTACAATGTCGATATTCCATGAAACACCAGTATTAACAATATTCACTATCATTTTATTGGGATTATTACTGGGAAGCATACAATTCAAAGGTTTGAAATTAGGAGCTTCAGGAGTTCTATTGGTTGCATTATTAATGGGACATTTTGGCTTTGAAATACCTAAGGTAGCTCAGGATTTAGGACTTGCTTTATTTGTACTCTCGGTAGGTTTAAAAGCGGGGCCTAGATTTTTCCGAATGCTAAAACGTAAAGGTATAGCATTCAGCGGAATAGGACTTGCTATAGTTATCTCTACCGGTTTAATTACATTAATGTTATCAAAATTATTAAACATTCCAGCACCCCTTGGCATAGGATTGATGACAGGTGCCCTAACAAGTACACCGGGACTGGCAGCTGCCATTGAAGCCACCGGAGACCCTATGGCTTCTGTTGGTTATGGGATTGCCTATCCCTTTGGTGTCATTGCAGTTGTTATGTTTGTCCAACTGGTTCCCAAAATTAAAAAAGACAGCTTTTTAGAAGCTTTACAGAGTGCTGAAGCAGATAAAGAAAGGAAACAACAGAGAAAGAACCTGATTTCCAAAGCTTTCAGAGTAGAAAACCCTGAACTACATAAGAAAACTTTAGCGGAAATCAAACTTCAAAAAAAGGCTGAAGTAATTATCAGCAGGATTTTTAGACACGATAGGAGTTTTGTCGGCAGAAATGATGCTGTGCTATTACAGGGTGATCACATTAATGTTGTAGGCACTTCCGAAGAACTCAAAAAGGTTGATGATTATTTTGGACCTAGTGTAGAAATTAATGATAAAACAAAGGAAGAAACAGATACAGAAGTTGAAAACATTATTATGAATAGGGATGATTTAGCAGGGAAAACCCTGCAAGAGTTAAACCTAAGACATAATCCAGGTGTAACGATTACCAGAGTAGAGCGTAGTGGTATAGAATTTTTACCTAAACCCGGAAAAACACTTGATAAGGGTGATATTTGTACCGCAGTAGGGACAGATAAATCTTTAAAAGAACTAAAAGATTTGTTTGCCTCGAAACATCTGCAGGTATCCGATGTAGACATGCTTCCTATTAGTGTTTTCCTATTGAGCGGAATCTTACTGGGAATGATACCTATATTTATTCCAGGACTTGGTACTATACAAATTGGAGTAGCAGGAGGTCCCTTATTTGCAGGGTTAATCGCATCTCACTTTGGAAGGATCGGACCTCTAAAGGCCAGATTTAATAGTTCAGGTTTAAATACCATCAATAGCTTGGGCTTAACTCTCTTTTTGGCAGGAGCCGGAACTTCCGCCGGCTCAGATCTTGTTACAGTCATAGCGAAACACGGTATTGGAATATTTGCCAGTGGGGCAGTTATCACCCTGGTACCTTTAATCATTTCTGCATGGCTAGTTCAAAGAGTATTTAAACTGAATTTGGTGCATGGTTTAGGTGCTATTTGTGGTGGTATGACAAGTACTCCTGGATTAGGAGCTTTAAATGATATTACTGATTCAGAAGAACCTTCCGTCGCCTATGCAGCTGTTTATCCACTAGCTTTAATACTTGTAGCAATTTCATCCCAGTTATTAGCACTTCTTATTTAAATTTTATTATTTATCACCCTCGTTTGTTTCAGTTTTGTCTGTAGCTAGGTTAGTTGTCCTAATAAGATGAACCCTAAAAAATAAAACTATACGATGCTAAAAGACAAGGTAGAAATTTTTTGTTAGTTAAATAAACAAACCCCTAAGGTCTAGTCATTTACCGTATAATAAATTTACCAGTATACTTTTTATTTAAAATAAATATTGTTCCAAGGAATATTGCTCCCAATACAATATATGTTGTAATAAAAATTTCAATATTTGGGTCAAACCAATACTCTACTTGTCCCATAGTGGCAATAAGTATACCCAGGCCTATATGTGCCATCCCTAATTTGTTCAAATATTCGGGCAAAATTTCATGGGGCATACTGTTAATTAAAGCTTCGGATATAAAAATATTTGGCTTGTCCGGTTTCTTTACCCTAAATTCTACTATGCCTTTAATAATAAAATAAATTCCCAAAAATAATTGTCCAAACATATACTCCCTCCAGACATCAGCTATGCTTCACCGGATTACAATCTAATAATTACTGCAGATAAAGGATCAATTCTTATGCCATCAGAAGTCAATTCAAATCCTGATGGCTCCTTGACCTCTTCAGTACCTGCTTCATTACTATCCACTATCACTTCCCCCCGGGCTAAATCATAATCAGTTACAGTCAATTCACGTTCACGTTCGTCTGCATTGACAAAAACCAGGTATTCTTCAGTTTCGTCTGAAGACTCGGTTCTATACCCAATTAAAAGGTCGTGATCATGAATCTCTGGAGCATGGATCATTTTCACATGTTCATCAATTTCTGAAATTGTTCCATGTCTGAAAGCATCTGTTGACCTGCGAAGTTTTATCAAACCTCGTGTAAATTCTCGCGTCATGACATTCATCGGGTACTCTTCTATATTAGTAGCTTTCTGCCAATCAAACTTATTTACAGCATCAGAAGAATCATAAGAATTGTGAATAAAATAAGGGAAATTAAAGGGTTCACCGTCTTTATTGGTCATAAATGTGGAATTAGCTGGTAGGTCATCCACCCATCCTTGATAATCTCGATGACGAAATTGTTTTGTACGCCCAAATTCTTGGCCTGCATGGAGAAAAGATGTTCCCTGGGCAGTCAGAGTCATGAGATTTCCCAGTCGAATACGTTTTTGAATTTCTTCTTGATGGTATTCGGGATCTTTTTGGATGGAAAATGCAATTACATCGTGCAGGGTTAAATTGTCATGAGCCGCAATATAGGGAACTACATCTCCAGGGTTAGTTGCCTTAAAATTATGAGGGTTCGCCCTTAAATTATCAAAAATTTTCCCAATATGACGACCGCCTCCAGTGATAAAGCGAGGCTCACCTTCCATTCCAAAACCTGATTTTAATTCATTACGAAACTCATCGGAAAAACAACCAACACTATTTGTAAATTGCATCCAGTGTTGATCTGCCGCCGGTACTTCAGGATCTAATTGATCTCCGGCAAAAGTCAACCAACCTTCACCGATCATGACAATTTCAGGGTTAATCTCTTTAGCTTTATCGTAAGCCATCTGGATAGTTTCTGCGTCATGGTCACCCATCATGTCAAATCGAAATCCATCTACTTTGAACTCTTTAACCCAGTACAAAATTGAATCCACAACAATGCGCCGAGCCATTTTATGTGTTGTACCCAGACGACCGCCTCCAAAACTAGTACGAGGTGTCCCGTCAGCTTCCATAAAATGATAATAATTAGGCTCTAAATCTTCGAAAATATGAACCCTTGCTGTGTGATTATAAACTGCATCCAAGATCACACCCATGCCACGGCGGTGAATTTCATTTACCAGATTTTTAAATTCTCTAATCCGCTGCTTTGGGTCTTCGGGGTTTTCTGAATACATACCTGTTAAAGAAAAATAGTTATGGGGATCATAACCCCAATTATAGTTATTGTGGGCTGAGGAGTACTCCATGAAGCGCTGATCATTATTAAGTTCATCCACAATGTAATAGTTCATCACCGGGAGTAATTGAATATGTGTAACACCCAAATTTTTAATATAATCAAGTTTTTCAATAAAGGCAGAAAAAGTCCCGAACTGAGATTCCAATTCACTGTCAAGGGATGGATCAGAAGTAAAATCACGGACGTGGATTTCGTAGATAATTGCATCTTCCCGTTTTTTGAACCCTTCGATACGGGCAAAATCTAACTCTGGCCCTATTGAAGATGGATCCACAATGGCAGCTTTGCCAATTCTAAGTTTATTTTCTTGATTGCTATCCCAAGCTGCCATAGAAGGGGCGTAAGGGTCTAGGGCAGTCACGACTTCATCACAACGTTTTATTTTATAGTGATAATAATAACCGGTTAAGTCATGAATTCCCGTATTCCTTTGATCTAATGTCACTTCCCATACACCGCGCTGACCGCGAGTCATATCAATACTATTTGCTACGATCTTATATTGGTCATAGCGATCGTATAAAATAACGGAAACATTATCTGCACTAGGAGACCAAAGTTTCAATGTAGCTGATCCATCTTGATGAAGTTCCGGGCCTAAAGATCCATTATAAGCGTAAAGTTCATCTTTGAGTTGCCAACTTACAATTACCGTAGCTGACATTTCATGAAACGTTACTTGGTAAGGTGCTTTATGGACATCAAACTCCCCGTAGACAGAAACACTCTCCTCAGCATCTTCAATCAAAACTTTATCAAAATAAATTCTCTCTTGATTGCGGTCTGTAATTGACAAATGTTCCTCTAATTCTTCCACTGTCAGGCCATGGATGGTAGCAAAACCAAGTTCTATCCTAGTTCTTTCTTTAAGTAGACCATAACGAATTTCGTTCATGTTATACCTCCAAAGTTTTCCAAATAAAATAACACAACTTAATTATCTAGTGGATGGGTATTTAATTTTAGTTTTCCAGAAAAAGTTCAATACCATACAACTTTGAAGGTATAACTTATTAAAACAATTGGTACAGTAAAACTCCTGCAACCATCATTACAAGACCGAGTATTTGGGTTATCGAAAGGTTTACCGTCGGGTCTCCAAAGAGCCCAAAAACACTGACTATTAAGCTTGATACAATTTGAGCCATTAATAACAGCGTGATGGCATAGCTGGCTCCTAGGACACTTACCCCTTTCATTACGCTAAATACTATTATTGCTCCCATAACTCCACCCAAAAGATAATGAGGCTTTACATTGGTCATATTCGAAAAATTGGGAGTTCCTTCTAGAATCATTAGCATTGTAAGAGCTACCAAAAATCCAGTCCCATGGACCCAGGTATTAGTATGCCAAAAATTTATTTGATCACTTAACCTGGCATTAAAAACTCCCTGTACTGTTACAAATATCCCTGCTAAAATAGAAAAAATAACGCCTTGTGCCATAATTACTCCGCTCCTTTTTTCAGACTAATCGACTAATCATAATTTGATGTAGAAGATACAGCTTCTGCTTTCATATTCCGACTTTCTCTATAGGTTTTAACACTATCCCAGGTATATAAGGCTAGGGCAATCCAAATGCAGCCAAAAGTAAATAAATGAATTGATGTGAAGGGTTCATTAAAAATAAATACCCCTAAATACAAGCTAAGGGTAGGAGAAATGTACTGCATAAACCCTACAGTTGACAATTTTACTTTCCTTGCCGCCATGGAAAATAAAAGTAGCGGTGTTGATGTGGCCACCCCTGCTCCCATTAACAATAAAATCAGATGTAAAGGAGCGTCCCCTAGGGCTCCCGTCCCTTGAACTTCATGAAAAGTTAAGTATGCTAAAACAATTGGTGCTAAAATAGCTGTTTCCAAAAACAACCCCGGTATAGGATCGACAGGGATAGTCTTTTTTATTAATCCGTAAAACGCAAAAGTAAATGCCAGCACTAATGCGACCCAAGGAAATTGTCCATAACTGAATGTCATCACTAATACACCTAGGGTGGCAATGGCAACTGATATTTTCTTAGTGGTACTCAATTTTTCCTTTAATACCAATACACCTAACATCACAGCTACTAAAGGATTTATATAATATCCCATACTAGCTTCTACTACCCTATTGGCCTGAACTCCCCAAATGTAAGTGAACCAGTTCGCACTGATAACAACAGCGGCCAACAAAGTTATGGCCAAATTCCTTCTACTTTTAAAAATATTTCCTACCATTCTCCAGTTTTTATTAATACACACAATAAATCCAACAAAAAAGCAAGACCAAAATATTCGGTGAGCAAGAACTTGTTCAGCCGGCACTTGGTCTAATAAATCCCAGTAAAGAGGGAGTAATCCCCAGAGAATATAAGCTGATAATCCTAGAAAAACCCCTTTTTTAGCTTCATTGGCCCCCATAACTCACACCTCTTTTACACCAAATTTAGTTAAACACTATAACTATTATATAGAAGTTATTTTATATTTAGCAAGTCTAAACTTCACTTTAACTAATAAAATATTTTTTACTACGCAAAATTATAAAATCCCCCTATAGAGTCGATACAGTCATAAGCCTAATTAACTGACTGTCACCGCCCAGAGGGGGATATTAAACTAACTTAATTTAAATATGATTATGATTTTGATTATTCAATTAATAAATCTCCCGCAGCTTTTGCTTTAATCCTAGTAGCATTGCCAGGAAGATATGCTAAAGGCACATCTTCAACATCAACTATTTCTACAGTTTCTTCTGCCGCCCCAGCTTTGATAGCTTCAGAAATGGCCTTTTGCTTTGCCTGTTCAACCGCTTCTTCCCTCGACATATCACTTAAATTATAGATTCGTTCAACTTCACCGCTTACCTGTGAAATAGCAGCTCCAATTGCATTTGCTACTTCATAATGATTTGGTTTATAAACTTTACTAGCACCGGCCAATTTATCAGGAAAGAGAATACTTCCTCCACCTACGAGGATGACAGGCAACTCTGTAGACTCTGTTTTCATTTTATCTATAGAAACTTCAATCATAGAAGTCATTTTTTGATAAACAGAAGACACTAATTCACTATCAAGATCATTTAAATTATTGGAATCTCCTACATTCGCTATTCCTCCAGCTACAGCTATATCTGTCGTTGTTAGAGTATCTCCGCCAAAGACCTGTGATTTATTTGTAATTTGATAACCGACACTTGCTGGTCCAATACTGAATTCAGCGGCATCACCTTGAATGATAGTTCCTCCTCCTAAACCAAGAGATAACAGATCTGGCATTCGAAAGTTAGTCCTCACGCCTCCAATTTCCACTGAAATTGTTGATTGTCGAGGAAAACCTTTGTTTAATATACCTATGTCTGTTGTGGTACCACCAACATCTACGACTAGCCCTTCCTTTTGATCAGTCAAGAAACATGCACCACGAATACTATTGGTAGGTCCACAAGCGATAGTCAATATTGGGTACTTAATTGCATATTCTATAGCCATTAAAGTCCCATCGTTTTGACCAAAATATTGCTTGGCATTAATATTGAATTTTTTCAAGGCATTTTCGAATGCTTTTGTTGCCTTTTTTGCTACATCAACTACTGAAGCATTCAACACGGTAGCATTTTCACGTTCTACAAGACCGATAGAACCGATTTCATGCGATAATGAAAAATTTATATTTTCGCCCAGCTCATCTTGTAAAATTTCTTTAGCCCTTTGCTCGAATTCACCATTTACCGGGGAAAACACTGAAGTAATAGCTACAGAACTGACTTTCCCTTTAACTTCTCGAGCTACTTCCCTGATCTCATCATCTTTTAATTCGGAAATTTTTCGACCATCAAACTCGTGACCACCATGGACAATATATTGATGATTGCCAATCACTGATTTCAAGTCTTCAGGCCATCCAGTCAAGGGTTTAACAGCACTAGTAGCGGGTTTACCAAGACGAATAACAAGGACTTTATTTAAATTTTTACGTTCTACAATGGCGTTAGTACAGTGGGTTGTTCCTAGCATTGCGTATTCAATCTTATTTGTATCCACATTTTTATCTGAAACTACTTTTTCTATAACATTAAAAATTCCAGTCGTGACATCTTCCGTTGTCGGATGTTTGGCCTTAGAAAGTACATTAAGCTTCTCATCAATTATAACTGCATCTGTATTGGTGCCGCCAACATCTATCCCTATCCTATACGCCAAACTAATTACCCCCTTTCAATTGCTTAATTCGATCTTCAACAGGTATAAATTCTACATCTTCATATCCAAAATAAGCTGGGCCTACAAGACTTAATCCTTTTTCACTTCTCCATTTTTCTGTACAGGGTGAACCCATGACTAAAATACGCTGCCCATAACGCATACCTTCTGTAGTTATCGGGTAACCTGTTTCGGCATCATGGACAGTTATAAGGTCGGGAACTGAAACAGCTACTTTTTCATTTACTCGACACACTAAATGCTCATTTTGAAAATCTAAGGAAGCACTATTTCCCTGAAAATCATCTATTCCTTCCAAAATTGCTGTCCCGCGGGCAAAACCACCTTCTGTCCTCCTGTTTATATCTACAATTTTTCCAGTAAACACAACATGTCCATTCATAACCTCACTTAATGATTTAATAGGATTAGCTCCTTGTTCCTTGGCTGTTCTAAGAGCCTTTCCGATCTCTTCGGTAAAAGTTACTATATTTTTAATACCTCCTTCTTTAACTTGAGCTCCATCCATAGGATAAATAGCAACCATGGTAGAGCCACCCATAGTTATGGTGGCACCCCTGGCCAAATCTTCCGTCCACTTGTTATCTATAGTGTTGAATAAAACGCTATTTCCCTTTTCATCAGCCAAGACCATGGGAGTTGCTGAAACATCGTATATACTAAAAGTAACCATCTGTAGTTCGGGGAAAGCTCGTCCCATTCCATCAGCATCAATCACCGGTAACCCCAGCTTAGCAGCCAAAGCTAAAGGCATCATTGAATTAACTCCGCCAGCTTCTATTGGCATGGTTGCTTTTACTTCTTTACCAAGATAACTCTCCAGAGCGCTAAATGATTTAAAAACTTCTTCACCACTAGGGATTTTTTCAACTAAGACTGTAGGAGCTCCCATCATAGCTGATGGAACAACTAAATCTTCATCACTGATTTCCTCGGGATCCAATAAAGTAATGGGGCCATATTCTTCGATAGCTGATAAAGCCATCAATTTACCAATATAAGGGTCACCCCCGCCTCCAGTACCTAAAATTGCGGCACCAATGGCTATATCTTCAATAGATTGTTTGGTTAATTTTCTCATTATATCCCTCCATTTTTTTACATGTGTTAAACAACATGTTATTTAACGTTATATTTATCAGCAGTTATGGAGTTAGAACATGGCCAGCTTTGCCATGAGCTATAATAGACCCGGCTCCCAGAATTAAAAACAGCAATCCTACAACCACTAATCCTATCTGAGTTAAAATTGATCCGGCACTATAATACGCAGAAGGAGACATAACAACATAACTAAGTCCCATGTTCAATGAAATCCAGCTTGCTTCTATGATAATTCGGGCTTCTATCAAGCTACCCTTATCTGCTTTATTTAACCTTGCTCGCGTGATACCAGTCATAATTATCGGGATTGTGGAAATCACGATAAATAAACCAGTTGCGTTAGGATTAGGAGCCAGGATTGATAAAATTATTCCTACTATCCCTAGAGAAAGCATCAAGGAGCTAACATTTTTTCTATACCATGAAACATCTTTCAACATTATTGACACCTCCAATTTTTCTTTCTTATCGATTTTTTAAAATCCTGTGCTTTCTTCCACGTAGCTGCCACTTGTATACTGGATATTGAACATTTCACAAGTATAAGTTAATATAATGAAGGCTATAAAGCTAAGCAAAATTGAATTCAATGCTACAATTCCGGGGAGATAAACACTGAAATATCCAGCTCCAATCCAACTGAGAATCCCCACCCAGTTTATGCAAGCGTATTCAGTACCAGGACCGAACTGGTATCTATTCTCGGGGTCCTTTTTACCCTGTAAATAAGGCTTGAGAATATAAAAATCGGCTATTAGAATACCTGCAATTGGTGGTAAAAAACGACCTAGTTGATTTAAAAAAGTCATAAATGGATCGGCACCAAAAACACCTAGAGCTGTTAATGAAGCTAGGATTGCTCCCACAAAACCAAGAATACCTGTAATGACAGCTTTTTTAACTTTTATGGTGTTAGCAAAAGCCAAAGCACCATTGTACAAATTGTTGTCATTTGTGGTCCACTGTCCAAGAATAACTATCAGTAAAGCCCCTACTCCAATTCCTAGATGAGCCATAGCCTCGGCTACATCGGCTTGAGGAGTGAGCAATGTCAATAGACCAGCAGCTAAAAACAGCAGAGGCTGCATAAATAAAACTTGCCAAAACCAAGCCCAACCACCGTGAGTTGGTTTTGCTGCATATCTAGCAATATCAGGTGAAATGGTTGCTCCTGCTATATAGCTTCCTACAATGGCAGTAATAGCTGCACCTATAGTCATTGGTTCAGCTGGTGTTGCCTGAGCTATTTGGCTAAATCCACCAGCTTCAGTGATTGCAGCAACGGAACCGCCTCCTAAAATCACAATAAAGAGAGGAACTGTGACATAACTTAATAAAGCTAGACCTTTAAACCCAAAAATAGCAGTTAAAGTCATTAATATAGCTCCCCAAAAAGCAGAAATATGACCCTGAAATAGATAAGGAACAGAGCCCCACAGCTCAAGTGAAATCGTTTCCATAACTTCTGAAAACAACCATGCTTGTATAAAAAACCAGCCGATTCCGCAAGATATTCCCGAAACAGCAGCACCGGCTACCATGGAACCATAACGTCCAAAAGAATGTCTGAGAATAACATATGTAGACGTTCTAGTATAGCCACCAATAATACCAGTTAATAGTCCAATTATGGCTGTTATTACAGAACCACCTAAGATTGCAAGAATCATATTATTAAGTGCTAATCCTCGACCTAATTCACCACCTGTCCAAATGACGGCCATACAAACTAACACACCAGTATAAACCATAAACATTCCTGTGAAACTGCGCTGTTGTTCTTTTGGAACTGCCGAAACTGCATGATCCTCAAAGACATCAGCTTGATTTGTCTTATCACTCATTTAAAACTCCCTCCCTGTTTTTTGAATTTTTGCTATTTTTGAAATTTATTTAAATTCACAACTTTTAACATCACCTCCAATTAAGTTTAAACACTTATAGTAAATCAAAGTCTTTATAATATATTTTCATATAAACTTGCCTCTACTTTATATATGCAATATATTAATCAATTAAAGTGTTATAGTTTTTCTAAATAGAATACATCGGTTAGTCCTCTTTGTCAAGAGAATAATTAGTTTTCATAACTTACGGACAATTATTAATTTTTCCATACATGTTTTAGAACTGATATAATAAAACTATTAGATAAAATTTTAATAAATAGGAGAGAGAATAATGAGTAAAAAAGTGGTTATCATAGGAGGCGGACCAGCAGGGATGATGGCCGCTATTTCAGCAAGTGAAAGTAAAAACACTGATGAAGTAATACTCATTGAAAAAAACGCAGAGCTTGGAAAAAAGCTGAAAATAACAGGTGGAGGAAGATGTAATGTCACGAATGACAGTGACCCTTCCGGAATTATGAATAATGTGGTGACCAACAAAAAATTTCTAACTAAAAGCTTACAAAGATTTACTCCTAAGGATCTAATGGAATTAATTGAAAAAGAAGGTTGTCCTTTAAAAGTAGAAGAAAATGGTACCGTTTTCCCAAAAAGCGAAAGTTCGCAAGATATCGTCCAGGTGTTTCATAAATTATTGAACAGAAGAAATGTTCAATTAAATTATCAGGTTGAAGTAGAAAGAATTATGACTGATAAAAATCATGTAACTGGAATACGTCTTCGCGACGGAAAGAAAATTACAGCAGATAGAGTCATTTTAGCTACTGGTGGATTCTCATACCCGAAAACGGGAAGTACTGGTTCCGGATATGAATTGGCCCGCGAACTTGGCCATACCATCACACCTTTGAGGGCTAGCCTGGTACCCATGGAAATCCGAGAAAAATGGCTGACAGACTTATCCGGAATATCTTTTAAAAATATTATTATTAAAACTAAATCGACTAAAAAGTCTAAACCCAAAACCTTTCAAGGAGATCTGCTCATCACGCATTTTGGAATATCAGGTCCTGCTCCATTTCAGTTAAGTACTCTCATGAAAGACATGGAAATTCCTACAGAAGGACATGAAATTGCTATAGACTTTGTCCCTAACTCTAGTCATGAAAAGCTACAGGACGAGTTTAATTCACTTAAGCAGACTAACAAGCAGGTCTCTACTATCCTGACAAAATATTGGCCTAAAAATTTTGTATTAAAACTACTGGAACAGCTTAATATCGGTAGCACTCTCAGCATGAATCAGTTGAGTAAGAAGGATAAAAACAAATTGATTACTAACTTAAAAGATTTTAAAATTACCATTTTGAAATTAAAAAGTATCAAGGAAGCTACTGTAACTTCTGGAGGAGTATCTGTAAAAGAAGTGGATCCTTCCACAATGGAATCGAAAAAAATAACAGGACTGTATTTTGCCGGTGAAGTTTTGGATGTAGATGCTCTATCTGGTGGGTTTAACTTGCAAATAGCCTTTTCTACAGGGCATCTTGCCGGGGACAATTGTGTTTAAAGAGTCTTGTCTCACACCCTCTGGTATCACATAATTTGCCCCCCATGATTAATTTTATATTCGTTACAAATCAGGCAATTCAATATTTAAAATAATGTATAACAAATTTTATAAGACAAACCCTAATAAGAGACCACGACAACTATAGGTTCATTCACTATCATTAAGGGGGGATCATCAAGGGGGGATCATCGTAATGATATTTAGAAGAGGTAAAGTTTCAAACAAAGAAAAACACAATGATTTAGGCGGAACCAATGATCCTAAAGATCACGAGGATTTACACGCTCAAATCAAAGTCGATTATCAGAGTATTGATAAATCACCCCAGGGGAAACAACTACATGACTGGCAGAGAGAGCATATCAAAGGGGCAGATCAATCAAAAGAAGGCTATCCCATGAATGTAATTTTAGATCCAGCAATGCGGGAGATGTATCAGGTTGTTAATAAATCAAAAATGACCAATGTCTTTGATCGTTTTTCAGAACAACAGCCCCAATGTAAGTTCTGTATTGAAGGATTATCCTGCCAACTTTGCGCCAATGGCCCATGTAGAATATCAGAGCGGGCTCCCAGGGGTGTATGTGGTGTAGACGCACATACCATGGTTGCAAGAAACTTTAACTACCGTCATGTCACCATCGGGACATCTGCTAATATTTTCCACGCCCACCAGGCAGCTAGGACTTTAAAGGCTGCTGCTACAAATCCTGAAAGTGGCCTAAAAATACGAGATCAAGACAAACTAAAGTTTTTTGCAGGAATGTTAGGTATTAATACCGATGCCGATATCAATCAGATTGCTATAGATTTTGCAGACACTGTAATTGACGATATTCACGGACCGTATCATATAGAATCAAAACTTGTTAACGCCTTTGCTCCGGAAAAAAGGAAAAACCTATGGAGAGACTTGGGAATTTTCCCTGGCGGAGGTTACAGTGAGGTCGCTTATGCCCAAACTATGAGCATGACAAACTTTACTTCAGATCCAGTAGCATTCTTGCTTAATGGAGTCAGGATGGGAATTGCCAATGAATATCAAGGCCTATTTGCTCTAGATATTTTACAAGAAATTTTAATTGGCAGTCAGAAAATAACTGAACAAGAACAGAATATGGGACTTTTAAAAGAAAACCAGGTCAATATCATAACAAACGGTCATATGCCATTACTGGCCCATGTTGCCATTGAAAAAGCGTCATCGGAAGAATGGCAGCAAAAGGCAAAAGAAGCCGGTGCAGAAGGTATCCAAGTATTAGGTCATGTTTGCGAAGGACAACAGTTATTGAACTATGAAGGTTCTCAAAACATGAGTGCATATACAGGTCAAGAAGGTGAATGGCTCTCAGAAGAATATGTACTCGCTACAGGAGTAGTTGACCTGTTCATGTTCGACTACAATTGCACAGTACCTACATTACCTCTTTATGCAGAACGCTTTGGTACTAAACTCGTCAGCACACACCCGGTGATCAAGTTACAAGGTACCGAAACTATTGACTTCGTTCCCGAAAAAATGAATGAACAGGCTGATAAAGTCTTAGATATGGCTATCGATGCCTTTAAAACTCGCAAACAAGATCAGAGAGAAACTTATATACCACCTCACACTTCCAAATGTACCGTAGGTTTTAGTACAGAATCAGTATTAGAGGCCTTGGGAGGTTCCTTACAACCTCTGATCGACCAGATCACCAATGGAAACATCAGAGGTATTGCAACAGTCGTAGGTTGTACTACTGCCCAGTACGGTCAAGGTGGAAGTAACGTTTTTAAAATCACTAAAGGTTTAATTGAGAACAACATACTGGTTCTTTCAGGTGGATGTACCTCCTCTGTCATGGAATACACTAACTTAACTAATCCAGAAGCTGCTGAAGATGCCGGAGACGGCTTGAAAGCCGTATGTCAACAGCTTGGCATACCTCCAGTTCTATCTTACGGGGCATGTGTCGATATTGGCAAAATGACGCATACTGCTGTAGCCTTAGCCGATGAACTAGGTGTTGATACCAATCAATTACCTCTAGTCATTGGAGCGCCTGAATATCTAGAGCAAAAAGCGGTAGCCGATGCATGTACTGCCGTGGCACTAGGTTGGCTAGTCCACGTAGCTCCCGTCCCTTCAGTCACCGGCAGTGAAACTGTGGTAGAGACTCTGACTAAAACTACTGAAGAGATGGGACTAGGAAAACTCATGGTAGAAATGGACGCTGATAGAGCAGTCAAGACCTATGTCGACCATATTGAAACCAAACGAAAAGAACTGGGAATTTAGTTTCTTATCGTGAGTTTTTAAGTTAACGTTTAAAGTCATAAATTTTAAGCTGTACGTCGTATATTTAAAAGTCAGTAGGTAGTTTTCAAAACCCTACTGACTTTTATGATTGATTCATATTTTGTTAAATATTGTTTAATTATTCACCTAGATAATTTAATATTCCTTCTGTAATTCCTTGAGCTGCTTTATCTTTAAAATCATCATCTCTTAATAACTGTTCTTCTTCGTAGTTAGAAAGAAATGCTAATTCAACAACAGCTGATGGTACATTAGATGCTCTCAAAACTAAAAAGTCTTGATTTAGAACCCCTCTATCTGGTCTACCCATGTTATTTACCATTCCTTCTTGTAAGCTCTCAGCCAGGTAGTAGTCATTAGGATTTCTAAAAGAAGAATAATAAGTTTCCGTTCCTTGAGCTGCAGTGTTTATCGCCCCATTGGCATGGACACTGATAAATAAATCTGCACCCACTTCATTTGCCATGGCAGCTCGTCTATACAAAGAGACATCCACATCAGAATATCTAGTTAAATGCACATCTGCCCCTAAGGACTCGAGCTTGTCCTCAGTTAATAAAGATACATCCAAAGCAACTTCTTTTTCCGTTAGACCTGTGGGACCAACAGCACCGGCATCCCATCCACCATGACCAGGATCCAGTAGAATTGTAACTCCCTCTAAAGGTTTTTCATTAGTATCTACAGTAGATGCATAAGTTGAGCTTATCTCCTCTAGTTCTTGTGCGCTAACATTATTCCCTACAATAGGACCAGTTACTGAAAACAACATTATAAAAACCAGTAGTGAAACTGATAATTTTATTATCTTCATTGTAATACCTCCTAAATCAATTGATTTCTCGTCCAAAGCTAATTAATGATTTGAGAACGAGATTATGTCAACTAACTAGCACAAAGCATATTATAAAGTTATTGTGATATTTTGACCATAGATTTAGGAGAATTACATATAATTACTATATGCAGTAATTCTTTGACAGTCTTAATGAATATAATTTTCAATAAAAAGACAAATAAAAATAAAGCGGCCCCAGCCCGTTAAAATTCGAGCTTCAGCCGCTAATTTACATTTACTACTCAGTTTTTCTACTAATTAACTCATCAAATTTATAATAATCTTTTTTAGCTAAAGAAAATTTAATATGATTACTTGCTATATTCAAAAAATGATTTATTTTTGATGTCGGTTCATATTCCAATTTGATTTTATAGTGATTTTTATTAAAGATGATAGGCTCCCGCAAATCGTAATCAATCACATTATTCCAATAGATAGTTCTCTGTCCGCAATAAATTGCATTTTCACCAATTTCTACTCGTTGTAATCCTCTATAAAATTCACTTAATAAAGGAGTCAAAATATTAAGCCCAGTCAAGAGATTTCTAAGCTTAACAGCATAATTTCCAACTAACCATTCTTTATCAAACATTTCTTGCTCCATAAAATAATCTCGTATTTCATAAATGTTATCCAGCCACAATAGCTCGTACCAATGATTGAAATATTGGGGGACTAACAAGGGATAAATATCTGTAAAAGAAGAATAAAAAGACATAAACAAAGGTAACAGTATAGGTACTAGCACAAAAATTAACAAACACAAGTATAATTCGAAATTTAAACGAGATTTAACTAATATATCGTATTCCCGAAAGGCTTTTTTAACCCCTCTTATTGTAATTGTTATTATCAATGATATTAATCCAAATGCCGGAATAATATAGTAGACATAAAAACCTCCATCCAATATCTCTTCCTCCCTAACTATTAAAATCGCTCAATAATCTATTTGCTTTATCCTCTTCCCCTTTCTTTATTTCAATAGTTACAATCACAGATTGAGAATTTTGCATACGACTAAAGGGTTGATTCTTATCTTTGACTCTACATTTTACACCGTTCTTTTTTAGAAAGGAATATATTTGATAAATTTGTTCCGAATTACTTTGCGTTCCGGAGTGAAATTCAACCCATGATTTTTTATCATAAATAAAATGCGTTACTATAGCTATAGTTGCAAATATAATCAATAAAACCTGTAAAAGGCTAAAGTCAAACACCTTAACCCCTCCTTTGTTAGGAGTTTTTGTCATCCAATGCAGTAAATAATTGTAAAAATGAAAATGTAAATGTAACTGCTATAATATCTACTCTATAACATTTATAAAATAATGAAAAATTATAGGTTCGGGACTAATCCCGAACCTACAGTTCCTATAATTAGCTTAGTTATTGCTTCGCTAACTCATGATCTTACAGACATTGTTTGTGTATTTCACTGGGTCCTCAATTGGCAGTCCTTCGATTAAACAGGCCTGATTGTACAACAAGTCTGTATAAAGTTTAAATTTATCCTCATCTTGTTCATAGGCCTCTGTTAACTTGTCAAAAACATCATGATTTACATTGATTTCCAAGGCCTTTTCTGCCTGGACGTTTTGATTATTTGGCATGCTTTGCAATACTTTTTCCATCTCTATTGAAATTTCACCCTCATTTGCAAGGCATACTGGATGATCCTTTAGCCGCTCGGAAGCTCTTACTGTATTCACTTTATCAGACAAAATCTCAGCCATTTTATCAAACATTCCCTTGTATTCCTTCTCTTTTTCATCGGAAGTTTCTTCGTCTTCGGAATCAAGACCTAAATCTTTACTGGAAACCGACTTGAATTCTACATCCTGATAAGAGCCCATCATCTTAATAGCGAACTCATCCACATCTTCTGTTAAGTATAGCACCTCATAACCTTTGTCCTTGACAAATTCGGTCTGAGGCAACTTATCAATCCGCTCTACTGATTCACCAGTAGCGTAGTAAATATACTTTTGATCTTCTCCCATTCTAGAAATGTACTCATCCAGAGATACCATTTTGTTTTCCTTGGAAGAATAAAACAACAACAAATCCTGTAGGGTTTCTTTGTTCTGCCCAAATTCACTGTAAATTCCGTATTTCAGTAGTGTACCGAAAGACTCAAAGAATTCCTCGTATTTTTCCCTATCATTTTCCATAACATTTTTAAGTTCTTTTTTAACTTTGTTCTTAATATTTTTGGCAATCAATTTAAGCTGTTTGTCCTGCTGTAACATTTCCCTGGAAATATTCAGTGATAGATCTTCGGAATCAACTACACCCCTGACGAAACTAAAGTAATCAGGTAACAGATCTGGACATTTATTCATAATAAGTACTCCGTTTGAGTACAATTCCAAACCTTTTTCAAATTCTTTAGTGTAAAAATTAAAGGGTGGTCTTTCAGGAATAAATAATACCGCTTTGAAACTAATAGTACCTTCTGCATTGATGTGTATATGAGTAATAGGTTCATCAAAGCCGTAATGTCTTTCTCGATAAAAGTTCTTGTAATCCTCATCCGTTAATTCATTTTTGTTTCTTTCCCAAATGGGAACCATGGTATTTACTGTTTCTTCTTCAATATATTCTTCGTATTCCTCTTCATTGTCATCTTTGGGTTTAGACTTGGTCAAATCCATTTTAATTGGATATCTGATAAAATCAGAGTATTTCTTAACAATTGATTTCAATCTATGTTCATCTAGATACTGATCGTAATCTTCATCATCAGTATTTTCTTTAATCTTGAGAATCACATCTGTACCTACAGATTCTTTTTCAGTAGGGCTAACACTATATCCTTCAATCCCCTCTGACTCCCATTTATAGGCGTGATCACTGCCATAAGCTTTACTGATAATGGTAACTTCTTCTGCCACCATAAATGCAGAGTAAAAGCCCACGCCAAATTGGCCTATTATGTCATGTCCATCCTTAATCTCTTGTTCATTAGCCTTTTTAAAATCGAGAGATCCACTTCTAGCAATAACCCCTATATTATCCTCTAATTCTTGCCTTGTCATGCCAATCCCCGTATCTGAAATTTTGAGCTGTCTGTTTTCCTTGTCCACAGTGATTTTAATATAGTAATCATCTTTATTAAAATCCAAGGAATTATCAGTTAGGGATTTGTAATATAATTTATCAATGGCATCACTTGCATTGGAAATCAATTCTCGTAGAAAGATTTCCTTATTAGAATAAATCGAGTTAATCACAATGTCTAAAAGCCTTTTCGTTTCTGCTTGAAACTCTTGAGTAGCCATAACGATTCCCTCCTTTAATATCTTTGATCTGTTTTCTGTTAGAACATCTCCCTATTTTATATACCAAATTTTTGGATTCATGTGAACCCAAATTTCTATATACACCTCAAAAAACAATTGTTATAATAAGCTAGATAGCTAAAATTGTGTTCATGACGGGTATAGGTAGTGAGGTGAAGAAAAGTGCTTAACAAAAAAGAAATACTAGTTTTAGCCGTTTACGCAGGGGAAATCATGCTCGAAAATGGTGCTGAAACCTATAGAGTTGAAGATACAATTATCCGCTTATGTAAATCTAGAGGTTATTCATATGTAGAAACCTTTGTTACCCCTACCGGTATTTTTGTATCTATTGATAAAAAGAACACTTATGATGCAATGACTTCCCACATGAAAAGAATTCGGTCCAGAAATATAAATTTAAGTAAAGTAGCGGAAGTGAATGACTTTTCTCGCACCTTTGTAAATAGTGATATGGATGCAAAGGAAGGTATGAAACTGTTAAAAGAAATTGATGCTACACCCAGTTACTCCAGATTCACTAAAATAATTTTTGGCGGTATAGCCAGCGGCTTCTTTTCACTATTGTTTCAATCAAACCTTCCCGAGGCGTTAAGCGCCTTTATCACTGGAATTATAGTCACGGGAACACTAATTTATCTAAAAGATAGAAAAATGCCCTTTTTCCTGGCCAATATTGTCGGTGGGGCTACTTTAGCCTTGATAGCAATTGTGCTTTCTACGTTTAGTTATTCAATTGATATAGACAATATAATAATTGGCGCTATCATGGTAATGGTCCCTGGAGTAGCTATAACTAATGCCGTTAGAGATTCCATAATTGGTGACCTACTGGCCGGATTAGCTAGAGCTGGAGAAGCCTTTATCATAGCTATTAGTATTGCCTTTGGTGTTGGTTCAATATTGACAGTTTGGTCGTTAATCATGGAGGGGAATTTAATATGATATATATCGCTAACTTCATCTATGGCTTTATGTGTACAGTGGGCTTTGCCGTGATTTTTAACAGTAGAAAATCCTCTTTAGTTAAAGCCGGTTTAGGTGGGGGGATAGGTTGGGCGACTCACTTTATCATCAATCATAATTTTCAGTCTGTCGTGATTTCTACTTTTGTTGCATCTTTAGTGATTGCCTTATTAGGAGAAATTTTCGCAGTAATTGATAAACAACCTGCTACATTATATATCATTCCCGGAATCGTCCCCCTGGTACCCGGTTTCGGTCTATATTATACTATGTTATCCTTACTAGAACAAAACTATAACTCTGCACTCCAGCACGGAATTGAGACAATTTTAATAGCAATTTTAATAGCCGCAGCTCTTACTATTATCTTGTCAATCAATACTTACAGAAAACAACGTCGATAACCTCAGTTAGACTAGATAAATGCATCCTTTCTGACCGAGAAGGACAAGACAGAAAGGATGCATTTATTTAAGATAATGGAAATGAATTATCTTCTATTTCAGCAAATATTCAACAAGTTCTTTTTGTGTAACAGTTTTGTCATCTTTGAAGACCCTCATAGAATCACCGGAGATTTCGTCAATGATGATAATCTTGCCATCTTTAACCCTACCAAATTCCAGTTTAAAGTCAATTAAATCTAAACCTTTATCATTTAACTCAGTTTCAATGATTTTGGCAACAGATTTAGTAATTTCCTTCATAGAGTCTAACTCTTCATTGTTCAAAATCCCTAGTTTAATCAAAGCTTCATCATTGATTAAAGGATCACCCCTCTCATCATCTTTAACTGTGACTTCAACCAAATAGTTCAGATGTTCCAATTCCTTATTTTGAGTAAACTCAGGATAACGTCGCAGGAAACTACCATATGCCTTAACCCGACAGATAACTTCCAGGCCTAAAGCTTCACATTGTTGTACTTCCATATAACCTTCTTCCGGTGAAGCATCGATAAAATGAGTTGGAATTCCCTTTTCTTTTAGCATATCAAAAAAATATTTTGTTACTGCCAGTGAGGATAATCCTTTCTCTGGTATTTCACCCACCACTTCATTTCCACCTGGATCGATATCTTCTCCGGTACCAGTTACCTCATCTTTAAAGTAAAGAACTAAATTACCTTTCTCATTCAAAAATACTTTCTTGGTCTTTCCCTCATAAATTTGTTTCATATTTTTGACCTCCTTCAAGTTAGTCACTCAAAATAGTAACAGGTAATTCTGTTTTCCTACTAAAATACCAAAAACCTGCTGTGATAATAAAAATCAAAGATCCAATTACTAACCAACTATAAGCATAACTCGCAGTGATATCAGCAAAATAGCCAAATACCGGAGGACCAAAGATCATACCGGTTCTGGGGAAGATTAAAGCTATTCCAGTGATTACACCGACACTTTCCTTGGGCGCTAGTTCACCAATTGTTGTGAAATATACAGCAATTACACCGATGGTATTATACCCAAGAATAAAGGATAACAACATAACCAGTACCGGATTTGGTTGTAAAGGACTGACTACCAAACCGTATAAAATAAACAGGACTGTTATTAATATTCCGTGTAGTATTAACCCTTTCCTTCTATTGCCAGAAAATACTTTTTCATTGACCAGTCCCCAGGTCGGCTGGCCTAGGATCCCGCCAGCATGTACCAGGCCTAAACAAACACCCGCCAAAGTAGAGCCAAAGCCCAAATCCCCTGTTAGATAAACAGTATAATGTCCTATAGCTGTGGAAGCACTAACACCAAAAGCAAAACCCATTATACAAATGAGTACTAAATAACGATTTTGTATGAAAAATACCAAATTATCTTTTAAAGAGCCTGCTCCCCCTTGGTTTTCATTTTGATTCTTATTTTGATTGTTATCTAGATTGTTATCCAGACTGTTACTTTGATTGTTAGTTTGACTGCCTTGAACTTGGTTATTAGTCTGAGATGTTGTATTCGGGGATTTATAACAAAGTAAAATTAAAATAGCAACTAATACAGCGAACGAACCAGAAATTACTAGCGGCGGCCTCCATCCCATTATACCACCTAAAATAGGAAGCAGAGTGGCTCCAATAATACCACCAACACCACTGCCACTGTGAACAATTCCCATGAAAAAACTTCTTTGAGTAGGTTCTGCCAACTCCAGTACGGCTTTATTAGCAGAAGGGGTGACTATACTAAAGGCTAATCCCGTAAAAAAAGCTAAACAAAGAATAATTCCAAAATAAGGTGAGAATGAATGTAAAATCATTAAAATACCGGCTATGAAGACTCCCAAAAACAGTCCCCTCTTAGTTCCCAGCCGGTCTACAATCTTACCACTAAATACAGCCAACATTATAGCACTCAAAAAGTGAAAGCTAGAGTACAAACCCACCTGTGTTTTGCTCAATAGAAATTCTTCTTGAACCATGGGTAGCAATGCTAAAAAGCCCTGAATATTTGCAACACCTGCTATATATGCAGTAGAAATTATTACAAGTGTAATCAAAGTTTTCTTATCAGCCATACAATCACCTCTCAACTACACAACCCTCTTTTATATCCTATTCTACATCCATTTTTATATCCCTTGAAAACTTGTTGAGATTCAACCATGAATGGATCAGAAAATATTATCCTGTTATTTGGCTCTAATTCTCCTGTTCACTCGTTAAGATGTACTGTCGAAACTTGCAGTATCAGTTCAATTGAAAATTTTACAGTATCAACAACTACACATAAAAGAACCTAAAAAATAAAAAGCTGAGGGCCATATCTATCACCCTCAGCTTTCCTCCTTAAAGATCATTGACAATATAAAAGATCTTGTAAAATTACGTTTTTCGTACTTATTCAACTAATCTTATATCTTATCGATATTCTTCTTTGGGAACAAAGGTTTCACATGCGGTATCATCTGTATTATTGACAACATTATTAGTCACACTTGACCTAACTTTAATGGAAGAAGCTCCACACATATAGTTTTCATTATAATAACATTCTTCTACCTGACATTTGATATCTGACATATACCCATACCTCCTGATTAACAAAGTATTTTTCTCTTTTATTAATGTTTCCATGTTGGGTATGGATATACAAAACAGGATAAAGGATACAAAAATTACTCCACTTAAATAATTTAAAGTGCTCATAACATATGCAGGATAAAACTCAATAGCCTAGAATTTATATGACTATAGTTATGTATCCATAGTAATATATTCTAACAGTTTTGAAAGGATGTATTGTAATGACTGAAAATAAGCTATCAAGATTATTTGAATTATTATTACTCATTATATTTTGGACTGCCATGGTTTTATCTGGACTTCACATATTAAGTGATAGCTTTACCCAAGCTATAGGTTATAAAGGATGTTGGTTTTATCTTAATACCGGATTAAAGGGTCCTACATGTGGCGGTACAAGAGCTGCTCAAGCTCTACTTCAATTAGATATAATTTCTTCAGTACAGTACAATGCGCTATTACTCCCCGGAGGGCCTTTGTTGCTTTATTTTGGTGTCAAAGGAAGTTGGTTATTCATTAAAGGAAAGTCAATTCTAGAGCTGGACATCCGTCCCGCTAAATTAATGTTAGCAGTAGTCGTTGTTACATTTTACTCTGTACTTAGAAATTTATTTATTTAATTTTTGATAGACTTTTTTCACTGTCTCTTCATCTAGCTGTTCGTTTCTATCATAATTTTTCACAAACTGGGATAATTCTTCTGCTTTAAGTACAGTTACAGGACAATTTTTTCGCCCTTTGATTATAAAGGATTCTGTGGCAATCACTATTACAGGAGTAACAAACTTTTCAGTACCAGGAAGTTGATTTTTCAATAAGTTTTTAATTACACTATCATGGCGGTCAACTTGAGCAATGGGATTTTTAATCACACTAGTTTTGTTACCCATTTCTTTAAACCAGTTACCATCTTCATCTATAACTATCTTACCTTGGCCTTTAAAAGCCTTTGTCTCAACGTGGAAAATACCCGTTTCACCAATAATTATATGATCTATCTCCTGGCGCCCAGCAGGACTACTTAATTTTACATTATTCAATATATGATATCCGTTAACTTTCATAAAGTTAAGATTATGTTTGACTTCTTCTTCCCCTTTGTTCCCGATTTCAAAGTTCTCTTCTTTTATTTCTTTCCTATTTTTCTTAAGTTTTATTCCCCCAACATGTACCCCTTTTTTAATAAGTAGATTTTTCAATCGCTCTTTTTTGGAGTATGATACATGCTCTGAATTGTTTACCATAGAAAAATGGGATTTTAAATTATTCCAGTATTTAGGATGGTTTGGAATATTGCCTTTCAATGTTTTAATAATTTGATCTACATCTTCATCTGTTACTAAGTCTCCTGCTTTCCCCATAATTTTATTAGTTTTCTTGATGGCAAAATAACCCTTGATATTCATAAAAAAGTTATAAATTACAAATCCAATAAATCCCAAAAAAATTAAGGAACACAGACCTTCCATTTCTATATCCCCTCCTAAATCAATTAGTCGAATATTAGTGGAGTAATTATCGTAATATATCAGAACCAAGAGATCTAATCTGCTAATCTCACACTAAATTTCTTATTACTGTAAACAAAATAATCACTACCAGCCAAAACCAGATAAATTTGGTATTAATTCTTAATTCTTCCATTGAATTCCCTTTCAATATAAATACAGAAGTTCTAATACCGTAATACAACACAATAGGAATGGTAACTATAACTAAAGCATTGTACTGTAAAGCATCAAAGAGTCTTCCATCCATCAGAGCTGAAACAGCCCTGGTACCCCTACAAGTAGGACATTTAATATCAAAAGTTTCGTACACGGAGCAACCAGTATATCCGGTCAACTGACTTACTGTATAAGGATATTGTACATAGATCAAGACAGCAACTATTATCAGTACAAAAAATAACACCAGAAATAATTCCAATTTCCTTTCCAATTTTCTTTGAAGATTGTTGGGTTGCACTATCATCACTCCGTAACAATGCCTTAGATCAAATCATAAAACACTATCAAGTAGATTTAATGAAAATATACCAATTATTCCAAGTAAGTTAAGACCTACTATAATTGCTCCCATAATAATTCCGGCCAAAGAGTAATCCTGTCCTTTATTATAACCTAAAATACCTGTTACCAGCGCCACTACACCTAAGGCTATGTCGACTCCAAAACAACAGAAGAAAAATACAATACCAATTATTCCAGTTACTAAGGATATGGTTCCGAGTGTATTATCCTGTTTTTCCTTCTCTACTACTCGTTCTATTATTCTTTCTTTTTCTCTGGGTTGGGAATCCTCTTGACCCCTGTAATCTCCATCATAACTACCACTACCCAGGTTATCACTTGCCTCTTGACTTGTTGTTTCAATGGTTTTTTTATCTGTTTCTTCACTTCTTTTTTCACTTGCATCCTGTTGATTTTCAACATCTTGTTGGCCTTCTAAATCCTGTCCCTTTTTTTCAGTAGTCTCTGATTCCTTTGCGACATGTTCTTCATATTCGTTTTCTTTCCTGTCTTTATCATTGGACATAATGCATCTCCCCTTCCATTAAAAAGTATTAAAATCAGTAGATTAAGTAACAAGTGGCAATACTTTCTGGTTGGCAATACTTTACTCTATTTATATTTCTAGTCACCAAAGAATAATCCTTCTTTTAGAATACTTAGGAAAAATTTTCTATTATAAATTATAAAAGCTAAGGCAAAAAAAGCCTTAGCTTACAATCAATCAAACTCATACAAAAAGAATTTCAGTTTTAAATATAATCTATCAAACTTATCTGTATTTTCGCCTTCGCTTCTTCATCGCCTACCTTATCACTCCATTTTTGAAGGTACAAAAGCTATTTTTTCATCTAAATCTACACCATACATATCGAATGAGCTTGTTATTGCAATTTAATTTAACTAACTTGAAATTTACCGTTATCCATGCCAAAATGGCAATAAATGGTTTAGAATATCTAAGATTAGAAATTTTAAGAGGGGTGTTTGTAAATATGAAGCGATATCTTATTGGAATTATAATTTTAGTATTAGTCATCATAATGGCTGTTCACAACATTAACTATTGATTAATACTACTATCTAAATTGGATTTCTCAATAAATCTACCTATACTTCTGAACTTCTCATATCTTTTTGTTAATAAGTCATTTGTTTCTTTTTTAGATAAGTTATCAAGAGTCTTCAAAAGGTTATTTTTAATAATTTCAGACATGGCTTGGCCGTCTTTACTGGCATCTTGGTAAGGTTCTTCAAGGATTTTATCTATTATTTGTAATTCCTGCAAGTCCTGAGCAGTGATTTTCATTACATCTGCTGCTTCTTTTGCCTTGGAAGAATCTTTCCATAATATGCTGGCAAAACCTTCAGGGGAAACTATGGAGTAAACCGAATTCTCTAACATCCATACTTCATCAGCTACCGTTAAAGCTAAAGCACCTCCACTACCGCCTTCACCGATGACTAATGATATAATGGGAACCTTTAAAGAAGACATTGTATAGAGGTTTTGTGCAATTGCTTCACCTTGTCCCCTTTCTTCTGCTCCTTTACCACATCCAGCACCTGAAGTATCTACAAAATTTATAATCGGTCTGTTAAACTTTTCAGCTTGTTGCATAAGCCTTACGGCCTTGCGATAACCTTCAGGATTAGGCATGCCAAAATTCCTATAAATATTTTCTTGTAAATCTCTTCCCTTTTGCTGTCCTATAACGGTTACTGGTAAACCATTTAAGAAGGCCAATCCTCCAACTATACTGGTATCATCGGCGAAATATCTGTCTCCGTGAAATTCTATAAAGCCTTCAAATATATTATCTATATAGTCTAAAGATGTTGGCCTCTCTTTACTTCTCACCAACTTAACTTTATCATAGGGTGTTAACTTTTTACCTTGTTGCCTTATTTCCTCTACACTTTTTGCACTTGCCTTCTTACTTGCATCTTTAGAGGAATAGTAAGAACAGTCATTTCCATCTAACATTCTAGAAGGTTGTTTAGTCTTGTGTAACTTTAAAATGTGACTAAGTTTATTTCTCATCTCTTTACGATTTATCACTTTGTCTACAAATCCGTGTTTTAACAAAAATTCAGCTCTCTGAAATTCTTTAGGTAGCTTTTGCTTAATAGTTTGCTCTATAACTCTTTTGCCGGCAAACCCTATTAAAGCATTGGGCTCTGCTAAAATTATATCACCCAACATAGCAAAACTAGCAGTAACACCACCAGTAGTGGGGTCCGTAAGGACTACTATGTACGGTAGTCCCTTGTCTTTAAGTTTAGAAATTGCTGCACTGGTTTTTGCCATTTGCATCAATGAATAGATACCTTCCTGCATTCTTGCCCCACCTGATGCTGTAAACATAATAACAGGTAAGTTTTCGTCAATTCCAGTCTCTATAGCCCTAGTAACTTTTTCACCGACAACAGAGCCCATACTCCCCATTAAAAACCTACTATCCATAGCACCGATCACTGCTTGCTGACCATTAATTTTTCCTAAGCCGGTTAGAATAGCTTCTTTCAATTCCGTTTTTTTCTGTAGCTTGTCAACTTTTTCACTGTAGCCTTCAAATTCTAAAGGATTTTCAGAGATGATATTTTGATCTAACTCCACCCAGGTATCTTCATCAATTATTTGGTTAATTCGCTCCTGGGCACCAATCCTAAAGTGATGGCCACATTCATGACATATATGATAATTCTTTTTTAGGTCTTCAGCATAAATGATTGACTTACAGCTATCACATTTTTCCCACAATCCATCGGGAATATGTGGCTTATTGGACTTATTATCATTTTGATCAGACCTTAATTCAGTTTTTCTTTCGGGATTTAGGGAAATATACTTTGTTTTTTTAAATAGTCCTTTAAACACTTGACCATCCCCTTGTTCTTTAGATTAAAAGATTTTGTCATTTATGAAATTAGTATCATAAATGCCTTTCACAAAATCATCATTATTTAAGATATTTAAGTGGAATTCAACATTATTTTTAACACCAAGTATCACAAATTCTCCTAAGGCTCTCTTCATTTTATTAATTGCTTCTTCCCTATCTTTGCCATGGACTATCAGTTTTGCTATCATTGAATCGTAGGTTGATGGTATCTCATAGCCATCATACAACAAAGAATCAACTCTTACTCCTAAACCACTAGGTATAAATAGCCCGTTTACCTTACCCGGACATGGCATGAAATTTTTTTGCGGATCCTCGGCATTGATTCTACATTCGATGGAATGTCCGTTTAAATTTATCTCCTCTTGAGTTTTTTCGAGCCTTTGTCCTGCAGCAATTTTTATTTGCTCCTTTATCAAATCCAGTCCCACTATTTGTTCTGTAACCGGGTGTTCAACTTGAATCCTGGTATTCATTTCCATAAAATAGAAATTGTTGTGTTTGTCTAATAAAAATTCAATTGTTCCCGCATTTTGATATCCCACATATTTAGCTGCCCTGACTGCAGCTTGTCCCATTTTTTCTCTGAGTTCCTCAGTCATCACTGGACATGGGGCTTCTTCTAAAACTTTTTGATTCCTTCTCTGGATAGAGCAATCTCTTTCCCCTAGGTGCAGTACATTCCCGTATTTATCAGCAAGTATTTGTATTTCCACGTGTCTTGGCTTTTCTAAATACTTTTCCATATACATTGTGTCATCACCGAAAAAAGTAGCGGCTTCTTGTTTGGCTGTACCAAGAGCATTTAACAGTTCGGCTTGGCTTCTGATAATTCGTATACCTCTGCCACCACCACCGGCTGATGCTTTAATCATCACCGGATATCCAAGTTCGTCAGCCATCTGTACAGCATCTTGCTCATCTGTTAAAGGTTTCTTAGAACCTGGGACCACTGGAACATCAGCATTTGCCATTAACTTCCTGGCATTGGACTTGTTTCCCATGTTCTCAATCACCTCTGGCCTGGGACCAATAAATGTAATATTACATTTTCTACAGACATCGGCAAAACGACTGTTTTCTGATAAAAACCCAAATCCAGGATGGATGGCTTCAGCATCAGTGATTTCCGCAGCAGTCAATATCCTGCTAATATTCGTATAGCAGTTATCGGTTGCCGTGCCGATACAAACGGATTCATCTGCCATTTGGACGTGTAGAGCTTCTTCATCTACAGTAGAATAAACAGCTACTGTTTCAATCCCCATTTCTCTACAAGCTCTGATTATTCTAACAGCAATTTCACCTCTATTAGCCACCAAAATTTTATTAAACATATTCATCATCCTTTATTACATTATTGGCTTGTTATCAGGTTGTTATTGACTTGTTTTAATTTTAAAGAGTTCCTGGCCGTATTCTACCGTATCACCGTTCTCACACAGGATATCTATCACTTCACCACTTACTTCATTTTCTATTTCATTCATTATTTTCATAGCTTCCACAATGCAGAGAACATCACCAGCCTCCACCTTGCTGCCTATTTTTACATAATCTTCCTTATCAGGGCCAGGTGCTGAATAAAAAGTCCCTACTATAGGTGCTGTCACTATTTCTAGCTGTTTATCTTTATCATGATCTATTTCCTCATACTGATCTTTAGTATCCTTTGATTGATTTTCCTCTCTCTCTGGCTTGTCTGTATCCCCCTGTAGCTCTTGTGGGTTGCTCTCGGGTTCTACCTCTTCTTTAGAAATGGAAACATGATTATTTTTATCGGTTTTTACACTCACTTCATTACTCTGTTTTTCCATTTCTATTAAAACATTATTTTCTGCTATTTTCAGTTTAGTAAGATCAGAATTATTCATTTCTTTCATTAATTCCTTAATCTCTTTATAATCCATTAATTGTCACTCCCATCTGCATTTTCTTGATTTATTAGTTTTTGTTGATTTTTAAAAAAAGCATTTAATTTGCCCATGGATTTAATTAAGGCTTCTTTTTCTCCTTCCTCTAGTTCAGAAATAGCTTCTTCAATCATCTCATTATGAAATATCTCATGAATTCGGTTAGCCTTCATTCCTTTTTGGGTAAGTTTAATATAAACTATTCTTCTGTCTTCTTCAGATCTAACTCTTTCTACATATCCTTTTTTTACTAAATGATTTATGGCTGTACTCAAGGTACCGATAGTGATCCCTAGCTCATTGGCAACTTCCGACATGGTACGTCTCGAGTATTTTCCAATTTTCTCAATGGTATGGACTTCTGAAATGGATAAATCTTTGAGTCCCCTAGACTGTAAAGCCCGCTGTTGTATGGCAAGAATGTCATTAAAAGTATCCACCAGTAGTTCATTTAAAACATCCTCACTCATCAGATTTCCCTCCCCGGACACCATAAGTATCAGAAAATTATATTTTGATTATCGAATACTTTGATAATCAAACTTTGACAATCAAAGTATATATTTAAAAAAAATAGTTGTCAAATTTGACAACTAACGTTTATCGACAAACTAGCTTTTGAGCTCTTACACACCGCTTTTACTCACCTTTCTCTGAAGAAGCTCATCTATTTTCTCTTTATCTTCACTATATATAGTACAGATAAACTTATCTTCTAAGGTGTATAATCTTTGAATTTTAGAAACAGAAGTATGGGTTAATACCAAATTATATTTCTCACCTTTAGTATCGACAGATGGACCTTTCCAATGATAGTCCTCAATCTCTTCCCAGTCTAAGGTTTTATTTTTACCGTAAATACCATTTTCTCCAAACTCCGGCTTTTGAAGTCCTAAATATAAAGAGTAGATCCCACCTATAAAAGCAAAACTGACATTTAAAAGAAAGGTTAAGTTACGGAGATAACCACTCATTTTGAACCTTTCGGACGATTTGTCTTGTTCCCGAAAATATTCTTCCATGGTTTGGATATTTTCAAAACAGAATAGTTCATACCAGTGGTCAAAATATTCAGGGATTAGCAGGGAATAAACTTCAGTATAACTAGAAATAAATGAACTAACTGCATATAAAAAAATAAGTAAAACAAATACAAATGTAAAAGCTTCAAATTCATAGCTAGGTAGCCCTCTACCCACTATTTTATCTGCCCGCAAAGCTTTTTTATTCTCGCGCACAACAATTGCAATGGTAATAAAGACCACAAAAATAACTAAAAAAAGATAGTACAGATAAGCAGTTGGTATCCTAGTCAAAATATCAATCCTTTCTATAAAAGCGGCCTCAACCAATTAAAAACTTAGCTGAAGTTGAGGCCAATAACGATGTTAATACATTAATACCATGCCAAATCTCCAGTTCTCGCAATATAAATAGCTGAAGCTTGAACTGTTTCTCGAGTCAGTTTTTCAAAGACTTGTTGATAGGCTGAGAGTTGCGGTGAATACTGGTTTTTGAGCTGGTCAATTGCATGGTTTTTCTGCTGTTCATTACTCGCTTCTATTAGATCCGTTTTATAATCTACAATCACCCATTCAGAATCTCGAACCGAATCAGGATCTTTAAAGACCAGGTCAATAGTGCCCGAAAAAACAATGGAGACATGATCTAAATTTTCATTTTCTTTAATACTATCCTTAATTTTAATACTATCCTTAATATTGTTCGAAATGAATTCATGAAGAGATTCCTGGGGCTCTGTTTTTAAATGAAACGGTACTTCTGTCAGTACTTGATCTGATCGGGAAATCTTATCCCACAGCTGTGAAGCTTTAAATTTATAAATCAGTTCTTGGATTAGAGCTTCTTTTTTACCATCAGGGTCTTCCTCTCTGTATTCTTGTAGTAATCCAGTTATGGTGATTTTATCTTGATAACAATCTTTGATGAGTAATTCAAAGGCCCTATGAACGATATTACCAAGTACAGCCCCTTTAAGCTCACCCCTGTCACTTTTTTCCGGGTCAATTTCCTCTGTTAATTCATCTTCTCTAGATTGAATGATAGATTCTATTGATATCTGAAAAAAATCGGATGAACTTGTTTTTGACTCGGAAGCTGTTTTTTCTAATGAACTGGGAGTATGCAGTAGATAACTGGGTTTTTCATGAGGTTCTATCCACTTGTATTTTTGTTCTCTGATTTTTTGCAGCTGTTCAGTGAGCTCCTCTCCATTGACTTGTTCTTGATTATCCCCCAGTAATACCCCATCAAACTGCTGATCATTATCATTAACTTCCAGCTCTAATTCCAAAACCTCTTCAGGACTGTTATCTAATAACGAACACCAGGGGTTATATTTTCTAACCTTTGATTCTTCCGAATCACTGATAACTAACAGTTCTTCAGCCCGTGTAGCTGCTACATACAATAATCTGTTTTCTTCAGATTCCAGGTATTTCAGTTCTTCTTCTCGATATTTTTCCCAATCACTGGGAATACCAATTTCCTTCCTTCGAAAATTTCTAACTTCAGAGAAAGTAAAATATCCTGTAGGAGTTGTACCAGCAGTCCTCTTTATATGTTTAGTTACAAATTTTTCCGGGTTAACTTTTTTAACAGGATTGGCCAAAAATACTACAGGGGCCTGCAGTCCTTTAGCTTTATGAAGGTTCATTAACTGAACCGCATTTTGCTTCTGGGAAAATATATCAAGTTCTTCTTCAGGATTGATTGTCAAAACATCCTCAATTTTTTCTACCATGGAAACAAAATCTGTCTCTCCTTCTATTTCTGTTTGTTTTACAATTTCTAATAACTGATATAGATAACCGCTTCTGCTTTCTTCCATCTCACCACATGTAAAGGTATAAGGGAATAAGCCCAGTTCTGATACTAGTTTTTCTAGACATATTGAGGGAGAATATTTATTTTTCCAGGACAAATATTTTTTCAATCTGTCTAAGGCCTGGGCTACTTTTTGTGTCGATTTATTATCTGTTTCGGGTAGTGAAGAATAAATATTGAAGCTACCACCATTTTCTTTGAATTGATACAAAGTATCGTCATCCAGTCCAAAAAACAGCCCCCGCAATACTGCAATTAAATATACTTGATTATCAGGTTCTTTGAGACATAACAGTAGTTTATACAACTCTTGTAATTCAAAGCAATCCCCCATGGAACTGCCCCCGGTCATAGCCACAGGGATGCCCTCATTTTCCAGGGCTCTAGCGTATTTATCCATCCCCTCTTTATAGCGAAGGATTATCATGAAATCCGAAGCCTGATACCCGCCTGAAGAATTCAATAATCTTCTAATACTTTGAGCTATTTGTCGGGCATCAGCTTCCATGACCTCTTCTTTTTTGCTAAGTCCTTGAGGTACAGATAGCTTCCGCACCCCTAGCCGTTTTGATAATAAACCGGCTAAATCACTTTGTTCACCAATCACTTCTTCGTCCCTTTTAATAGTTTCTAGGGGCGCATGTTTAGCCTGATATTTATCAGATTCCTCAGGGAGTAGTTCTTGAAATACCGGATTTAACCATTCACCTAAGCTATTGACTGATCTGAAATTGGCGGTAAGCTCTAAAATTTCTCCTCCTCTATCGACAATTAAATCCTTCACCAGATTATAGGTATCTATATCTGCCCTTCTAAAACGATAAATAGACTGCTTGGGATCACCAACCACAAATAAAGATCCCGGCCTGGGTGACAGGTTATACCAGGTTTTTTCCTGTACTTCCTCACCTGTTAGATAAAACAGTAGTTCCGACTGAATTGGATCGGTATCTTGAAACTCATCCACCAAAATAGTGCGATATTTACGCTGAAAGTACTGTCTAACCTCGGGATAGTCCCTTAACATATTGCGAGCTCTAAGTAGTAGATCATTAAAGTTCATGTATGACAGTTCTTCCCTTTTATGTTCATAAAATTCCACTGCGGGAATTAGAAACCTCATGATATGGTAATGACAGTATCTGCGCCATTCTTCCATGATAGGTTGGATAATTTCTTCTGCCAGTCTATTGGCTTCATCTCTTAGTTCATAGGCAATATCTTTTTCTGGCCACCTGTTTAGGGTGATTTTTGGTTTTTCAAACTGGCTGAGTAGTTCCACTATCCGCTCGTCCCTGTTCATGTCAAAATAGCTCAAATACCGTTTTGCTTTTAAAGTGGCCCTTTGAAGTCCGTCATATCCCTTAGGAGGTTCTTTATCGGGTAGATTGGCCTTTGCTTTGTCAATTAATTCTTTAAGTTCCTGTAAAGCCAATTCTAAATCAGGTCTATCCACTTCCTTATGAAAAAATTCTACATCGGGATAATGGGCCAATTCCTTAAAACTAGCCTTTAAATTCTGAGGTGATACACCAATCTTATCCAGGTTGATCAGAAGATCTTCCCTATTTAGCCGTACATATAATAAATATTCTTCAAAAACTTCTTCTTCCATAATAGCAGATTCCAGTTCATCTAACTCCTGAAATTCCGGGTCAAGACCCGCTTCTACAGGCCTTTCCCTCAAAAGATTGGCAGCGAAAGAATGGATTGTACCCAAAAAAGTGCCCTCAATATTTCGGAGAGCGATTTCGATATTGTCTTTTACTTCTGGACTATAATCCTTTTGATACTCTTCTTCTAAACGATTCTGAAACCGCTCTCGAAGTTCTGCTGCCGCCTTTCTAGTAAAGGTGATGGCCACAATCTCATCCACCCGGTACCTTCCTGAAACCACCTGGGCTACCATTCTATCCACCAGGCTCCTGGTTTTCCCGGAACCAGCCCCGGCTTCAACCAAAATATTTTGGTCTAAATCTTCTATTATCCTATCCCGTTGGTTCTGATCAGGAGGATTTTTTGTTTTATTAGTCATGTTTTTACTCAAATTTTCTCACCTGCCTAAAGAGGTCTAATTCTGGGCAGTAATCAAACATTTCAGTTATCGAATCGTCAAGGGACTTTCGATCACAAATGACTTGATAATCACAGATATTACAATCACTTGTATCATCAGTCATGACAAATTTACCCTGTGACAACAAGTCCAACAGTTTATCCACTAGTTCTAAAATCTGTTCCCTGTCATTGTCCTCATAATATCGTATATATCTAACCCCTTCCCCCTTAACTGTGGGGAAAAGATAACCTGCTCCTGTGACTTTTATATTGTTATGGGGATAGTTTTCCTGAAGAATCTGCTCCAAGGCCAGAGCATATAAAGCGTGCTGCAGCTGTCTTCCCCCTTTATAATATTCACTTTCCGAATATCCGTAAGTGCTCCCGGTTTTGTAATCATAAGCAAGATAATTGCCATCTTGATCCAGGTCTACACGGTCAATTTTACCCGAAAGGTATAACCGTTTTCCAGAGGGAAGCTCAACAGGAACCATATCCTGATGTTCTTGTTCATCTCCACTCCGGCCGAAATAGAGCTCAAAGTATATTGGCCTAGAAGACTCGAAATACTCTTGTTCACTGCGCAAAAATACCAGGGCAGAATTCAACAGATCATCCTTTTCGTATTGATACACCAAATCACTAGGAGGTGGCAATTCTTCTAGCTGTTGATCAATTAGTTCTTCTGCCATTTCTGTTAAATATTCACTGTGTTTGTGTTCCTGTGGTTTTTCCTGGTTCAGGGTCAGTTCTCGGTAAAATTGTTCAAAAATAGTGTGGAGCAATGAACCTCTAGTCAAAGAATCCAACCATTTCCCAGGGTCAAACTCTATATCTTCAGGAGGTTCAATCCCCAAAACTTGGTTAAGGAAGTATCCATAAGGACATCTCCCCAATAATTCTAGGCGAGTCGGAGAAATAGGTTTAGCCCTTTCCCTGGGATCAATGGCCGTCCTGTCAGCTGATACATTGCCGTCATATACTGTAAATTCTGGAGATAGTCTGTTCTGAAAAGCTTCTACCCCTTTCTGTAAATCAGGATAACAGTAGACAATATGATTTAGCTGTAAATGTTGCCCATTCTCCACATATTCCACATAATTTGCTAACCACCAATCAATTTCATCCATAACTTCTGATTGTCGTTTCGGTATCATCCCTTCAGGAGGCATCAAGTAGTTTTGAAGTGTAGTGTAATCAGCATCACTGTCACCTGATATCTGTCTATAGACCTGTAATAGCAAAGAGGACGGAAACTTCTCTTTGTGTTCCGTAGTATCAAAGGACGAATAGCTGATTACCATCTGTCCTTTTTCCTTATGCACGTTATGCACGTTTTCCCTATGTCCATTTTCCCTATGTCTATTTTCCGTATGTCCATTTTCCATATGTCCAGTCATATCAGCAATACCCTTAAGCATGTCAAGTACGAGCTGATAATTTTCTTTTGGCCTATCCTGTCCCAAAGGCAACCAATCGGATATTTGTTTTCTCTCTTCATCCAGTAAGATAGGGTCTTCCTGTCGATTCCCCGGAAACCTGTCAGCATCAAAACCAATTAGATACACATTATCTCTGAGCATCCACCAACCATTTTGATAATGATCCACATGAATATGACCTGCTTGAGGCAGTTCCTGGCCAACCCTTATATTTTCGATACTCTCCTTTAACCGCTCAATAGCCTGGTCAATTTCTAGATAACTCTTTGATATTTGAGAGATTAGCTCCAGTTCATCCCTGATCCTTTGCTGGGCTTCTTTATCAAACTGGGAAGTCACCTGGCCAAACTCGTCTATGAATCTGGCAATGCAACCAGAAAGGCTTGCCAGACTGATAATTTCAGGATCTTGCTCATCAGTTTGATAATCCAAGCAAGTAAAGATGTCATTAATGATCCGATATAGTGCTCGATATTCTCCAAGGAGCCTCTGATGACGGCTATGATCATTGTCGTCTATAGCATTGTCATCTAATTCTTCTAGATTCTCCAATTCCGAAATGACTTTTTCCAACCTATGAAAATATCTATTCCTTGACCAACCGATAGAGGCTTCCCGAAGCAATTTTCTAATTTTATATCCTGAAAGTGTCCCTTCGCCTATATAGAGAAGGTTTTCATCTAAAATCTTGTTTAAATCCGTTACCCGATAACCGCTATTTATCCATTCCAGTAGTAAAAACAACAGTTTTCCCGGTTTGGTATTTTGAATCATGATACCTTCGCCAAAGGTTACCGGAATCTGATATTTCTCGCTCAGTTTATAGATTAACTCACTATAAGGGGAAGAGCTAGAATATAAAATAATGGTCCGATCAAAGGGAAGACACCCATCTCGAATCCAAGAAAATACCTGTTTCACTTCTACACTTTCACCAGAAGCACTAAACAGGTCTATCTGTTCTTTAGTATTAAAAGTGATTTTTCTTTTCCACGTGTCTATTTGGTCATCCCCTTCATGTGCATCATTGAGTGCGTCAGTGAGTTCATCGATTATATGTAGCGAATCATCAGGTAAGCTGTCTACTAACTGCCTTTCCAAATAAGTTAAATCATGGAGGTAAGCATCTGAAACCAGGTATTTGACAGATTCCCCGGAAGTGATTTCCCCTTCTTTTAATGTGATTGCTTTGTTAAAAAGATCTCCCTCATCCAACCAATTCATGCCTTGTAAATAATTCTGATAATGTTTATATATAGTCATTAAATCTTTTTCTTTTTGAGGGTTTACAAATGGAGATTTTTCAGAGGGTTTGCTGTTAACACCGGCCATTTTCAACTCATGGATTGCATTATGAATTGCTTTAATAATGCCATTGGAGGGTTTAAGGTGGCTAAAATAAGATAGCTTGTTATTATTGATTAAATCTTCCATAATATTAAACACGACCTGTCTGGATTCAGAACTAGCTATAAGCTGCAGATCGTGGTCCTTGAGATAATCTTCGATTTTATTTCTAGCTAAGTCTAATGGTGTAATAATTCTAACATTAAATAAATAATAACCTTCTAAAGCCATTTTCTTAAGTAACATTTCACCCTTTGCATAGGAGGGCATGATTAAAACTTTTTTATTCAAGGGATATTCCTTACAGATTGAATCAAGACTGTCTATGAAAGATTTCACTTATAGTTCCTCCTTTGGTCCTTCCTATGATCCTTTAGGAAAAATAATTATGCATTAATTTCTTAATTTGGTCCACAAAAGCTAAACATAAAACCGTCCAAAAATAAATCGTCAATTATTATATTCTTGTTAAGGGTGAAATTTCCTTTTTGGAAATTTCATGGCTTAATCATTTTTAAGTAAAGTTGATATTTCAAAAAGTTATCAACATTCAACTACAATACAACCTAAATCAAAATATATGGTTGGATTTAGAAATAAAATGAGTTATAATATAATAAGCATGTGAATCAAGTAACAAAGGAGTGAAAAAAATGAAATTTATCAGTTTTTCAGAAGAAGATTGCGTAAATTGCTATAGATGTATCAGAGCATGTAATACTAAAGCTATATCTGTTTTTGGAGATCCCCGGGAAAACGATGAAAAGCTTTGTATATCTTGTGGAGAGTGTTATGTTGCTTGTGAACGAAATGGTTTGACTATAAAGGATAAAGTTAAAGAAGTTAAGGATGCTTTATCTTCCAATAAAAAAGTAATAGCCAGTTTAGCACCTTCCTTTCCTGGTGCATTTTCTATAAAAGAAGGTGGAAAAATTGTTACTGCTTTAAAAGAATTAGGATTCTATGCAGTAGAAGAAACAGCAGTTGGAGCTGATGTTGTAATAAATGCTTATGAAAACTTCACTAATGATGCAAAGCAAAAAAATTTGATTTCAACAAGTTGTCCTTCTACAGTCTATTTAGTCGAAAAATACTATCCTGAGTTAGTAAATTATCTAATACCTGTAGTGTCACCTATGATTGCCCATGGAAAAATGATTCGTGAAAAATATGGTGAAGATGCATATATAGTTTTTATAGGGCCTTGTATTGCTAAAAAAGTAGAAGCTCACGAAAGTCAATATAATGGAATAATTAATTCTGTGCTCACTTTTGTTGAATTACAAAAATGGTTTAAAGATAATAATTTAGATCTCAAAAACCAATCACCAGAGCCTTTTGATGAAAAAGCTAATGATAAGGGAAAGTTAATACCTTGCAATATCAAGTTATCTAATGAAAAAAATGAAAACTATGAAAAGATAGTTGTCACTGGGGTAGAGCGTTCTAAGGAAATTTTAAATAGTTTAAAGAAAGGTGAGCTCAGCGGTATATTTTTAGAAATCTTATCTTGTCCTGGAGGATGTATAGATGGCACAGGTATGCTTAAAGAGGCACCAAGCTATTATGTTAGAAAAAAGTATGTTAAAGATTATATTGCTAAAAAGTGTAGTGATGATGTCAAAATAGAAAATAAGTTTGCACAAAAAATTGATATCGAAAGACATGTATCTTCAAAAAAAGTTAAAAAATATCGCCACCCTAAAGAACAAATTGACGAAGTCTTAAATAGTATAGGTAAAAATAAAAAAGAAGATGAGCTAAATTGTAATGCTTGTGGTTATGTTACATGTAGAGAATTTGCAGAGTCAATTTTAAGAAAAAACGCCCATGTTAACATGTGTCATCCTTTTATGCGGTCAAAAGCAGAAAGCTTGAAAAATGTGATTTTTGATCATAGTCCCAATGCAATATTTATGGTTGATTTTAATTTGGTAGTAAGAGAATTCAATCCTTCTTCGGAACAAATATTTAACATAGAAGCTAATAAAATAAAAGGCAAGAGAATTGGTGAGATAATTGAAGAAGACACATTTAAAAAAGTTTTAGAAACCAAAACTAATCTTATAGGAAAAAAAGTCGAGTATTCTAATTATGGTGTTATATTAATAGCTAATATTATATACCTCAAAGAAGAAAAAGTATTAATGGCTATCATGACTGATGTAACTTCAGCAGAAAAAAATAAAGAGGAGTTAGTAAGAGTTAAAAAAAACACCATTGATGTCGCTCAAAGTGTTATAGATAAGCAAATGAGGGTTGCACAAGAAATTGCTAGTCTTTTAGGAGAAACTACAGCAGAAACTAAAGTTGCATTAACGGATTTAAAAGATATTGTCATTGAGGAACGGAGGGATGATTAATTGGGCTTTTTTATAGATTATGCTTATGATTTCATAAATAAGAAAAATGAAGAGCTCTGTGGAGATAATATAGAAGTTATAGAAACAGAAGAAAATATTATCATCATTTTATCTGATGGACTTGGTAGTGGTGTAAAGGCTAATATCCTGGCAACAATGACAACGAAAATAGCCGGGACAATGTTAAAGGGCGGAGCAACAGTATATGAAACCGTAGAAACCATAGCAAGTACATTACCGGTTTGTAATGTTCGTAAATTAGCCTACTCTACTTTTGCAATATTAAAGATATCTAAAAATGGAAAAGTTCATATTGTAGAGTATGATAACCCTCCTGTTTTTTTTATTAGAAATGGTGGTCTCGTTAAACTAAACAAAAAAGAACAAATAATACATGGAAAAAAAATATTAGAAAGTAAAGCCCAACTGATAAAGGGTGATAGTTTAATTCTTGTCAGTGATGGTGTTATACATGCAGGAGTGGGAGAAGTACTCACTTTAGGTTGGAAGTGGGAAAATGTAGCCAAATATTTAATTAAACAATCAAAAATCGAAGAATGTGCTAAAGTGATTTCTAGAAGAGTTGTTGACACATCTAATTTTTTCTTTAACCAAAGACCAGGAGATGACATATCAGTTGCCGTTGTAAAAGCCCGAGAAACTGAAGTTTTGCAAGTTTTTTCTGGTCCACCTAAAAACAAAAAAGATGATCCCATATTAGTACAAAAAATTTTACAATCAAAAGGCAAAAAGATCGTTTGTGGTGGAACCGCAGCAAATATAGTAAGTAGAGAAACTGGTAAAGATATAAAAGTTGATATTCAGACTGGCACAAATGAAGTGCCGCCTGTTGCTAAAATGGAAGGTTTGGATCTAGTAACTGAAGGTGTTCTTACACTCACAAAAGTTCTTAAGAACATAGATGAGTACTTAGTTAATACACACTTAAAAGAATCTTCTCAGCCTTTTAAGTCTAAAGATGGTGCAACCCGTTTAACAAAAATGTTTATTAAGGATTGCACTCATATAAACTTTTATGTTGGACAGGCTATCAACCCTGCCCATCAAAATCCAGACTTACCAAATCTAGGTATTAAAACTCAGGTTATTAAAAGCATTGCAGAAAGATTAGAAAATATGGGTAAGCAAGTTACTATAGAATATTATTAAATTTTAAGGAGGGAAGTTAATATGATAATCAATGTTTGTGTTGGAAGTGCATGTCATTTAAAAGGGGCCTATGATGTTATCAATAGTATCGAAAAAAAACTAGAAGAAAAAAACCTAACAGACAAAGTAGAACTTAAGGCTGCTTTTTGCTTAGGAGAATGTACCAAAGCTGTTTCCGTAAAAGTTGATGATGGCCCTGTCCATTCTTTAGCTTTAGAAGATGTTGAAGATTTTATCGAAAAAGAAATCCTTTAAAGTATAGAGTATTTAAGTTGAATGTTGATAACTGTAAAGTTTCAATTTTACTTATACCCTAAAGTATACAAAAAAAGTCATCTATAAGCCAAAAAAATATATCTTGAGGAGGTAGTGGCAAGTGAGAAAATTTGAAAATAAAATTCAAGAATCGAAATATGAAGTTTTAAGAGAAGTATCTAAAGCAGCGTTTGAAGGAACATTAGATAAAGAATTAATTCATATCCCTAAAAGAATTGATCTAGAACCTAAAATAAGATGTTGTATCCATAAGGAAAGAGTTGTAACTTATGAAAGAATAAAAGTGGCTCTCGGAGGAAATAAAGAAAATAATAATATCATAGAAGTGATAGATGAGGCTTGTGATGAATGTTTTGATACACGGTATGTTATTACAGAAGCTTGTAGAGGATGCTTGGCTAATCACTGTGTTTCTTACTGTCCTGTAGGGGCCATTGAATTTGTTCAACATAAAGCAAAAATAGATGGTCAAAAATGCATAGAATGTGGAAAATGTAAAGATGCATGTCCATACAATGCAATAGTAGATGTGATGAGACCATGTAAAAAGGCATGTGGAGTAAATGCAATAAATATTGAAGTAAATAAAAAAGCTACTATTGATAATGACAAGTGTATACAATGCGGAGCTTGTGTGTATCAATGTCCTTTTGGCGCAATAATGGATAAATCATATATAACTGAAGTAATTGAATTGCTAAAAAATGCAGATGAAAACAATAAAGTTTATGCAATTATTGCTCCTGCCATAGCTAGTCAGTTTACATACGCAAGTATTGGACAAGTAATAACAGGTATCAAAAAATTAGGTTTCCATGATGTAATTGAAGTAGCTTTAGGAGCCGATATGGTGGCGGTTAAAGAGACACACGAATATGCTCAAACTATAGAAAACAAAAAAACTATCACTAGTTCTTGCTGTCCGTCTTTTGTCCAGTACATTCTTAATGAATATCCTGAGTTAAAAGACAATATTTCAAGTATGATTTCTCCTATGATTGCCATTTCTAAATTAATTAAAGATTTGGATCCTAAGAGCAAAGTAGTATTTATAGGCCCTTGTACCGCCAAAAAAATGGAGATACAACAAAAAGATCTTCAAGGAATAACAGACTATGCATTGACATTCGAAGAGCTAGCAGCAATGATTGATTCAAAAGGTCTTGAGTTACAAGATCAAGAAGAAAGTTTGTTAGATAACGCTTCTTATTATGGTAGGATATTTGCCCGTACAGGTGGAATTTCTCAAGCTATTGAAAATATCATTAAGGAAGAAAAGCTTGATGTGCCATTTGATCCAGTAAGTTGTGATGGCATCATTGAGTGTGATAAGGTTTTGAAAAAACTTAAACATAACCGTTGTGACAATACATTTATTGAAGGAATGGCTTGTAAAAATGGTTGTATCGGCGGAGCTACTTCTTTAAGTCATGGGCCTAAGAACAAAAAAGAAGTAGATAAATATGCAAAGTTAGCTTTAGAGCCTGACTCTAATTCATCATTAAGAGTTTTTGATATAGAGTCCATAGATTTTCATCGAGAATTTTAATCTACTATAGTAATTTAATTAAACACCATGCAAAAAAGCCCGTGCTATATGCACGGGCTTTTGCTATCAATAAATTTTTAAATGATTACTGCTGAGTCTGTGGCCTAGTTCTTAGAGGACTATAATCCTCCGGCACTTCGCCACCTACTTCTCTGAATCTGTATACTCCTCGGTTTAGACCATCTACAATGGCGGAAACTTCCTTCTGAGAATAAATAGTCGCTCCTGAAAAGCTATCTACATCGTCCACAAAGTCACCGGGCTCATATAAGTCTGCCACAGCTTCTCGTACATCTTTACCTTCTAAATGTTCTACTGCCTGCTTGTGCTGATCTCTGATTCCTTTGTAAGTTTCATCAATATCTTCGTCTAAATAATCTACACCATCATAATACATGTATCTATGTCCTATTTCAGTTATTTCGTTATCTTCTAAAGTAAACTGTAAAACTACATGAATGTCTCCTCTATCGGCAAAAATACCTCGATATGTTCCATCTTCAAAATCTGCATCTTCAGAAATAGGGCTATAATCCTCCGGTACCTCGCCACCTACTTCTCTGAATCTATATACTCCTCGGTTCAAGCCATCTACAATGGCGGAAACTTCCTTCTGGGAATAAATAGTCGCTCCTGAAAAGCTATCTACATCATCCACAAAGTTACCGGGCTCATATAAGTCTGATACAGCTTCTCGTACATCTTTACCTTCTAAATGTTCTACTGCCTGCTTGTGCTGATCTCTGATTCCTTTGTAAGTTTCATCAATATCTTCATCTAAATAGTCTATACCATCGTAATACATGTGCCTATGGCTAATTTCAGTTATTTTATTATCTTCTAAGGTAAACTGTAAGCCAACATGAATGTCTCCTCTATCGGCAAAAATACCTCGATATGTTCCATCTTCAAAATCTGCATCTTCAGAAATAGGGCTATAATCCTCCGGCACTTCGCCACCTACTTCTCTGAATCTATATACTCCTCGGTTCAAGCCATCTACAATGGCGGAAACTTCCTTCTGAGAATAAATAGTCGCTCCTGAAAAGCTATCTACATCGTCCACAAAGTCACCGGGCTCATATAAGTCTGCCACAGCTTCTCGTACATCTTTACCTTCTAAATGTTCTACTGCCTGCTTATGCTGATCTCTGATTCCTTTGTAAGTTTCATCAATATCTTCATCTAAATAGTCTATACCATCGTAATACATGTGCCTATGGCTAATTTCAGTTATTTTGTTGTCTTCTAAGGTAAACTGTAAGCCAACATGAATGTCTCCTCTATCGGCGAATATACCTCGATATGTGCCGTCTTCAAAGTCCGCGTCTTCCATGAATTCATCTAATTCTTCTTCATCAACAGTTTCATCTTGATCCTTTTCTTTCTCATCCTTTTCTTCTTCTGCAACCTCATCATCTTCTTTTGCTACGTCCTCTTCTGTTTCACAGCCTGCTACAAAAAGTCCTCCCATAATTAGCATCAATGATAGCAAAAGAATACTAAATCTTTTCATAGTTCGTCCCCCCCCTAAATCTTTTTTTGTGATTGATATCATATGTACAAGCATATCATAAAAACTTTTTATTGGTCAATAAATTCCAGATATTAGGGGTTTAGAAATTTTTGCTGTCATTTTCTTTTACTCCATTCCTCTTATTTTTCTTTCAATTTCAACCTATCAACCTACTAATAATGTGGATAAATTCCCATCTCCTCAAGGACCGAAGCTAAATCGTTAATTTCTTTTTCAGGGGCTCTATAATAAGCACTACCTCTAATTCTAAAGAATTTCCAGCCAAGTCGTTCTAATTGAATTTGACGATTCCAGTCATATTCCCAGTTTTCTATCCCATGATATGCATCTCCGTCACACTCAACTGCTAATTTACTGCCGTCCATGCCCAACACCACTAAATCGATTCTTTTAGTGCCCACCTGATACTGTGGTTCTACTGTATATCCAAGTCTTAATAAGTCTTTTAACACATCTTTTTCAAATTTTGAATCACATAACTCTTCCAATTCAGCAGACTCTTTTTGCAATCTATGGGGAGACTTGAAGTAATGAATTAGTTTGTATCTAACATCTTGTGGATTCAAATTATCAGTATCAATGGAATGAAAAAGCCACACTTGATCTTTAGCCCTACTCATGGCAACATTGAATCGCTTGAAATCGTCTTCTTTGTTTAGCACTGCAGGTCTATGTTCTCCTTTTGCTTCTACCATTGAAAGGAAAATAACATCTCGTTCATCACCTTGAAAGTAATAAGCATCACCGGCATGCAGTTTTCTTCTTTTCATTTCTTCAGGTCCCAGTTCTTCCATGAGCATTTTTTCAATTAAGTTTGCCTGTTCATCTCCTAGTAAAGAGATAACACCCATAGTTTTATCAGCGTATTCTTCTCGCTCACAGCATTGGATGATAGTTTCTACAATTTTCTTAGCTTCAGGTTCATTGCTTTTCGAGTTCACCATTCTATAACCATTTTCAATAGGTACTCTGACAATTGAAGACCATTCTTGTCCCACACTGCCCATCTTCTCTCTTAAGGGTAGTATTTCTCCCTGATACATCAAGTCATTGCTAAACTGAATTATTTCAGGTAGACAGCGGAAATGTTCTTTGAGCATAATCACACCAGGAAATACTTGTTTGGATAAATCGTACAGGCTGTATTTAGGTTCAAATAAATCCCCGTGTTCCACATCACTCAAATAGGTTTTCATAATCCTATGGACTGCTTGTAGATTCTGCCCTACCCCTTGTGGGCTAATTTGTTTATCATCACCCACAACCAATAACTGATTTCCGCGGAAAAAAGATAGTAAACCAAAAATATCTACCTGGCTACTCTCGTCTACAATAACTAGATCAAATTTATCGCTCCAAGCCGGAAAGTTTTCAATCACTTTGTTAAAAGGCATTACCCACACCGGTACGGCACCTTTAGCTTTATCCATTTTTTCTCTAGCCTGTTTTCGATAATAACCTGCGTACTTTCCAGTTCCCTTTCCTATCCTTTTCATAGTTTGTTGCCAAGCTATTAAATTTTTCCGATTCCCTTCTGTTACATTCTTCGAAAGATTAAGCCATGTTGAAGTAGAAACTACTTGTTCTAGGATTTTTTTCTCTTTATGCCTCAACTCATCTACTTGTTTACTCAATTTAATGGGGTCTTCTGATAATACCTCGGACAACCAAGTATCTGCCTTTCGCCACTCCCAAGCTTGTTTAATATTACTAGGAGGAGAAAGGGGGCCCCCATCCCCTCCCTGTCGCTCTAAGTCTTTTGCTAAAGTAGGTGATGTTTTTTTGACTTTATCTAATAACTGCTTAAACTCCTGATAATCATCTTCTAGGTTTTTTAAGCGAATAATTTCTTCAATAGTATTATCCCACAGTTCATAATTACGATGACGCATTCCCGAAGCTAACTGTTCCCATAGATAATAAAACTTGTGGTTGTTCTCTAAGTTTTCATTGATGAGTTCAGTTATCTTATCCAGTTGTTTACGCACATCTCTCAATTTAATGTTGTTAATAGTTGACTTTAAATTTTCGATCAAAGTTTCTAGCTTTTCTATATCTACATCTTCTAAGATCACAGGTATATTGTTTTCCTTCATTTTTTCCTTTAAAGGTTTCCAAGTTGTCTCATTCCAATAAATTACTGTTTCAATAACTTTCAGCTGATCATCTATTTTTTCAATCAATCTGGGATCATCTTCATTGAACTCCGGTCCATTAATGGCGACTACTTGTTTATCCCAACGCTTTAGCAATTTGCTTGCGGTTAACCCTTTTTCAAGCTCTGCTTTGAGTATCTGAATATCTTGTAAAGTTTTAGGAGCTAGCCCGTCTATTGTACAGTTTTGTTGTAGATATCTTACATCAGAATTTAAAACCTTTTGCAATAACCCGATTTTCTCTTTTTTCTGCAAATCTGTTTCAAGTTCCATGACTGTTTCCAGTAATTTTCCTACATTACTTTCATATGGTATATCAATTTCATATTCTGCAGTCCTTTCTCTCAGTTCGTATAATTTATTAACATACTCTCGACCGCCTTCTATTAAATCTATCCACTGTTGTCTTCGTATACCCTCACTTTTGCCATCTTGAAAAATAGTATTTAACCAGTCGCTATCTATTCTGATTTTTAAATCTGAAGTTACCTTTTCCAGTTCAGCCATTAAGTCTGATACGGTCTCCACATCCAAATCTTCAGGAATTTCAAACCACTTATCAGTTGAACTGTCACTGGCTTCATTTTTCAATTCAACTGCTTGTTCACCTAACTGTTCACCTGCTTGTTCATCTGACATCTCATTTGATAGTTTATCCAGTTTATTATGTAACTCTTTTAAACTTTGACTTTTAGGAAGAAACGCGATATCGGGAATTTCTTCCTGGAGCTTTTCTCTATCTTCATGTATTAACTCGCCTATCAATTCATACAAACGGTTTAGTTCAAGTTTATCTAAAGGAAACTCTGCATCTTGAGGAATTTCATCTTTGATCCAGCCAAGCTCCTCTTCGGTTTCCGTCAGCCAAGAACTAAGTTGAGGAAGTGTGAATTCTTGGCCATTTATTGTATAAGTAGAAGTTTCAAATTCTGAGATCTGTTTCATCTTATTTTGTAAGCTAGCCCTTTTTTCTCTAATGGATTTTAAAGTGTTCTTTAGTTTCTTGAGTTTGTTCTCTTCCCTTGAAATGTCCAATGACCCCATAGTTTCGGAAATACTTCTCACTGCCTCTTCCAGTTCCAGCTTAGAATTACTCTCATCTGTGAACACATTGACACATAGTGGTTGAATATTTTTAGGAATCATCTCCCTTAAAACACGCAGAGGTCGTTCGGATTTTGCTGTAACCAGGACTCGCTTTCCATGGGCTAGCATATGAGAAACCAAATTTGCTATTGTATGGCTCTTTCCGGTCCCAGGTGGTCCCTGAACTGTAACCCCGGTATTTTCAGAAAGCCGTTTTACTATTTGGTTTTGTTCCTCATTAGAAGCCAGTGGAAACATCAGTTCTTCGGAAGCAATATTCATAGTTGCAGTTGATGTAGTGTTTTGATCTTTATCAAAGATGCTCTGGATTGTTTGGGGAAGTTCTTTTCCTTGTTGCAAACCTTCTAAGATATCATCTAGATCTTGTCTATACCCTACCCGTTTTTTCCTGAGAATTAACACAGGTTCATAAGTGATCATCGGATCTTTATCCGAAGTTAATTTTTTACTGTCGAATTGTATCCTGCCATTAGGACTCAATAAATTGACCAGTTTTTCACATAGCTCTTCCATAGCTGTCTTTTCCCAAGGATTTAACTGCATTTTATTAACTTCGTCCTTAAGCTTTGACAGATCTCTGATTTGTGAGTTTTTAATACTATTCAAAAATTCAAGCTCTAATGAAGTGTTTTCCACATCTTGAGATATAATTTCAATTTGACCATTCTTTTCATCGAAATTGAGAATGGCATTAGTAGTTACAACCGGATGGCGTATTTTTTTACCTTCGTCCTTCCAATATAGAATCCCATGACCCCAAACCAGTTCGAGCTCATCTTGTTGTCTCTCTAAATTTTGGCTGAGTAAAAACATTTCTTGATATAGCTGATGTACTCTCTGCTTATGTAAAGCTTGTTCACGCCACTCTTCCCAGTGTTGATACCAATCTCTAAAGTCCTCAACACGTTTAAGGTCATCTGTAAACTCTTCTGTAGGAGAAGTTTTATGTTTTAGTACACTTATTTCCTCAGACGGATCTTTCCAATCCCCCTCTATCCATGACTCGATACTGGCAGGAGGTTCCTTAGGATCAGAAATACTCTGCTTTTGAATTATCAGTTTTTCACCTTCAGAAGTTGATTCAAAAGAACAACCCGGAGCACTGGGCAATTCATCATACCAGTAAATAGTGTCATAACTGGCAACATCATATATTTGTTTTCGTGTTAAAGAATAATATGCTTTTAGATATTCAAATAGATTAATAATTTTTTTATAGCTACTTTTTTTGCTTATATCAGTGACTTCTTCGGAAGTCTTGTCATTAATCTCATATTCCTGAACATGTTCTTGAGTGCCTTGTTCTGTGTTCATAATTTATACCTCCATTACAGGCTTTCAATTAATTATTTTCCATTATGTAATATAATATGATTTTGAAAGGTTTTTGAAAAATATTCTCTTATTTTCTTATTATTTCCAATGAGTGATCTTTGACATGTAATTTTCACTAAAACGCATAAATTTTATACAGTGAAAAAGTTTCGACAAACCTCCTTATTTTTCCTTGGAAATGTGATAAAAACCCGAGCGGTTGTTGTTAGTATTATATAATGATAGAATAATACCATATTAAAGAATAAAATAATAATCAACAATCACAAACCATGATAATCACAAATAACGATGGGAGATGAGGATTTGGGTAAAAGTATGCGTTTTTCAAAATTTCATTATTTCATTTTAGGTGTAGGAATTTTGGCAATTCTAACTTCAAGCTACGGTATTATTAGCACTTTAGTTGCAGGAACTTACTCTTTTGGAGAATACGATTATGGGATACTGATAGGTGTGTTGCTAATCTTATATTATTTTAAAGGTGATAACACAAATTCCCGTAAGTCACCTCCTGGAGAAGAAAATTCACAAAGAAAATAATAGCCATAACCAAAAACTGGTTGTGGCTATAGTCTCATTTTTATTTCCATAGCTGTTAACTCCTCAAATGATTAGCTACCTAAATTCATTATCATTAATTAAGGTGGTAATGGATAATACTTTCAGTCACTTTTTTCCCTATAGTGCCCTTATCTTCCATATACTTTAAGTGAGCAAGGGCCTCTTCTGTTGCAAACCATTTCTGTACAAGGGGAAAATCTTCCCATGAATTACATTTTATCTCCCAACTCATAAGTGAAGCCAATTGATATGCAGTTAGCTTTTTATTATCATGTAGTATTTCTTCAATCTCCTTTTCCCTCATCTGATGATGAAGTTTAAGTTGATCTACTCTTTTACTCAAATCATAAAATAGGCTTCGATGAGCTGGTAAGACTAACTCTACTTCTAAATCCCGGACTTTATCTAGACTATTAATGTAATCCTTTAAAGGGTTACCATTGGGATCTATAGAGGCTGATATATTTGGGGTGATATTCCACAAGACGTGATCACCCGAAAAAAGGATCTTTTTATCATCATCGTAGAGACAAATATTTCCAGGAGTATGACCTGGTGTTTCAATACACTTTAGTTGGTAGTCACCGACTTCTATCACTTCATCTTCTTGTATAAAAGTAAATTCTTTTGATATCTCAGGGGTATATTTGTAACCCGGGTGTTTTTTTACGGCTTCTTCAAGTAGATCTTTTGGAAAGCCGTTCTTAGAAGCTAGTTGCTGATTTTTGTTCCAGAAGTTATTATCACCAAGTATCTTGGCATCCAAAGGGTTGAAATAGATGTTTGAATCCTCGAATGCAAGATTAAAAGCAAGCCCTATGTGATCGGCATGCAAATGTGTTATTAAAAGGTCGGTTTTTGTCATATCCACCTTTAAAGTATCAAGAGCTGTGGTAAGTGCTTTGCTACACTCCTGTCTATTCATTCCTGTATCGATGAGTAGGTTCCTCTCTTGACCTTTGATTAAGTAAGAATTGATTGCTTTTAATGGGTTACGTGGCAATGGTACTTCAATTCTATAAATATCTTTCAAAATTTCTTCTGGCATCAATTACCCTCCTATTTCAATAGTCTGATATGTCTTAATATCACTTCTACAATTCGTCCAAAAATCCTACGAATTTCGCATTACTAAACCAAAAATATTCATGGTCACTTGTAGATATATAGCCGAATTTCTCAGACAAGGTTTTTAGCATTGAATTCCCCCTCAACACCCTAGCCAAAGATTAATAATAATTTTAGTATTTAATGGTATATAATCAAATAATTTCTAAATTCTACATATACAGGATAAATCCTACACCCCAATAAAATTTATTAATAGATAAAGATTAGAGTGTCCTTATAAAACCTGTATAGATTATTTTTATACATTGTATTAGTTGTATTAATAAAAACAATTTGTTAGCGTTTATAAGGCCCGATATAATTAAATAGAAACCTTTTAGCATTAGCATTAAATTGGAGGTGATTGGTTGGAATTAGATTTCAAGAAGCTTAACCGTGAAGACATGCAAACCAAAGCTAGAGAGCAAGCGGAGAAACTCTATCGAAACGGGGATTATTTGTGTTCAGAAGCTGTTCTGTTGACAATTAATGATTTACTCGATAAACCATTTCAAAAGGATATAGTAAAATTAGCATCCGGTTTTCCAGTAGGATTTGGCGGTTCAGGTTGTTCTTGTGGTGCTGTTTCTGGTGGAGTCATGGCACTTGGCCTAGCATTTGGTAGGTCTAATCCTGGTGAAAATAATGAGACTGTCATGAAAGCATCAAAAGAATTACATGACTGGTTTATTCAAGAAAACGACAGTAATTGCTGCAGAGTGCTTATCAAGGATTTTGAGTTTGGTAGTGAAGATCATTTAAAACAATGTATATATTTCACCGGTCAAGTTGCTGAAAAAACGATAGAGCTTATTTTTAAATATCACCAATAATAAGGGTGGTGTAATATATGACGGATAATTATGTTATTTTAATCACTTCTGATAGTTTTGGAAAAGGCGATAAAACTTTAGGTAAAAAATTAATGGATAGTTATCTTTATACACTGACAGAAGCAGATCAACTACCTACACATATATTATTTCTAAATTCAGGTGTAAATCTCGTGACAAATGACTCTAATTCCTTAGACAATTTAAAAGCTTTAGAAGATAAAAGAGTTACGTTAATGGCTTGTGGAATATGTGTAGAATACTTTTCCCTTGAAGAAAAAGTTGCAGTTGGAAATATTGGGAATATGTATTCAAATATGGAACTTATGAGCGAAGCTGATAAAGTGATAACGATTTGCTAATCTTGGAGGAATTGATATGTATAGTGTTGGCATAGATATTGGTTCAGTTACCACAAAAGGAGTTTTGTTTGATGGCTCTAACTACTTGTCTTTGTATAAGCCGACTGGTTTTGATCCTACCACAATAGGTGACAGTATATTAGAAGATTTGTGTATTCGTTATAGTATCGATAAAAACCAAATATCCACGGTTGTAGGAACAGGATATGGTCGAATACATTTGCCTTTTGCTGACGAAGTTACAAGCGAAATTACTTGCCAGGGACGTGGATGTAATTATCTTTTTCCTGATGTAAAAGCCATCTTGGACGTAGGCGGCCAAGACAGCAAAGCTATGTTAGTCAATGATCAAGGTAAGGTGCGTGATTTTGTTCTGAACGACAAATGTGCTGCCGGAACGGGACGTTTTTTAGAAATGTCAGTTCAAGCCCTTGGTATTTCTCTCAAAAATCTTGATGATTTAGCAAAAGATGCACATCCCGTGGAAATAGGAAGTATGTGTAGCGTTTTTTGTGAGACAGAAGTCCTTAATTTGATGATGCAAGGAGAAGAAAAGGGTAATATTGCAGCCGGTTTGTTAAAATCTATTGCCAATAGAGTGGCAACTATGGCTAAAAAGGTTGGCGCAAAAAGAGAACTTGTTTTCACAGGTGGTATAGCAAAAAGTCATGTACTTCGTACATTTTTGCAAGAAGCAGGTAATTTTCAAATTTATACTATTAATGAGCCAATGATTACTGCAGCATTAGGAGCCGCTATCATTGGCCATGAAAACACTTAAGGGAGGGCTTTATTTGAGACCACAAACCATGGAGTTTTTTGATAGTTTGATTCCAGAGAATATGGCTAAAATCAAAGAATTAAAGGAAGCTGGAAGAAATGTCGTAGGATATTATTGTGTTTTTACACCGGTTGAACTGATAGAAGCTTCTGGAGCAATTCCAGTTGGACTTTGTGCTACAAAACAGGACCCTATACCAGCAGCTGAGGAAGATCTACCGAGAAATCTGTGTCCTTTGATTAAGTCAAGTTATGGTTTTGCTAAAACTGATACTTGTCCGTTCTTTTATTTTTCCGATGTGGTAATGGCAGAGACCACATGTGATGGTAAGAAAAAAATGTATGAAATGCTAAATGAATATAAACCTATGATGGTATTAGATATTCCAAATTCATCGACATATGAAAAAAAGCAAGAACACTGGATCCAAGAATTAAAACGTGCCAAATCATATCTAGAAGAACAGTTTGATGTGGAGGTTACTCAAGAGAGCTTGGAAAAAGCCATTAAAGGCCATAATCAGGAGAGAACGAAGTTAATGGAGCTTGTTTCTCTAAACCAGCACAACCCCGCACCATTATCAGGGCAAGACCTTTTAAAAGTTATTTGGGCACGGCAGTTTCAACTAAATCGTGATGAATATCTTGAAAAAATACAAAATATTATTAATGAAACCAAAGAAATAATAAATAATCAGTCCTTTGACGATAGTTTGGCAAAAAAACCGCGAATACTAGTTACCGGCTCCCCTACTGGTGTTGGGCAAGAAAAAACCCTGAATATTATAGAACAACAAGGTGGACAAGTTGTTCTTAAAGAAGCCTGTTCAGGTGTGAAGGGTCTAGTTAAAAATATTAGTGAAACAGAAGAGCCATTAGCTGCTATAGCTGAAAAATACATGGAACTTCCTTGCTCATGTATTTCACCAAATGATGGAAGATTTGAGCTCATTAGTGAGTTAGTAAAAGACTATCAAATTGATGGAGTAATAGATATAACTTTACAAGCATGTCACACTTATAATATTGAATCTTATTTACTAAAAGAACATCTCCAAAAAAATCATGACATACCTATGCTTCAGATAGAAACTGACTATACAGATACAGATGTTGAACAGATTAAACTTCGCGTAGACTCTTTTTTAGAAATGTTGTCTTAAATTTAAATAATATCAAACTATCCTTCGAATAAGTATTTTGTATGACCCCCTGCTTAGAATCTTGCCGTCTAAGTAGGGGGTTTTAATCTTTCATTATAGAATCTTGCTATAGTTATTTCGAAGTACGGCTTGAAAAACTACAATACCCTTATTAAAACTGGTTACAGTCAAAAAAGAAAAAACATTTTCAAAATTCTATTATCATGGTAAACTATAGTTGGATAAAGTTTTTATTCTATAAAAGGGAGGGATTTTGGTGAACAATATTTTTCGCGTGAATTTGTCTGAGAGAAGTGTCAACCAAGTAGAGGTCCCTGAAAGTTATCAGGCCCTCGGCGGTAGAGCTTTAACTTCACAAATTATTTACGATGAAGTTAAGCCCACTTCTCACCCCCTAGGAGAAAACAATAAATTGGTGTTTGCTCCAGGGTTGTTGTCAGGTACTAGAGCCCCCAGTTCAGGTCGTTTGTCTGTCGGTAGCATCAGTCCACTTACTAAAGGTATCAAGGAGAGTAATTCCGGAGGTACAGCTGCCCAGGACTTGGCCAAACTGGGGTTAAAAGCGCTAGTGATAGAGGGCAAAGCAGAGCAAGACAATCAAGTCTTAGTTATAGATAAGGATGGAGTCCGATTAGAAGAAGATAATAGTTTAGCAGGCCTCGGCAATTACGAGGTAGGCGATAAATTGCGCCAAAAGTACGGAGAAAAAGTCACAATCATGTCCATAGGACCGGCTGGAGAATATAAGATGACTGCAGCCAGTATAGCAGTCACCGATACTGATGATCGTCCGGTAAGGGCTTTTGGTCGCGGCGGCCTGGGTGCCGTCATGGGTGCCAAAGGGTTAAAAGCCATCGTCATTGACGACGAAGGGGCCCCTGGCGTAGAGTTGACCGATGAAGACGCATTCAAAGAAGCCAGCCGCAAGTTCTCCAAAATCATTCTAGATCACCCTGTTTCCGGTGAGGCTTTGAGAAATTACGGCACAGCAGTGTTAATTAACATTCTAAACGAGGCCGGCGGTCTACCTACTGAAAACTTCCGCAGCGGAAGATTTGAAACTGCCAATAAAATCAGTGGCGAAACTATGACTGAAACCATTAAAGAAAGAGACGGTAAGCCAGGTCACTCCTGCCATCCCGGCTGTATTATGGGATGTTCCAACGTCTATCACGATGACAAAGGCGAGTATTTAACCGCAGGTTTTGAGTATGAAACAATCTGGGCCTTTGGCGCCCACTGTAATATCGATGATTTGGACTACATCGCCTATTTTGATAGATGCTGTGACGATTTAGGTCTTGATACCATCGAAACTGGTGTCACTTTTGGCGTATTCATGGAAACTGATATGATAGAATTTGGCGATAAAGAAGAAGTAAAACGCATTTTCGACGAAGAAATCCGCAAGGGGACGCCCCTGGGTCAGATCCTAGGTTCAGGTTCTGAAACGACCGGTAGAGTATTCGGAATAGATCGAGTGCCGACTGTAAAGAGACAAAGTATCCCCGCTTATGATCCCAGAGCTGTCAAAGGTGTTGGTGTAACTTACGCTACCAGTACACAAGGTGCCGATCACACAGCAGGATACTCTGTCACTGCCAATATCCTTAAAGTAGGTGGAGAAATCAATCCACTGAAAAAAGAAGGCCAGGTAGACCTTTCCAGAGATCTACAGGTTGCCACGGCTTCAATCGACAGCACAGGGCTTTGCCTGTTTGTCGCATTTGCTGTTCTGGATAGTGATGAAGCGCTTCCTACTGTCGTCGATATGATTAACGCCCAGTACGGAACAAACTTGACAGTTGACGATGTAAACGAATTAGGACAGCAAATCTTAAATGTAGAGCGCAAATTTAACGAAAAAGCCGGATTCACCAAGGCTCACGACAGACTGCCCGAATTTTTCGAAAAAGAAGAATTACCACCCCACGATGTTAAATTCGACCTATCGGAAGAAGAATTGGATAGCCTGTACAACTTCTCATAATTTTGACGCCATTGACGGGAAAAGCATAATTTTTGAACATGTAAATTGTCATCTATGTCATCTACGATGCGGGTCAGATAAACTCTGGCCCGCATCGCTTATAATAATTCTCACAGGCTTAAGGATACCTAATCGATATTTTTGCCCATAATATTTGCTTAATAATGAAATTGAAGGCGGTGATAAACTTTGGCAAATATAGAAGTTCGCTGCTATGCTACCCTGCGAGAGTACCTGCCTCAAGGTGCTGAAGCCGGGGTATACCAATATGAAACCGCGAAACATACCATCGGTGAGATTGTTGATGAATTGGGACTACCCAGGGAGGATTTGCATTTAATCATTAAAAACGGCATCAATGTAGACTTAGAGGAAACTGTGGAAGATGGCGACAGAATTGGTTTTTTCCCACCAATTGGCGGAGGTTAATTTTGCTTAGAAATTAGGATGTGATATTATGAGTAAAATAACTGGATACGAAAAAAATGATTCTCAATATAACTTTGATAATCCCGAAGATTGGATAAAGGTACAATACAGGGACGGAATTAAGTACCTACCCGTACAGTTGGACTTGAAAAAGCTATATTTAGAACTGACCACTAGATGTAATTTTGACTGCATCACCTGCATTAGAAACGCCTGGTTTAGAACCCCTGACAATATGAGCAACGATATATTGAATAAAATATTGGCTGAACTCCCCGAGCTGGCCAAAAATGGGCTAAAAACAGTACACCTGGGTGGGTTTGGCGAGCCAATGGTGCATCCCCGCTTCTTTGAAGTCGCGACTAAGGTTAAGGAGCTGGGACTTGAATTGGAGTTTATCACCAATGGCTACTACCTCACCCCTGAACGGGTAGATCAGTTGATAGGACTGCAAGCCGATAAGATTATTGTCTCCATGGACGCCCCCAGAGAAAAAGAGTACCAGCAGATCCGCAAAAACTCGGATTTTAATTTACTGCTGAAAAATCTAGAGCACATATACCACCAAAAAGTAAACTACCGAATTAACAAGCCCCATCTGTGGTTCGAATTCGTGGCCATGCAGTCAAATTACCATTTACTGCCGAACCTAGTGGAATTAGCAGGAAAACTGCAGGTGGATTCAGTAATAGTCACCAATTTGCTCCCCTACACCGAAGACATGATTGATGAGGTTCTGTACGATGCCGATGAGGACAATTTAGCAGTGGGAAGCGGTGCCGGGTTTATCTACTTCAGATCCCAACTTCCCGAAATGAAACTCCGCACCCACCGCTACTGTAATTTTGTGGAGTCTAAGTCCCTAGTAATCAATTACTTGGGCAAGGTTTCTCCGTGTTATCCAGGCATGCACAATCACACAGCTTATATTTACGGTAGGAAAAAATTCAATTACGCCTACCATGTCGGTGATCTGTCCCAACAGAGTATAGCGGAAATCTGGAAGCAAAGAGAATTTATTAAGTTCCGCTCCCAGGTCATGGAAGGGAGATTTCCCTCCTGCACTGATTGTAAGTATTTAGAAGGATGTTCCATGACCGACGACAATCAATTGGACTGCTGGGGAAACACCCCCACCTGTGCCGATTGCCTCTGGTATCGTCAGATAATTCTGTGTCCGTAACAATTCCACCCGAAAAGTATTCCTAAATAAAAAGGTATTTTTTACTAAATGTAAAATAGTATATAATACGGTCCATTAAATTTAGGAGGTTTAAACTATGGAAACATTAAAAGTGTCAGCAAAATCGAATCCCAACAAAGTAGCAGGTGCACTTGCAGGAGTAATAAGAGAACAAGGAAAAGCTGAGTTACAAGCTATTGGAGCAGGAGCCACCAATCAGGGAATTAAAGCTATAGCGATTGCTCGGGGGTTTTTAGCCCCAAGCGGTATTGATATAGCCTTTGTTCCAGCTTTTATTGATGTTGAAATCGATGGTGAAGAAAGAACAGCTATCAAATTACTGGTAGGACCGTTAAGACAATAGTTTTTAGCAAAGTTTTAAGGCCAATCCAAGTAAAATTAGGATTGGCCTTTATTTTATGAAGTTTATTTTATGAAGTTATAATAATTATGCTATAATAATTATTAGTGTCCCAAAATTAATTTTGATAGAGATGTTTTTTTGTATTTTTGCACAGGGGGAGGGCTATTCAAGTAGATATGTTAAAACATTTGTTAAGCTGTATAGGAGAATATAAAAAAGATACTATTATAGCACCAATTTTTGTTATTTTAGAAGTAATTATGCAAGTTCTGATTCCGTTTTTAATTGCTTACTTAATTGACTTCGGGGTTGAAAGAGGCAATATTGATTTAGTTATCAGGCTCGGTGGCGTATTACTATTATCAGCCCTGCTTTCTATGCTTTTTGGTATTATTTCCGGTACATATGCAGCACGTGCCGCGGCAGGGTTCTCACGTAACTTGAGACGAAAAGTATTCTATAAAGTTCAGGACTTTTCTTTTTACAATATTGACAAAATCTCGGCTTCAGGCTTAGTTACACGATCAACGACAGACATAACAAACATCCAAAATGCCTATCAGATGATGCTTCGAGTTTCATTCAGAGCACCTATTATGCTCATTTTTGCTCTCGTGATGGCTTTTAATATCAATCCACAGCTTTCATTGGTTTACCTGGCAGTTCTACCCTTTTTGGCCATAGGGCTATATTTAATTATTAGTAATGCAGATCCGCTTTTTCATAAAGTTTTTCGGATTTACGATAAACTGAATAATGTGGTACAGGAAAATTTACGCGGTATACGTGTTGTTAAATCATATGCCCGAGAAGAATATGAGAAGGAAAAATTCAATGATGTTTCTGAGACAATTTACAAACTCTTCTCCAAAGCGGAAAGAATTATTAGCCTCAATGCTCCATTAATGCAACTTTCTGTCTATACCAGTATAATATTAATTGGCTGGTTAGGTGCAAATATGATTGTTGAGGGTGTAATGACAACAGGACAATTGGTAAGTATGGTTGCTTATACCACTCAAATACTTATGGGCTTGATGATGCTGTCAATGATTTTGGTCTTAATCAGTATATCACGGGCTTCCGCTAAACGTATTGTTGAAGTATTAGACGAAGAGATTGACTTAAACAACAGCGAAAATCCCATTAAAGAGGTCAAAAGCGGTGATATCAGTTTCCAAAATGTAAGCTTTAGCTACTACAAAAGTATGGATAATTTATGCTTAAACAATATAAATCTTAATATTAAAGAAGGCGAAACTGTCGGAATATTAGGAGGAACAGGTAGTGGTAAAACCAGCTTAATCCAGCTAATTCCTAGGTTGTACGATGTTACTGAAGGAAGTTTATTAGTTGGCGGAAGAGATGTTCGAGAATATGATATCAAGGCATTGCGGAACAAGGTATCCGTTGTGCTGCAAAACAATACTTTATTTTCAGGTACAATTAAGGAAAATTTACGCTGGGGTAACAAAGAAGCTAGCGATGAAGAATTGATCCGGGTTTGTAAATTGGCTCAGGCCCATGGCTTTATCCAAGAGTTACCAAATGGATATGACACACATATTGAACAGGGTGGGTCAAACGTCTCCGGTGGACAGAAACAGCGGTTATGTATTGCTAGAGCATTACTTAAAAAACCTCATATTCTTATCCTTGACGATTCAACAAGTGCTGTGGACACAAAAACCGAGTCATACTTGCGTAAAGCTTTTCTAGACGAAATCCCCCAGACAACAAAAATCATAATTGCTCAACGTATAACATCAGTTATGGATGCAGACAAGATTGTCGTTATGGATGGTGGTAAAATTGACGCAATCGGCACCCATGACGAGCTACTAGAGAACAACCAAATTTACCAGGAGGTTTATGACACTCAACTCAAAGGGGGTACAGATAATGGCGTCGCATAATGTGAGCAAACGAAGAAAAGCCAAAGATCCCATCAAGACTTTTAAAAGACTTCTTTCATTTATATTTGTTAGATATAAACTACTTTTACCAATAGTTTTTATCGGCATAATGTTAAGCACCGGCGCTCGACTGGGAATGTCCGTTTTTCTAGAGGTTTTAATAGACGAATATATTACCCCCTTAGTTGGTGTTTCCGATCCTGATTTCAGCAGCCTTATCTCGGCCCTGTTCATTATGGGAGGTATTTTTTTAGCAGGTGTTATTGGGACATTGACTTTTAATTTGTTAATGGTCTCAATTTCCCAGGGCACTCTTAGAGAATTGCGAGATAGTATGTTTTCTCATATGCAAAAATTACCCTTAAGCTATTTTGATAGTAACACCCATGGTAATTTAATGAGCAGGTATACAAACGATACTGACACACTGCGACAGTTTATAACCCAGGGATTGCCGCAAATGGCTGTATCCATTGTCACTATTGTCGGTGTTTTCACAACAATGTTAATTTTAAGCCCCCATCTAACTCTAGTAGCAATATTAACCGTAATTATAAATTTAGTTGTTGTCAGGAAAGTAGTGGGATTAAGCGGTAAAAATTTTTCCCGGCAACAAGAAACTTTAGGCAAAACAAACGGTTATGTTGAAGAAATGATCAGCGGACAAAAGGTAGTTAAAGTGTTCTGCCATGAAGAAGAAGCTAAAGCAAAATTTGATGAATTAAATGATAAGCTCTGTCAACACTCTACAGATGCACACCGTTATGCCAATATTTTAATGCCGATAATGATAAACTTCTCTCATATTCAATATGTTTTAATTGCTATAACAGGTGGAATACTCTATATTAACGGTATTGGCGCTCTTACTCTGGGAACAATAGCAGCATTTTTACAATTGAGTAGAACGTTGGCAATGCCAATTGCCCAAATTTCCCAACAATTACAGTCAATAGTTAAGGCCCTGGCAGGTGCAGAGCGGATTTTTGACCTTCTTGATCAAGAAGTTGAAGCAGATAAGGGTTCTGTTACACTGGTAAATGCAAAGTACGAAGACGACAAACTAGTGGAAACAGAAGAAAGAACAGGTATCCTGGCATGGAAACAACCACAACCCGACGGTTCCTTCAACTACACTGAACTAAAAGGAGATATTCGCCTAAATAATATTGATTTCAGTTATGATGGCGAAACACCAGTCCTGCATAATGTTTCTGTTCATGCAAAACCTGGTCAGAAAATAGCTCTAGTGGGTGCAACCGGTGCTGGTAAAACCACTATTTCCAATCTAATTAACCGGTTCTATGATCTTGATGATGGTAAAATCCGTTATGACGGGATAAATATAAATGATATTAAAAAAGCTGATCTACGCCGTTCCCTTGGTGTGGTTCTGCAAGATACATCACTATTTACCGGAACTGTTAAAGAAAATATTCGCTTTGGCAAATTAGATGCTACCGATGAAGAGATTTATGAAGCAGCCAGGAGATCACAAGCAGATAGCTTTATCTCAATGCTGCCTGATGGCTATGAAACCATCCTCTCTGAGGAAAGCTCCAATCTATCTCAGGGGCAAAGACAGTTACTGTCAATAACCAGGGCCCAGTTAACTGATGCTCCAGTTATGATCTTAGATGAAGCCACTTCAAGTATTGACAGCCGTACAGAGGCCATTGTACAGAGGGGAATGGATGAACTGATGAAAGGTAGAACTGTATTCGTGATCGCCCATCGGCTATCTACAATACGAAATTCCGATAAAATATTAGTCCTTGACCAAGGTAGGATAATTGAAAGCGGCAACCATAAAGAACTAGTAGCAAATAAAGGTGCATACTATCAGCTTTATAAAGGAAGCTCTAATTCTTTTGATGAAGCAAACTTTGATGAGGCAGATGCTTTGTGACATACTCTCAACCACTCAGCGCGGAAAATATGCAGGGCACCCACTAAAAAACTGAGGACAATTTTTGTCCTCAGTTTTTTACTATAAGATACATAATGCTCTGCAAAAAAGTTCTAACTAGTAAACTAAATTATGATATTCATTAGAACTCAACTTTATCCCAAAATTCTTCATAGGAAATAGCTTCATCCAAGAAGTTTTCTAAAACTCCCTCGGGAACAGTATGGTTATATTCGCAATTCAGTCATCTTTAAAAGTTCCCCATTATCTTGAAGCAAAAATATCCCATCACTCATAATTATCACTCCTGAGAATTATGATATTACAAATATTTGAGCAGTTGAATTAAATAATCACCTTCAAATAAGTTTCTTTCATCAGGATCTAATCGTCTAATACCGAAAACAACAAATCCATTATCTTCGTAAAAACTTCTTAACTTAGGCTTGTCCTCACATTCTAAATATACTACTTTACCTCCTAAATCAAGTTGTGTTTTTTCTACTTTTTCACAGGCGATATTTAGTAATTCATCACCGGTAATTAATCTATTATATCTATTGTTAAAGTTTTTCCCTAGTTGAGCTATTAAAGGAGCAGACATTGTATATTGCCTCAAATGTTCATCGTATTGAGCAAATTTTCTGATTCTTTTTTGTAGGTTTTTACTTAAACTTTTTTTAGATATAACTATTACTTTTGATGCTAGCGTAAAATATCCAACTATAACTGGAGAGTCTTTATAAGAAGTGAATACTAAATGTGTTGCAGCTATCCTTTGTTTAGCAAATTCAATAGCTTTTCCACTTCTTAAGAAGTTCTCTACATCTATATTTAATGGACAATAAAATTCGGAGAGGATAGATTTTACTCTATCCTCTCCTAGCTCATTTATCATATCGTGTAGGTTTATTAAATTGTATCCTGTCATCTTTCATTACCGAATATTTCTTTTATTTTTTCTCCTTTAATTTCGGTAACAGGTCTACTTAATTTTACTTCTTTAGATTTTCTTCCTTTTGCATTTTCTAAAGCATTTATAAAATTGCGGCAAAAAGACTTTCTTCTTATATTAATATTTTTTAAAATACTTTTTGTTGCCATACATTTCACCTTCCTAGTAAACTGTGTGTTACTTTATATTATAACAGTTTTTATAGCTATTGGTAATAAATTATTATAACCCAAAATAATATGTGCTAATCTTAATATATTAGATATCCTAATCACTATATTCTATGTTTATTCATTACTCCTTCTGTGAACCTCTCATGACTAAAGTCACGAGCTTCTAGTATCACTACTAGAATTTCCTGCTTCTCAGACCGGCCTTGTTGCACCGTATTCTCCACAGGCGTTAATTTGGATAGTTCCTACCCTACATTTATTGTTAGGCTAACGTTCTAAGTCCTTCTTAAAGAATGTTTTTACTAGAATTTACGTCCCTATCATGATGGGTTCCACAGTTATCACAAGTCCATTCTCTAATTGAAAGATTTTTAACTTCTGTGTTCTTCGCTGTACAACTAGAACATAATTGACTTGATGGGAAAAATCTATCTATCTGGATATAAGTTCTAGAATACCAGTTAGCTTTATATTCTAGTTGTCTGGCAAGTTCTGACCAAGATACATCTGATATTGATTTAGCTAGTTTAGAATTTTTGATCATACCACTTACTTTTAAGTCTTCACTAACTATAACTTGGTTTTCGTTTATAATCTGTGAAGACAATTTATGTAAGAAGTCTTTTCTGGCATCTAAAATCTTCTCATGAAGCCTTGCAATTTTAATTCTCATCTTTTTTCTATTGTTACTGCCTTTTTGCTTCTTGAATAGTTGCCTTTGTAGTTTGGCTAATTTCCTTTCGTATTTGGATAGGTTTTTAGGATTAGGTATCTTATTCCCATCGCTATCGATTAGAAAATCACTAATACCCAGGTCAAAACCTATATTCTTGTCCACTCTCGGCAAAGCCTTTTTCTCTACATCCACAAGAATACTTACAAAATATCTGCCACTGGGGTTTTGAGATATTGTTGCTGACTTTATTTTTCCATCAAATTCTCTATGTACTTTTGCTTCTACCCACTTTAGTTTAGGTAGTTTGATTCTATTTTCTGAAAAATCAACTTCTATATTGTTATTGGTGAAATTGGTTGTATAGCTGAATTTATTGCTGTGCTTACTCTTGAATTTAGGAAATCCAGCTTTTTCATTTCCTTTGTTAACTCGTCTAAAAAGCATTATCAAGATTGTAAATAGAGTTAGTCAAGGCAAACTTATCTACTTCCTTAAGCCACATAAATTCTTTCTTTAGTTCTCGGTTTAAGTGGTTGTTGCAATCTATTTTAGATAGAGATCCTTGTTTGTCTTCATACAGATTTATTTTCTTGTCTAAGTAATGATTATACACAAATCTAACACACCCGAAAGTTTTAGCTAATTGTTCTTTCTGTATTTCATTTGGGTATAGTCGATAATTATATGCCTTTAACAGGATAGTTCGCCTCGCTTTCTATTTGATTTTTTGACTTTTTATATAATCTGTCATCGCTCTTGCGTATTTTCTGATACTGTAGCTTTTATATGTGTTGATAAATTTTGATAATTCACTTTTCGATTTTGCTTTGAACAGAATGTGAACATGGTTTTTATCATGGTTCCACTTAAATAACCTCTCTTTGGGCTATATCTATATTATACCACATACCGAACATAAGTTCTATTATGTCACAAAAAATTAGCACTTCATCCCACCACTGAATCAAAGATTCAGTATGTAGTTATATAATTCCAGTATAAAAAGGGTATTTTGGGAGATGAAGTTGTGTTTTATACTGTATATGTCGCCACTAACTCATGACTGAAGTCACGAGAGTGCGTGGCGACTACTTCAAATTTAAGATCATGAAAATCCCAATCAAATAGTATAGTTATTCCAATTATTTCGTCGTAAGACTTTTTCTTCCTAGTAAAATATCGAAGCAGCTCCTTACCGCCATAAGAAAAATTATTCATTTACAATAACTTCAACCTTTTCACCCTGGTTTGGACCCTTTTTCCAAGTAATTATCAGTTTCAATTTTACATCCAATTCTTGGGCTATTGCTATTGTTTTACTGAAGTTTGTACCTAAAGTCAGACTATTTTTGTAGATTAATATATTAGTATCTGGAACCAATTTATATCCATTTTTTTCTTCATCACTGATTATTGTTCTAACTGATTTGCGAAATGAAGAATCTTCCATAATCTGTTTGGCTTGCTCACTTTTCCCTACCTTAAACGCTTTTTTAAGTGCAAAATACAAAAGTTACGCTGATGGAATATGATCTTTATTAGAGGTTAATTCCTCATTATCAAGTTTTGCATATAAAATAATGGAATGCTTTAACCATCCTCTATCAATGTTTCTTGGATCAGGATCAATAATAGTTTTCATAATAACACCCCCTCCCCATCTAACCAACTTTTAGTCATACATAACTTTCATTAACTCAAGTTCATTAATCATTTTTTCCCGCATCCATCCAGGTTCTAAGATTTCTGCCTTTCTACCGAAAGATAGTACCCATGAAAATACTTCCCGCCAGTTAGCTACTTCTAACTCATAAATAATATCTCCATTATTTCTAAATTTCTTTTCTTTTTTATAGAACACCGTCTCTTCAATTAATGATGCCACTTCTTGTGTGAATTTTATCTTGATTTTGGTGGGTTCACCTTTCATCAGTTCAAAACTATCTGACAAAAACTCTTCCAAATCAAAATCGTTAGGAATATCATACATATCTGGTAATGATTTAATTTTTTTAATTCTATTACATTTGAATATTCTAATATCTAAATGCCTATGACAGTACCCTACCATATACCACGCCCGTTTTTTGAAAAACACCCCATAAGGATCAACCATTCGCCAGTTTTCTTGTTTTGATGAATGGGATTGATAATAAATTTTTACACGGTTTTTACATTCTATAATATCTTTAAATCTCCGGACTATATTTCTTCCATCTTGTTCATTGTCATGGGGGTGGATTAATACACTCTTTTGAATATGCTGATATTTATCCATCATTTTTTCAGGAAGATATTGTTTTAACTTTTCATATAAGCTATTAGGGATCTGATTATCTATTTCATATCTCGATATGAAATTTACCATTAACAATAAAAGTATGACTTCATCAGGTTCAAATTGTACTTTTGGCAGCTCAACATCGGACATAAATCTAAGTCCATGATAATTTTGCACTGGCAATCCAGCTTGTTCTAAAACACTGACATCTCTTCTAACTGTTCTCACAGATACATCAAATTCCTGGGCCAATTCATTATAGGTAATACCAGGTTCTTTCCTGATCTTTTCAGCTACTGACATCACCCGTACCAACCGATCAAGTTTCATAACCCCACCTCTTACCTGTTTACGTCAACTAAATTTACTAGTTCTTCATTTAACTTGTAAATCCCTTCCTGATACTACTTTTCTACTACCTGATCATTTGTGTGATTTATCCTACTATGACTAATATAGCTTAGAATTGCAAGGATTATCGAAATCACTCCCCAGAATAGGAATGCAACCAATACTCCCACAGCTGCAACATTAGACAAGTCTTCATCACCTGCAATAGAGCTACCGGCTCCTACTGAACCTCATCTTCACTAATAGCATAAATCGCCTGACCAAATCCAAATAATTCCGGTTCAAAAATAAACTCCCATTCACTATGATCTTCCGAAACACTATAAGCAATTTCTCCGCGCATAGTTCGACCGCCACCCAGTTCTCCATCAAGTTGGCCTTCAGTATCAGCACCCATAGACAGATCATTAGAATAATGTTCTTCATCAATTAAATCAAACATCATCATACTAGAGATAGACGTTGACTCATCAGACAAGTTTTCAATGGTACAATCAATTACTAACCATCTCTCTCCTTCATCTGGTCCCATAAATTCATCTCCTGTATCCCAACGAGCACTATTTACGGTAAATTCTAGCTCTCCCATCTTAACTGTATCGCCGATATTAAATACCTCATCAGCCTGTTCAGGTTCTTCATCTTCCTCTATATCTTTTTCTCCCTCATCTTTAGCTTCATCCTGTTCATCCTCTTCCTTAACCTCTGCTTCTCCATTATCAACAGCTTCTGGCTCTTCTTCATCAGCACTACCAATGGCCAATACTAAAAATAAGCAAACAACTAAGATTGTAATTACATGTCTTTTAATTAACATGTGGACCTCCCCCTTAAAAAAGATATTTTAAGTATTATAAAGGCTGTAAAAGCCCCAATACCGTGAGCAATTAAATCACCATAACAAAAGGTTCCCGGTAAAATATTCATTAGCTGACCTAATTCAATAGTTATTCCAAAAATAATAGGTACTAATAACCACAATTTCCCGAGTTTTGGTTCATCTGTAAACCAAATAAAACCCATAATTGCTGTAAAAGATAAGGTCCATAATCCATTAGGACCCCAATACAGTAACCAATCCGGTATAGTGTAATATGAAAGCAACTCCCGTAATTGCATAATTAATTCTAAAAGCCCAACTCTATCAAACCAGAAAAACATCAATGTGCTTTCTGGACGCCAGCCAATATATATCATACTGCCAATTATAAGTGGTATAGTGACAATAACTGTCTTAAAAATCATCTTAACAGCTCCAACTCGTAAAAGTGTTCAAACTTTATATGCTCAGTTAAGTATTGTACTAATATTTTAACTATTTCCTTTGACAACTGTCTGTCAAATCGAGTAGGAGGTAGATAATTATTTTATCTACCGACCTCTCACACCACCGAGCAAACCGTTCGGTACACGGCGGTTCCTAGTTTACGCTTTAACTTGTCGATAATATTCCGAAAAGAATAGGAAACCAAATCCTTTGATTACATCATTTCCAAGGGATTTGGATAAGACGGGGCTATTGGAAATTCTCCAGTAGCCCTTTCTTGTGTTTGCATATTCCCATGCTTTGTATTTATTGGCTCCAAAGAACTTGAGCATTTTAAATTTTGTTCTCACTTTCTTCCATTGTTTCCAGTAAATCATGCGAATACGCCTTCTCATCCAACTGTCAGTATTTATTAACAGATTCTTCATATCAGCTGGTTTAAAGTAGTTAACCCAACCCATAATGTATCGGCTAAGTTTCTTTGCTCTGGCTTCGTTGCTTATTCCATAACTTCTAGATGTGAGTTCTTTTATTCTCGTTCTCATCTTTGTAACTGATTTAAGATGAACTCTTAATCTGGCTTTTCCTTTATGTCTGTAAAAGCCAAACCCAAGAAATCTTACCTTTCCTACATAGGCAACTACAGTTTTATCTTTATTTACTTTGAGAAATAGTTTATTTTCGATGAAGGGTAGTATGTTCTTCAAGGTGCGTCCGGCACTTCTTCTGCTTTTACAAAAGATTAGCAGGTCGTCCGCATAGCGGACGAATTCGTGCCCCCTTTTCTCAAGTTCTTTATCCAATTCGTGGAGCATTATGTTACTGAGGATAGGGCTAAGAGGCCCGCCCTGGGGCACGCCAACTTCTGTATCCTTATAGGTGTGTTTGATCATTACTCCTGCTCTTAGATATTTGTTGATAAGAGATATTACTCGACCGTCTTTTATTGTCTTAGATAGCACTTCTATCAATTTGCTCTGGTTTACTGTGTCAAAGTATTTCTCCAAGTCCATATCTACTACATATTTGTATCCTTCATTTATGTTTTGTTGACTTTTCTTAATTGCATCATGAGTACTGCGTCCAGGGCGAAAACCATAGCTGTTATCTGAGAATTGCTCCTCATATATTGGAGATAGTACTTGGGCTATTGCTTGTTGGATTACCCTGTCTACCACTGTAGGTATGCCTAATTTTCTTTTCTTCCCATCTTCTTTAGGTATCTCTACCCTTCTGACGGGATTAGGGCGGTATTTACCGTCCAGGACTCTTTGCCTGAGGTGGTCCCCGTTTTCTTTGAGATATTGTAGAAGTTCATCTACTCCCATCCCATCAATCCCGTGAGAGCCTTTGTTGGATTTTATTTTCTTGAATGCTTTATTCATGTTGTCTCTATCCAAAATTTCCTCTAGCAAATTCCCCTTCGACAAGTTTGCATTGGAGATGTTGTTTTCAGTTATCCTTAAAGAACTGTGCACTCCCGCATATCCTTCGTGTTCCGCACTATTCTTCTGCGGTGAGCCTTCTTTGCAGCTTTCGCCTGTCAGAAGTTGGCGGCACTTCATTCCTTTATTGGTAACAGTCATTTACTGATCTCCTCCTAGGTTCATCCCTTCCTTAATGATGTCGACCTCATCAAGTACTATGGAATCTGCTGACTTCTCATGACAAATCTTATTTCAACCGTGGTTCGAAGTTCATCTTGCCACGTCCATGAGACCTCCCACGGTAAGACGATTAACTTTCATTCCATGTACCCACATCATTTACACTGGTATGTCCGTGTAGTTGATTGGACTTCGTTTTGTATTGCAAACTCATCCCATACCTTATGCCTGATGATGTTCGTGTGCCTTGGGTCGGAATTTTGCCTTAAGCTTCCTTCAGATCCCACCTCACGATGGGCACCCTTGCTCTTGGCTAATGGTTGGTAACTACAAACCCCCATAGTGGACTTACACCACCTAGCTAATCGTCATGCATGGCGCACAATAAAAAACTGAGGACAAATTTTGTCCTCAGTTTTCCAAAAGTAAGCATATCCATTAATCAAAAGAAGGGAACTCCACCTAGCGCGAGATGAAAGTTCCCCTCCCCAGAACTCTTTTTAATTAATTTCAAAGAGATTTTATACAAAAGGGCGATAACCTATAACGATTCCTTTCTCTTTCCTATCATGCTGCATGACATCCTTAACAAAATTGTCATCAAATTCATATTCTAAAAATTTTTTCATTGTATGTCCTAAGACACCTAAAATTGATGAAGCTCCCATTCCCTCTTTTCTGTAAAAACAACCTACATCTGATTTTAAACCTTTTCTTAGCGCAATTTTAACCCCTTCCGTATAGAAAAATCTGTAGCTAGAAGAGTTAAAATTCCAATTTTCTCCCCCTGCAAAGAATCCGTATACTTTATCTGGTTGTTTTTTTAATAAATATTCTGATAATACGTTTTCTAATCTATTTTTTTTCCACCATGAAGCCACTCTTCCTTTCATTAGTTCATCATAATTATGAATAGGTTCAAGTGCATTCAAAATTCCATAACCAGCTGATATAATTAAAATACTTATCTCGCCTTTTTGGATTTTATTTATAATCTGTTCTTTTATAGAAAATAAAGGTTTATAAAAGTGTCCGGTATATAAATGAATTGCTGTAGTCAAAGAAGTACCAAAATCAATACTATATTCCATGCCTTTTCTACCATTTCGAAGTTGTCCCCAAGTCTCTGGAATATCTTGCGGCTTAATAGACCTTTCAGGTTTAACAAGATCTCCAGATGGTTTTTTACTCTTGCAACAGGGAATTACACAGACAATATTTTCTTTCTGATTAAAGTTTTTAAAAATCTTATTTTGGCTTAATTTTGGCGCTTCTATTGTTTTATGATTACTTATGATTTTGTAATTATTTTCAGTCAAGTTAGACATCCCTTGAAATGCTAACAAATTATTTGCTACTTTCAGAATCCCAAGATCTTCAAAATAAGTCTTAAGCTGGTCTTTATCAAGTGAAGCAATTTGCCAAACTAAGCTATCCAAATGTATCATTGTTATTTCTGGGTAGTAGTTCCTTAACTGCTTAAGGGCATCACTCCAAATTCGTTGAACTTCTGATTCATTGCATTCTTTACAGAGTCCAAGATTTTTAGTTAGTTTTAAGACTCGTATATCTACAGGAATAGGAACCCTAGCAAAATCAAAACCATTTTCTCCTACCATTAATAAGCTTAAACCTAAGCACTTCATAGCAAAAACAATAGTTTTTGCATTATAATCTTGATTCATGGTTTTAGCTAATTCCCGCCAAATATAAGGTAAAATTTTAGCCACATTCTGTGCTTGATTATTCCATAATAAGTTGGCTAAATTACTGTTTAAGAACTTGTGTAGTCGTTCAATCTTTAATTGACCATGTCGTTCTTTTCGGTAAAAGGGTTCTAAGGTTTTAGCTAACTGATATGGTGTAGAAGGAATAGAAGTATTTGTAATTTGTTCCCTTAATGGCATCCAATAAGCTTTTTCTGCTTTTCCTTTCAACTGAAAATCATTTAAACCAGCAACAACCATTAAGGTTGAAAAAGTGCCAAAATCATAATATCTCAGTAAATCAATCATGTTCACCCACTCTGGTTCAACTTTCACTATACACTCCCAAACATCCCAAGGTATATCTTTAAATATATCTACAACCTTATTTTGGTTTACTTGGATTTCTTCTTTTGTTTGATAAGCTTTTTGTTGATAGTCCTCTTGAATCTGATCATTATTTTCACAATTAAATTCACCTGGTCCCTTACTAACTTTTGTATTCGCTGCTATTACTAATTCTATCATAAGCTGTAAATCTGAAGTTACAGTTAACTTTAGAGTTTTATCATCCAAAATATAATTAAGCTCATCATAAACAATATTACCAAGCGACCTTGCATGAGCCATTTCTCCCTTATTAACTCCTTCCTGATGGACTTCAACTACGCCATACCAATTTTTTCTTTTTCCGTAGTTTACTAAATCATTTACACTTAATTTACTGCTATATCTAAATTTTTTAGCTTCTTGAATTAACTTTGCTATATCATTTATTCTTTTTTTCCAATAAATATCATATTTGCTAGACACGGTAGACACCTCTAATAATAAATTAATTTTTTATTTTATTCTATATTTATCTGAAAAATCCTACAATTATTATCAACGATTCAATTTTTCAGTACATTAAAAAAAGGAACCTCCACTCGTTACTCAACATGAAGATTCCCCTTAGCAAGTTTGTTTCAAGTTGGAATAGGTTGTTCGTGTAGTTCAGTCTTATTTATCAAAATCTGTTGACTCTAGTTTATTTGTAACACCTGGCTGTCACTTTGCGATTTGAAAATGCAACAGTATTAAGTAAACAAATTTCTTAGCTAATATGTCCTTAATTCCCTTAATGAACCCAGATATCAAGAGCCCTATCAATTAATTGCTTATGTCTATTCTCTAATTTATCGAGCGTCCAGTCTGTATAATCTTGTAATTCATTTGTGATATGAAAGTCACTCTTTTTCTCAAAGTATTCATTAACTTTATTATAAAAGGCTTTATTACTGGCTTTAGAATTTTTTCTACCTTCTAATAGGACTAAATTGCCTAATCTATTGGTCCATTCTATTCTATCGTTTTGAGAAAAACGGTCCAACCAATAGCTTTCCCGGGGATTTCTGGGTAATATATGTTCTACACTTACATTTTTCATATATTCTCTTAAACTATTGTTATCTCGCGATTCCATGTCTAGTCGTAGGAGAACATATTTAGAGATTTGATATCTACCAATTTTGTAAAAATTAATATCATTTAACGAGTCTTTGAATGCATCTTTTTGATTAGATACATCCTGGTTTAATAAAGAGTGTCTCAAAATTGTATTAGGATCATTAGGGAATTCTTCTATTAATTCTATCACTTTGTAAATTCTAGTGAGTCGCTCAGTAAAAGATAAGCGCGTAATCCAATCGACGACTATTTTCTTCTCATACTTTATTAAAAATTCATAAAGTTTGTCCTCATCTTGATAGGTCTCATCAAATTTTATAAGAGCTGTCATCCAATCATCAAATGGAAGGAAGTTTTTCATGATAGAAATCAAATTATAGAAATAAGCATTTTTGCGTACGTCCATAGAACTAAGGTTGCCATCCAAAATTCTTCTTCCATATAAGTCACTAATTAATTCTAAATAATCAATAAAGTGTTCCCCTTTTAAATTGGGGTTTTCAGGAAAAACTTTCCTGTTAAATTCTTCGGAGACTGCTCTATCTGCTTTCTTTTTTAATTTTATAGACCTTATAAATCTAATAAGCATTTCCAAATCTTCACTACCAAATTCCTCTTCTATACTCTCCCATTTTTCAGTATATTTCTCTCTTCTTTCAGAAGGAATGACTCTTAAGTTTTCACTTTTTAATAAATCAGCGTTTGTAAGCGGTAACCCTCGAGCGTTAATAACATTAAAAAGACGAAATGCCGAAGAAAGAGAATCTGTCCGAACTACAACTAAAACAACCTTTTGCAAGAAATACTTTATAAAAACATCTAAGTACTCTTGGTCAACTTGACCATCCTCATCTTTAAAAAAGTTATGAAACACTTTTGTAGCTTCTATCATACGAATTTTGGGTTCAGTCAAACCGCTTGTAGCCATTTCAAGTAGTTCCCATGTTGCATCAACGGTAAGAATGTTATTTCTATAAAAATCAAATTCACGCTCTCTAACTGATAATTTTATTCTTTCCCTAGTCCCTATAAATTCGTTACCTTTTTGATAAATATATCTTTGAAGAGCTTGTTCTGCATCATTATTTTCCGTTAAATCTCTCATAACTGCCATTAATATAGTAAATGAAGTCAATCTCTGTTGACCATCAATAATATCATATATCCCAGAACTAGCAGAGCTATCTTCATTGTTGCATAGTATTACACTTCCTATAAAATAGGGTTCAATACCGTCTTGATAGTGATCTTTCTCTTTTAAAATTTCATAAACTGGTTCAATAAAACTATGTATATCCTCACATAATTGTTCAAAATTTTCTTTCTCCCATGAAAAAGGCCGTTGATAATCTGGGATATTGAACAGGTATTTTTCTCCTAAAAGATCATTTACATAAATTTCACCGGCTTTAATATTAGAGTTATCCAATTAAACTCTCTCCCTTCTCCAAACTAATTTGTTCTATCTGAATTATAATGATTCACATATATTTATGTCTTCAACACCCCAATCACCTTTCCATTAATTATTAAATCTTCCTCACTAACAATAATTGGTTCATAGTTCTTATTCTCAGGCATTAGCAGGATCGTATCTCCCATCCGGCTATACTTCTTCAAGGTCGCTTCTTGATCTATCACCGCAACTACTATATCCAGGTTTTCGGCATAATTTTGTTTTTGGACTATTACATAGTCACCTTTATCGATACCAGCATTAATCATACTATCCCCCGTCACTTCTAACATGAAACAGTTATCTGGATTAGGTACAATCTCTTTAGGTAGTTCCACATCCCCCTGGATATCTTGATGAGCATATTTCAACTCTCCAGCTGTCAGTTCTCCATAGACATTTAGTTTTACATACTCCGAAACTTCTAGAGAATTATCTATTTTTTCATCATATACATGAATCAATGATTTATCTTCTAGATTTCGATGGAGCTTGTATTTTTTATCTCGCTTCAGGTCTATATATTCAAATTCTTCAAAGAGACTATTGATATCCCCTTGATAATCCGGTAATGAATCAATATATTCAAATTCACCCTTTTTACTTTGCTTTTTTAGTATCTTGAAATCTTTACCATTTGTCAGCATACCATATTCTACACTACTATTTCCTTCTAGGTACGATTTCAGCTGGTTGACATCTTGTTTATCTAAGCTGGTATTATAATGTTTAGCCTCTATGAATATATAGGGGACAATTTTTCCTTTCATATTTTTAAAGACAACGATATCTACATATCCCGTGGCTGAAAACAATTGAATTTCATATTCTATGTCTATTAGTTCTAAGGGATAATTTAAAGTATTGATTAGCTCTTCTATCACCCATTGTCTAACCACTTCTTCATGGCTGTATAGATCCACTATTTTTTCCTTAAACCTGTAACTATCTATACCAATATGATTAAACCTGGAAAACCCATTTTCATTATTTAGTTTAAGGTACTTGGGATTGATATCATTAATGAATTTGGAGGGGTTTCCACTAGAGGTTAAAAATAGCTTGTCTTTGGCCCGGGTCATTCCTACATATAATAACCTTCGTTCCATGGACTCTTGTTCCAGGTCAATATTACCATCAGGGCTATATGGAATCACATTTTCATTAATACCAATAATGAACACAACTTTATATTCCAGGCCTTTGATAGAATGCATGGTCAACAATTTAACCTTATCATCGGAAAAATGATTTTCCCGTTTACTCAAAATCTTGCAATCAACTTTATTATTTAGTAGATATCTTTTAGCATTTTCTAATTGTCTCCTGGTTTTAGCTATTATGGCTATATCCTTGAGATCATAGTGTTTATATAAATTATTTTTAATCATATCACAGACATAATCTAACTCTTCTCCATCAGAGTCAAATTGCTTATAAACAGGGTGTTCTCCCCTTCGATCAATAATTGCTGGTTCTACATAATTTTCGTTATTAACAATGGTTTGATCATCTTCAATTAAACTATAGGCTGCTTCAGCTATTTCAGCTGTTGTCCTATAATTCTTAGATAAAGTTCTGGCCCTACCTGACATATCAAAGCCAATACTTTTAAAACTTTGATGAGACAGCCAGGACTGGAGGTAAATACTCTGAGCTGTATCGGCTATGAAAATAACACTTGAGTAATTCTTATCATTTTTAAACATATTTTTAATAATTTCTAACTGGACTCTGCTGAGATCTTGACTTTCATCTACCAATATATGAGTGAATTTATCGCAAGTGATTACACCTTCTTCTATTCCCTTCAACACCTGAAGGGCCATGTTTTTAAAATCAGTATAACCTTCCTTGTCCATCAATTCATCGTAAAGCACCATAGTCTTAAATATGGCTTCTCTGTTAGTGGAGTTTTTTAGTATTCTTTGAGGACCGTCTTCTTCCATATTCCTGCTTCTACCTAATCTATCTACATTTTGATATACTTCTAGCTCAGTGTATCTATTGCTTTTGATCCACTCGATTTCATCAATTAAGAAATTAACATTCCTATCAGAAACAACAGTCTGATCTGGATATTTCTTTGAAATATATTTAATAGCTTGGTTTAATAATCTATATTTTTCTTTTTGAGGTATGATCTCTCGCTCTTCTATCCCTGCTTTTTCTTCATACTTTCGATAAAGGTGAAAGATGATTTTATCTGCAGTTGAGATCTGTAAATTTTGATCACTATTTATCATAGAAAATAAGGTGGTTTCATGTTCTATATTGTTGTATATATAATTAATGTAGTTTATTAAAGTTTTAGTAAAGGTAATAACCAGGACCTTGTCATCCTGAGAGCAATAGTGATTGAGTAAATGAGGAATTTTATGTACAGCTACAGTTGTTTTCCCGCTTCCTGCCACTCCTCTTATCAACATGTGTCCACCAGGTTTGGTTTCAATAATCCGCTTCTGATCAACATTTAGTTCCATGTAATCACCCAATTCATAGTTTCAATTTTTTGGTAATGCCTTGTTTTATTTCTTCTACAATTCTTCAGGAAATCCTACAAATTTCGTAATTCTAGACTAAATATATATTGGTTTGATAGTATTAGAGGGCATGAGTGGGTGATATGGTGTGATACTTCGTACCTAGAACTTCCTGATACTTTTGTCTGTGTGATATAAAAAAATAGCTCCTGTTTTATGAGGAGCTATTAATTAGAATTTTCAATATATCTCTTCCAAGTTTCTTCTTTGAATTCTTTAGGTTGATCACCGTATATCCAACCAAATAAATTTCCCATATTTGCATGAGTTTTTTTAGTATGTATAGTATTATATAGGCTCCCTTTTACTGCATCAGCCCATCCTGAAAATTTGTGCAAACAGAAATTTAGACCTTGAATGGTTTTGTCAAAAGTCATATGTTCCCACATGACATTCACCTCATCCAAGCAATTATATTTGTGTTTTAAAACTGTCTATAAACGCTTTACTATACGGATATAGCCATCAGCTTTCAATTATTTCTTCAATTTTATTGATGGTTTCAGATACAATGTCAATAAACTCTTCATAATTATCTTTCATTTCATCCAATTTAATACTTTCTTTCAGTCCTAAAGTTTCATCGAAATTATACCCGAATAATGTTGCGATTTTAGAAAAATGAGAAGTCGCTAGTTTTCTGCTTATACCGTACTTTCTCAACTGGTCTGAAAGCCAACCAGTTATAATTTCTCCATTAGTACTAATACCAAACATTGTAAATTTTTGTTTCGTGCCAGAGGGGTCTTTCAATCTAATCATAGCACTACTTTGTCGCCATTGAATAATACAACCTAAGTTTTGCATATCTTCAAAAATTCTTTTTACAAAATCTATGTTTTCTTCACTCACATGTTCACTCAGTTTTTCATAAAACTCTTCTTCATCTAGTTTCCTTCTTTTCTTTTTCTTCGATTTATCTTCACTAGTATCAACATCTACCTCTACTTTATCAATAGATACTCCATCTATTTTCACTACAGCTCGAGTTATTTCTCGAGTTCTAGTAATTATCTGAGGAATTACTAAATAATCATTTTGATCTAGCTTGTACATTTGAAGTTCCACTAATGCTAATGTAAATAAAATGCTTGGGGTTTGGTTTAAATAATTCACCATTTCTTCTACACTCTCTCTAATACCATCCCCAACAATAAGTAATAAAAATCTTCCGCGTTGCATATTTTTACAAATACTATCCACGAGCTCTGATTCATTAATTTCAGGATTATGTTTACGAATGGTTTCAATAATTCCAGCTCTCGTTCCATGATAATTATAATTATATGCTTTAACTCTTTCATTAAGTTCATCAAAGCTCCATTCACATACTTCTTTGGCATAATCAATTATTTGACCGACTACTTCCCGTCTAGCTTCTGGATTCCTCCAAAGCTTAGTTTCAACTATTGTCAAGTAACCTTCTGTATTTATAAACATATTATCTATGGCTCCAGAATTAGTTGGCACTTCACGTCCAATAGGTATTAATGGATCAAATATAGCTTCAATATCTGCAACTGGTAAAATATTTGGATATTTACGAATAAGTTCTTGAATCCAATTCTCATCAAATTCTTTACTGGTAAAAGAGATTTTTTCAATATCAGATATATTTTCATCGCTTTTTATTAATATAGGATGCCCAGAGATCTTTTCACCATCTTCCACCATAATACACCCCTCCACAAAATATCAAACTTTAATTATCCAGTTTATTAAATCCTTTGCACCATCATCAAGGTTTTGTAAGTCAATAGTTTTTATATTGAGGCTCCTACCATTTATAATATATTCTGTTTCAGCCACTTCTTGAGCAGGATACAATAATACACCATCTGTTTTTGTTTTACTCATATAAGCTGCCATTTGGTAAATGTCATTATTCGTAATATCTTTGGAACCCTTATACTTGGTATCAATAACTAAATAAGGCTTTACATCATTATAAATTACAATATCCGGCCTAATGCTTATCTGATCATATTCATCTAAGTGAAGCTTATCCTGGAGAATAACACAATAATTATTTGGTAACTCTTCCTTTAATAATTTCCCTACATATTTTTCATATAGGTTGTTCATTTCTAAGTGAAACTGATTAAAAAGAGTTTCTCCAATTTGTTCATTTATACCCATTAACTCTAAAAACATTTTACAGAAGTTATGAATGTGTTTGTAATGTTTATTTAATGTGGTGTACTGAACTTGATCAATATCTTCTACTGTAATAGGCCTTAAGGAAACAGAATCAAAGTATCTGTTTGTATTTAACAGTGATCTTCTTATCCAATTATTTTGGATATACCTTTTTAACAAATCAATTGTAAACTTTATAATTTGATTCTCTAAAATATCAACTTGATAATTGTCATAATAACAATCAATTTTATGCTTTTCCCAAGGCTTTTCTACCAATTCTCTAACATTCATGCGCCCTTTAGCATAGCTTAATTTATCATTAACAAGTACATAATCAGCATGTAGTCCTTTTTTGATAAGCCTATTAACCTGATTACAAAATACCAACACTAAATAATCTAGTAGTTCCTGAATATTAGCGAATTGTGCTTTTTCATCATGCCAAAAAATTAAATCATAAGAGTAGGAAAGCATTTTAAACACATTGGCTGTATCAATTTTAGGCTCTACTACGATTTTAAAGTCATCTAAATCGTAAACTCCCACATAACTGTTACTACATATAATATATCCTGATCTATCAATAGCTGACTTGACCTTTAGTTGATTATCAAATTTAGCTAGTAATAAATCCAGATGGTCCTGTCTTAATTGAAGTTTATTACTTTCATCATACTCTTTTAGCTTTAGAGTATTATCCATCATTCTATCAATTCCTTTAATCTATGCTTGACATTTTCCCATTTGAATTTATCAATATTTGAATTCATATCATCAATGAAGTACTCTTCTAAATAAGGATAAATTTCAGATTTCCAAATGTATTTAATAGTCTCGGGTAAGTCTTCTCTCATAAAAAAGGATATTCCAATAAAGAAATTTTCATCTCCTATTTCATTATTTACATCTTCAATTAAAGTTGCCAGAGAGTCCATGACTAGACCTTGTTTTTCACCCCAATTAATCAATATCTTAGTATCTACGTTAAATTTATAGAAGGCAAATCTTCTTCTCATTGCAAAGTCAATCCTAGTCAAGGATTTATCCGCTGTATTCATTGTGGCTATAATATAAAGATTATCGGGTATATAAAATAACTCTTTTTCCTTTGAATAAGGTAGTTGAATTGAATTATCTTCAGATCTGTATTCTAAAGAATACAACAGTTCACCAAATATTTTAGAAATATTACCTCTGTTAAATTCGTCGATAATGAGTACATATTTTTCCTCAGGGTTTTCTTTGGCATTGTCACATAAGGTTTTGAAAACTCCAGGTCTAATAGGATAGTCAATAATATGAGTTCCATTTACCTTCTTTGATTCAGGTCTGATTCCTTCTATAAAATCCTCATAAGAATAGTTCTGATGAAATTGAATAAATTTAATATTTTTAGATTGACCCCCAACTAAGTAATTAGCAATTTTTTTGGCTACATACGTCTTTCCTGTTCCTGGTGGTCCGTAGAATACAACATTTTTCTTCAACTTAAGTAAGTTCAAGATTTCTTCTGTAACATCTTGCTCAAAACTAATCTCCTCAGTTAAATTACTTATTGATTGTTCAAATGGAGCTTCCCCATCTTGTTCTTCAACTACTTCGGTTATTGCTCCTGTTGGCACAGTAACATCGCTAGCATCAGGTTTGCCGTATTTACTGACATACCAGAGGAAAGCATCTACATAATGATAGTTTTTCAGTTCTTCCAAAGTTAACAATTCCTTTAACAAATTATAATAAGCAAGATAATTTCTAAAATCAGAATTATTAATTGGCTGGGTAATATTTTGTCTTTTCCTCTCTTTTTCAGCATAGTTTTTCAATGCCAGATGATCTTGTTTACCTATGTATTTTTCAATACCACTTATTGACGCACCATTTATTAACGGAAACTTATTAGGATCATATAAGTGCAAATAGCCAGATATAATGGCCTTACCAACACCAATATGTTTACTAAATTGAATATAAGCTTCTTGAAATGAATCGCCATCTGCATTTAACAAGTTAGCTAAATCGTTAGAGAACTTATCCAGATCTACTCCAGGATGCCCTGAGCCACCCCCATATTCTGGATTTTCCTCTATAAAATCTTCCTTTGATTTATTATATCCCTTGAAATAAACATTGTATTGATAATTACCTACTAATTTAGGTAGCACTACATTGTTTATGTTTTGGACTTTTCTTTTGTATTTTAATGGATTCACATAAGTGCTCGCTTGTCCAGATACCTCCATGAAGTAAATTAGTCTTTTCTATTAGTTCTCGCATTTCCCTTTCGGCATTTTCCCTTCTTTCTAGCTCCATTGTGAAGAAGTTGAAATCCAGATTGTTAATACTTTGTCTTATTTCCTCTTTGATTGCTTCGTTCAAAAAAACACCCCCTTTAATTATTTTGGTCCAACTGCTCTGTATATAACTTTTGTAATTTATTTTTCCAATCATCAGTTTTATGTTTGAATTTTATCCCTCTTACTTGTCCATTATATTCCCATATCCCAGCTTGAGTGAAAATTGACCCCAAATGGCTTGCAAGTTGCGCTTCTGCAATTTGCCAGTTTAGTTTTTCATATAAAAACTTCCCTAACCCTTCTTTTTCCATGCCTTCTGAAATTTTTTGAACATTATTAGCCAAGTCTACCCAATCTTGTTTTTTAACATAGTTAATTAAGGATTCTAGCTCTTGAACAGAGATTTCTTTATTAGCTTTTATATCGTTTTTAAACTCACGGTAAATACATAACGTAAAGTCATCTTTGAGTTTCCACCAAAAAGTTTTCTTTTTAGAGCCTAAAGTACTCATAAGGACCCAAGAAGATCTATTTTCTAATTGTTTTTTTAATTCATCTATCTTTAGTGGTGGATCTTCCCGATGTAACATTGCATGGCAGTTAGGGCATACGGGTCTAAGGTCTCTTACGGGATCTAATGTATAGTTCCCACCTTTATTCTTTATTGGGACGATATGATGAATGTGAATAAAGCCCTCTCCTATTTCACCGTATTTTTCTTCTGGAATTGTATTATTTTCAAGACTATCCCAATCCCATTTACTTGGATTCCAGGTCAATAAAAATGTCCTCACGAACTAACCTCCTTTCGATCTTCTGTTCGATCGAGAGTTGCTTAATTAATTTTAATCACTTTTTCTCTTCACATCATCAAGAGTTTTACCATCTTTATTCTTCCATTCCGTCCACCCATTAGCTCTCCGTGCCAAAACCGTGGCAGCTGCGGCGCTAGGAGAACTAAAAATATAATTTGATGAAAATTCATAGATCTCATCCCTTTTTACAAGAACACCACTTTCAATTAACTGTTTTCTTAAGTTTATCAACCATTCACCTGCACTCTGAGTTTCTGTTAAATTAGCCTTCGAACCTTTATAAACTACAAATCCTTCATCTATGTAATCACCTTCAGCGTATGCTTCTTTTCCTTTACATACAAATACGCTCTTCCTTTTAGATTTAGGTATTTCTTCAAAAATCGGGAAACCAAGAGTAGAAAGCAAGATTTTAATAGTATTATAAACGTCAAAAAGGTCAGCTTCCATTGGTTCGGGTACAAAAGGTTTTGTAGGAATATTTGAATTATCTATTTCCCACCGACCTATTTCGTGAGCTTTCACATAACAGTAATACTCTAAATATTTCACATGAGCCTTTGTGAAATTATTTGTTTTAGAAATAGCTACAACTGCATTATTCCAATTATCTTTATTCTTATTATGTTGTTTTAATCTTTTATAGCAATCTTCTGCTTCACCAATATATACAATCGGCTTAGCTTTTTCTTCGTCATCACCGATCAGAAAATATACACCCACATTTTTTAGTTCATCACGTTTATCTGCAGCATCAAGTTTATTTCGAGGTACAGATACCAATTTAACTATACTACTAGTTATTTCAGCTATCCTAATACTACTGGGAGAGCCATCCGGTAAAAAAATTTGTATTGTTTTCGGGTTCATCAGATCCACCTCTTCTTTTAAAATTGCCCTCCAAATCTTCTAAGTTAAATTATATACTTTTCTTTGATTTGAATAAATCAATCTTCTTCTTATTAAATTCATTTTGGAGTTTACTTAAATCAAGCTTCCATTTATTTATAGCATTTTTATATTTTTCCTCTCCGCTTATACTACGCGAACGGATATGACTCATTATCGTACCTACAACTTCTTTTGTGCCAAGTTTCGGTATCGCATTATTTATCAGACGATCCCATCGTTCATTTTCTGAAAGTTCTCTTCCATTCTCCCAAATTTTGTAGCCACATTTATATAAAGGAGTTTCTTCCATTTTTTCATAACAATTATTATTAATTCCAAAGCTAGAAACATCAAACTCATCTTTAGGCCAATCCTCAATATAAAAAAATTCTTCTTGTATAATATTAAACTTTATTTCTTCTACATATGAACTCTTAACATAATCTAAAACCTTATATTTATTAAGTTCTTTCTTCCCTATAGTAGATACTTCAACTTCAATTATTTCGCCATATGTTTTACCAATTAGTTTTTGACCAACTGGAGACTTAGGACTTATAGTTTTAATTTCAGTATCCTTGTTATTTTCAGTTAGCTTGAATTGAAAGATGTTATCATCTAATAAATCTTTAATAGTTACTTGATCTTCTATAGTTATAAACTGATTTGAATAGGTTTTAATCATACTTTTTATAAATTCCTTAATTTCTAACAATTCATCTATTGAAAATAACCCATCTCTTAAATCCGATTTCAAAATATCTAACCAGATAAATTCTTCAATAATTTCATCTAGAATTTCTAATTGCTTTAGTGTCAAAAATTTTTCTTTTATATTCTTCTTATTTTTAATATGTAAACGTAATAGTACAAGCTCGAAATCTAAATTATCACTGCCCTTTTCTTTTTCTTTATTAGAATTTTCCATCTCGATTAACATTAACAAAAGTTTAATATAAATATTAAAACCTTCAGATACCTGGACTTAGGTCAAAATTTTGGACACCAAAAAGTTAAGTATTAAGCAGATTGCTTTGCTAGATCCTCAACATGTTGAGGAGTTAAAAACTCCAAACTTCCATGGATTCTTGTTCTGTTGTACCAGCTCTCAATGAACCTAAATAGAGCAATTTCAGCCGATTTGAAGTCTAAGTACTTAACATGGTTAACTTCTTCCTTTTTCAAAGTAGCATGAAATGATTCGATATGTGCATTGTCATAAGGGCAGCCTTTTCTGCTAAATGATTGCTTGATCCCTTTGTACCTTAAAAAACGCTTAAAGTCATCGCTAGTGTACTGGGTACCTAGATCACTATGTAGAATAAGTCCATTGCCAGGTTTCTGTGTATCATAAGCATTTTTAACAGCTTTAATAACTAAATCTGTTGTCATGGTCTTGCTAAAAGAGTATCCAACAATTTTATGGGTGTGTAAATCCATTACAGAGGCTAAGTAGCACCAGCCGTCTTTAACAGTATCAATGTATGTAATATCAGTAACCCACTTTTGATTGACAAATGTAGTTGAAAAGTCTTGTTTTAGGAGATTCTCTCGTTCGACTACTTTTTCTCTATTAGGATAAGGCCGATATTTTTTCCTGACAATTGATTTGATACCCTCTTTTCTCATTAATCGTTGGACTCTTTTTAAGCTGACTTTGTATCCTTTATTGATTAGCACAGCGTGGATCTTTGGTGCACCATATCGCTTTTTACTGTTTTTATGAATTTGAGTTATTTGATCTAATAGTTCTCTGTTTTCTTTGTCACGATTAGATTCAACTCGATTTATTGTTTCGTAATAAGTACTTCTCGGAAAGTCTAGAGCATCACAAATAGCTTTGATAGTATGCTCGTCCTTTTGTTCTTTTATAAATTCAGTAAGCTCTGTATTGTCTACTTTTTGGCGAATATGGTCATAGCCTTTTTTAAGATTTCATTCTCCTCTTTCAAGCGAGCCATTTCTTTTTGCATTTCTTCCACATCTTTTGAAGTGGCTCCCTCACTGCCAGATTGTTGGTTTGGAGAGAAATCTTTGATCCATTTATAAATAGTAACCTCTGTCACACCATATTCGCTAGACAAATCCTTCACAGAACTACCTGAATTATATAAATCTACAATTGTTCTTTTGAAGTCTTCATTATATCTCTTATTACTCATTACTGGACACATCCTTTCGTTATTAATATTGTAAGTGACTTAACCATGATGTGTCCAAGAATTTATACTAACACCAACCTTTACATTTAAAAAAGTATTCACTCTATTATTAAAATCTCCATATTTTTCAAAATCAATATCTCTCGTGTTGAATTTGATCTGTCTTTCAATTTCTTCTATGATTTCTTCCAAAATTCCTATTTTATCTGTAGCTTCTATTTCTAAAAAAATTTCATCATCGCATTTAGCCCAATAGTAAAAATACTCTTCCAAAACTATTAATAAAATTTTTATATACCTGTCTTTAATATTAACCTCAGGCATTTTATTCCCCCCTCACCTCTAAGTTTAATGATATTTATTTATCTTCAAGAAAGAAAATCCTGTCTTTAGGAGACAGGATAGAAATAAATAAAATAACATAAACTCTTCTCGAATTGGTTCTTTCCGGACTTTTTAATTAATTTAGCAATTATGAACTAGCTTTATTTTTAAATTCCTTAAATACTTCATTCATATAGAAGTCCATTACCTTTTCTTTGAATTCTTCATTATCCATCAACATGGCAAACAGTTCCATATTCTGAGTTCTTCTCTTTATAGTCTTTTTATCAAAGTGGTCTTTAAAAGCGTAGTAAAAATTATCTTTCCTATTGTTCCGTGCATGCTTCTCTAATTCCTCATCCTCTAACATGTCATTTTTAATTTGTTCAAAGAATAGCCAGTCATTTTCTGTGAAGTCAGTTCCAAATCGTTCATTAATTATTTCTATAATCTCTGACAAAGGAGCTTTTTCATCTTCTTTGTCTTTATTTTGTCCTGTTCCTGCATGGGTGGTACCCCTAACTCCATATTCACCTTGTTCTTCCAATACAACACTGTGGTCACCGGTTTTTTCTAACCTGTAATATTCTAAATCAATTTCATTATTTAATTCTACTGTATCTTCATGGTTTCTTTGACTAGGTAGTTTAGTTAGTAAAAATCGTCCATAAGCATCTAGTTTATGAAGCTCTTGGTCTTGAAAGGGGATGATTTGCAGTAAAAAAGCATAAGTTCTGATAAAGCTTGTAAGTGTCTTGTGAAATTCCTCCTGCTCTTCTTTTGGTTTATTTTTAAATCTATCTACCGCAGGATCTACATATGAATTTAACATAGCTGCATCTTTATCTTTATTTTGCTTTTCTGGTGGTTTAAAGAATACTTTACAGAAATTATCTATCTCAGTTTGCCAATATACCTGAAAATCATCCAGCTTATACTTCAAGTCATAAAGCAGATTGGGATCAGTGGTTTCTTCAACGGTTGTTTGCTCATAAAAAGGTTGAAAGGCTTTTTTAATATCATCCGCTTCATTGACAAAATCGAGGACAAATGTATCATCTTTACCTGGATAAGGGCGATTTAACCTGGACAGGGTTTGGACTGCTTTAACATCAGTCAGTTTTTTATCAACGTACATTGTATGAAGTAATGGCTGATCAAATCCAGTTTGATATTTGTCTGCAACTAAAAGAAGACGGTATCCATCAGTATCAAATTTTTGTGGAAGTTCAGATTCTCTTATCTGATTAATTTCCGATTCTGTATATTCTTTATCAAGTTCAGGGTCTTGTACTGTTCCTGAAAAAGCAACTAGGGTTTTAATATCATCGTACCCGTTTTCTTTTAAATATCTATCAAATTCAAATTTATATCTTAGTGCATGAAATCTAGAGCTTGTCACCAGCATTGCCTTAGCTTTACCATTTATTTTGTGCATAGTTACATTTCGGAAGTGTTCTATCATCACTTCAGTTTTTTGCGCTAGATTGTGCGGGTGAAGGCTAACAAATCTAGCTACTTCTTTTGCTGCTTTTTTCTTATCTAAGTTTGGATCATCTTCAATTCTTTTAGCCAGTTTAAAATAGGTTTTATAAGTGGTATAGTTTTTCAATACGTCCAATATAAACCCTTCTTCAATAGCTTGTCTCATGGGATATAAATGAAAGGGAACAGGTTTCCCTTCTTTGTCTTTATGGCCAAAGGTTTCTAATGTTTTAGCCTTTGGGGTTGCTGTGAATGCAAAAAAGCTAAGATTTTCCTGCTTGCCTTGTTTTTTCATAGATTTTATAATTTCTTCTTCTGGATCAAATTCATCTTCTATGTCCTGCTGTCTTTGTTCTGCCTCTTCTAATGTTTCGGCAGATAGAACTTCTCTGACTGCTCTTGCGGATTTTCCGGTTTGTGAACTGTGGGCTTCATCTACTATTACCGCGTAATTTCTTTCAGGCAAGCCTTTAATTTCATCTAATATCACAGGGAATTTTTGCAGTGTGGTGATTATTATTTTCTTTCCTTTTTCAAGGGCATCCTTTAACTGAGATGAATGTCTATCTATCCGCTCTACTACTCCCTGTTGATGGTCAATCTGATATATAGTTTCTTGAAGCTGTTTATCAAGGACAACACGATCGGTAATAACTATCACACTGTTAAAGACAGGAGCATTATTGTCATCATGTAAATTTGATAATCGATGAGCAAGCCACCCTATGGTTAAACTTTTTCCACTTCCTGCGGAGTGTTGAACTAAATAGTTTTTACCTGGTCCTCTCTTTTGAGCATCATTTGTTATATTAAACACTGCTTCTAATTGGTGATATCTAGGAAAGATAATGTTTTCCTTAGTAATCTGTTTGCCATCCTTTTCTTCTTTTTTAACTTCTAAGTTCATAAATCGGGAGACAATCTTCATCCAGGTATCTTTTTCCCATATTTCTTCCCACAAATAAGCTGTCCGGTATCCATTAGGATTTTCAGGATTCCCTTTACCGCCATCTTTTCCTTTGTTAAAGGGGAGAAATACAGTATTCCCTTTTGCAAGTTTTGTTGTCATATATACTTCATCAGTATCCAAAGCAAAATGAACGAGGGTTCGTTTTTTAAACTGGAAAATTGGTTCTTTTGGGTCACGGTCTTCTTTGTATTGTTTTTTTGCATCTTGGAATGTCTGACCGGTGGAGGGGTTTTTAAGCTCTGCTGTTGCAACTGGTAAACCATTAATGCTCAACACTAAATCTAAAGAGTTTTCATTCTTAGTAGAATATCTCACTTGTCTGGTAGCTGTTAACCTGTTTTTATCATATAGTTCTTGTATTTCAGGATTTAATCCACTGGCTGGTGGAAAATAAGCTGTTGTTAGTTTTACACCAAAATCAGTAATCCCTTTTCTCAGTACATCTAACATTCCCCGCTGTGAAAGTTCTCTAGTTAGACGGTAGATAACTTTTTCTTCTACTTGATCACCGTGCATTCTCTCTAGTTTTTCCCACTTATCTGGTTGGGTATCTTTGATGAATGCTATAAAGGTTTTGGGAAATAGTGCTTTTTCCCTAGCAAATTCAGAGGGGTCACCTTTAATATATCCACCATGGTTTATTAGATAAGATTCTATAGTTTTTTCAAGGGAGATCTCACTGTGATCAACAGACATTATCTTCACCTTCCTTTGCATCTGCCCAGTCCCTGACGTCAATCTTGCCAGTGACTGCGTGGGTGATAAGGGATTGGCGGTATTCTTTGAGTTTTTGGATAGCTACTTTTATATTAAGAATACAATTATTTATATTATCAACTTTTTCATCTAGATATTCTGCTATTTTATTTTGTTCTTCGATGGGTGGTATAGTTAGTGGTAGAGGGTTAATATGCTTATTGTTAATTTGAGGTATTGTAGATGTATCCGCAATATCATCTACTTTCCTCGCCTTAATCATATAGACTAAATAATGTATATTACAGTTTTTCTTAGGTTTTAACCCCATTATATTAGAGTCAATAAGTCCTTTATCAACTAAAATCTTGACTTTATTTGTAAAAATTGCAGCACCTCTTTTAGGTATCAATATAATTGGGTGATCTAATGCTTCTGTCTTTTTATTTTTAAGTTTTAACTTAGAATCTTTTATTACTAATTCATCATTTTCTGTGTTTAAGTCATCCACTTGAATATATTTCACCTGACCATTAGCACTTAAACTTAATTCTTCAGGAGGATACCCGTTATAAATATCTAGCAGATATTTCCCTTTTAAAATCTCCCAATGCTCCGGCACTTCCCCTATCCATTCAACACCCGAATCTTTCATTTTTACATTGGGGTCAAGTCCTTTGGTGACGGTGTGGGTTATAAGGGATTGCTTGTATTCTTGGAGTTTTTCGATGAGGTTTTGTTTTTTGTTGATTAGGGAATCTATTTGAGATGTTTTTGAATTTAAGTATTTTACTATATTATCCTGTTCACTTTTACTTGGAAACGCAAAATATATTTTTGATATATCTCTAGGGTTAACTCTTTGATGACTATTAGTAGCAGATTGTACAGCACTACTTAGTTTTTGTTTTACTAGTTCTGACTGATATATATATCTAATAAATTCCCTACTACAATTGCGGGGTACCAGGGGAACAAATTCTGAAGAGCAAATAATTGGCATTTCTTTTTCTTTAGTAGGAATTATTCTACCTTTTCTTGGGTTCAACTTTGATACCAGTAATTCTTCTCCCTTAAGTAGTAATTTATTACTATCAATGTTTGAGCCTTCTTCTACCACACCATCGCCTGTTTCTTCAATTGCAGGAATACTATAGTAAAAAACTGTCTTTCCGCGAAGTGCTTCTCGTTCAATACTTTTCTTGTAATATTTTGTATAAGCATCCATCCGGTTTATGTCCCAGTGACTCGGAACTTTTCCAAGCCATTCAATACCAGAGTCCTTGTATTTTTTGTATTGCTTAAATTTCTCCATTGCCTATCACCTTCTTCAGTTCTTCTTTGATGTCATGTTCCAATTCAATTATTTCTTCCATAATAACCTCTGGTTCTCTAGGTGGTTCATACTTATAAAAATGTCTTGTAAATGGTATTTCATAACCTATTTTGGTTTTTGATTCGTCTATCCAAGCGTCTGGAACATGAGGCTTCACTTCTCTTTCAAAATAGCCATTAATATCGTCTTTTAAAGACACTATTTCATTATCCCTGAGATCTGGATCAGGTTCCGGGTTGCCTTTAGAGTCAGTACATATTTCTGCAGTTTCATCTTGTTCAGAAAGGGCTTTTAAAACAGCTTTTTTCAGAGAAGCTTTTAATTTTATTCCTGCATCTTTTAAAGCTTCATCTAAAATTTTAGTGAATTCTTCCCTATTCTTATAGACAGTCTCGTCCATGCTTTTCAAGACATTGATTATGGCTTCCTGTTGTTCTTCCCCTTCATTAATCTCTTCTTCTTTTTTTGCTGGGTCCTTTTTCTTTGATTTCGCGAGGTTTTGAAATGCTCTCTGTTCTTTCAAGCGTTCAATTCGTTCATCGGAGGCCTGGAAATTAAGTCTAAGAGGCCTCTCAACTGTAATTTTGTAGTATCCAAAATCTTCATTATCAAAAATCTTACTGTATTCTCCTTCTTTAAACTCTCCATAAATTTTACTGATTTTGTCTATTTGTTCAGGAGAAATTTCATGTCTTTTTTCACCCAAGCTTTTTCTCATCTTCTTATAAAACTCTACTGCATTGATTAGTTGTATTTTACCTTTTCGCCAAGGTCTTTTTCTGTTAGTTAAAACCCATACATAAGTATTTATACCTGTGTTATAGAAAAGTTGTTCTGGAAGAGCTACAATTGCTTCTAATAGGTCATTTTCTATAATCCATTTTCTTATGTTACTTTCTCCCTGTCCTGCATCACCAGTAAACAAAGGTGAACCATTTAAAACAATTGCAATCCTGGAGCCACCATTTTGGTGCTGCATCTTGGAAATCATATGCTGCAAAAATAAAATGGATCCGTCATTAATCCTCGGTAATCCAGCACCATACCTTCCTGAAAAACCAAGGTTTTCATGTTCTTCTTTTATTTCTTTCTCTATCTTTTTCCACTCTACACCGAAAGGTGGATTAGAGAGCATATAATCAAAAGTATTATCAGAAAACCCGTCATTAGTAAAACTATTACCAAACTTTATATTATCCGGGTCTAATCCTTTAATCATCATGTCAGCTTTACAAATCGCATACGATTCCGGATTTAGCTCTTGTCCAAACATTTCAAGCTTTGCATCATTGTTCAATTCTCTTAGGTAATCGCGGGCAACAGATAGCATTCCACCAGTTCCACAGGCGGGGTCATAAATTGTTCGAAGCAAACCTTCTTTTTGTAAGAGGTCCGAATCTTCGTTGAATAACAAATTGACCATTAACCGTATTACTTCTCTAGGAGTAAAGTGTTCCCCCGCAGTTTCATTTGACTGCTCAGAAAATTTCCTGATAAGTTCTTCAAAGATATACCCCATTTCTAAGTTAGAAACTTTTTCAGGGCTAAGATCTATTTCCGAAAAACGTGAAACAATTAAATAAAGAAGATTTGACTGCTCAAGTCTTTCTAAGTGATCATGAAAATTAAAATATTCAATAATGTCACGAGCATTTGTAGAAAAACCATTTATATAATGGCGGAGATTATCTCCTATATTATCAGGCTCATTTTTCATTTTTTCAAAATCAAACTGGCTGGTGTTGTGAAAGTGTTGCCCCGTAATATCATTAAGTACAGGTTCAGGGTTTTGAATCCCCGAGTCTTTTAGCATTTTATATTCTTCTAAAACTTTATTTTTAGTTGGTTTCAAAGCACAGTCTAATCTCTTAAGAACTGTGAAAGGTAAAATTACTTTTCCGTAGTCTGATCGTTTATAATCTCCTCGGAGTAAATCAGCTATACTCCATATAAAATTAACTTTTTCTTGAAAGCTTGCTATATTCAAATAAATCACCTCTCGTTAATATCAGTTAATAACCAAACACCTTTTTTCGTTATAACCACCTTGGAGTTATAAAGGTTCTATTTTTCAAGAACAAAAAACCAAGGCTAAAGTTTTTCAAGAATATTATATTATAAATTTGTTGCTCAAAAACTCATTAATCTTTTTTAACATAAAAGGATTGTTTTCTATGTCCGAAAAAACCTCAATTATTTCATCCTTACTTAACTCCATTTGCTTTTCTAGTTCATCAACCATATCCTCTTCTTCATAGTCTTCAATTAATTGTTCACCTAATTTTTTATGTTTTCATGAGCATAAAGGCCAGCAAAAACTATTCCTTCAATATCCAAATGAGAATGGAAACTTTCGCTAAACTTTTCTAACCGCTCTAAGCAAAAGTCGTTTTCAATATCCTCTATTTCCTCTATCAAGGAAAAATCTATTTTGAAGTTGTCAATTTCATTTTTATCTATCTCTGCATCGTTTAATAGTTCTATAACCCCATCATAACTAAAATTATAGCATATTTTTACAGTAATTGAATCTAACAGAGATACCTTTGTCTTCATTGATCACAGAGATAAATGGGTCACTTCTTCTCTGTGATACTTTCATGAATACCTAAACTTCTATAAGCATAAAGGTACAGTTGTTTATGTTCCTCTTTAGCTTTTTGTATTTTCCTTTGTAACGTCAAATCAGCATTTCTTAACTTATTAGAGATTGCTTTTTGTTCCTCTAATGAAACCTTAGGTATATAGATTTTCTCAATATCTTTAACTTTCAACACAGAGACAGCGGATCCCTTCTGATATAAGGAAAGGTATTTAATACCTATAGGACTTTCCATGAAATACTTAATAAAATAGGGGTCGACATTGTCATTAGGCCTAAAACCGATAAAATTATGAGATAATAGTGTGTTTTCAATTTCTTCTGGAATAACAGCAATTTTAATAGAATTACCTCGACTTGAAATAATTACATCACCTGGCTGAACTTCATACGAACTTGGATTTTTTAGTTCTTTAGCATTATAAGAATCGGCATTTTCAAGAAAAATCTCACCATTCTCTACATTGGATAATTGAAGTATTTTATGGGTTGGGGATTCAGACTTCTGGGTTTTGTATGCATGAGTATTTAATCCTCTATAGAAAGTACCTAAGCTTTTTAAAGAAACAGTTTCAGTATTATTTTCATAATCCTTTCGATCAATCTCAAACTTACCAATAGGAGTTGTCACTTCACAATCTTCAAAGTAATTTTTAACTAATAAGCTGTGATCTATTATATCTTCTCTATTGATCCACATACTAAAACCATCAATAGTATCCTTTCTAATGTATGCTTCAATGATCATATCTAAATCTTCTCTAGGTAATTCAAATCCCTTATGTTCAATATCTTTGGCATTAACCATAAAAATTTTCTCAGTTGATTCTTCAGGTTTAAGTTTATTTAAAATTATTATAGAAACTGGAATATTAGTTCCTGCTAATAATCCAGACGGTAAATCTACGACTCCTTCAATAACGTCATTATTGATTAATTTTTCTCTAATTTTAGCTTCTCTACCTCCCCTAAATAATACTCCGTGCGGTACAACTATTGCAGCTTTACCAGATCGGTTTAACGATGTTAATGCATGTAATATAAAAGCCATATCTCCATGCTGCTTACTAGGAATACCATATCGGAATCTACCAAAAAGATCTCTTCTAGCTTCCTCAACGCCCCAGTCACGTAATCCAAAAGGAATATTCATCCCAATATAATCAAAAGTTTTTAAATTATTATCTTCTGTAGTCATAGGATTTCTTAATGAGTCTTCTCTTTCTAATACTACATCATGACATTCATTAAATATTAGGTTTATTTTACCAAGTGCCCAGATTTTAGGATCTATTTCTTGCCCATATAACTGTAATGCACCTCCCTCTTGTTCTGCAAATTCAGAAGCTTCAATGAGAGTATTACACAACCCTGCTGTTCCGTCATAAAAACTACCATCCATAGGGGCAATCAACCTTACTATTAGTTCATTTAATGTGTTTGAAGTGTGCCATACCCCGGAGGCTTTGCCTATCCTTTTAGAAAAGTGGTCAATTACAGTTTTTAAAAACTGTTTGTGATCTTGAATCTCATCTATACCTAGCATAAAATTATATAAATTAACATCAGATAACGACTTACCTGGAAAAATGTTAAGGACATTATTTAATCTATAATTATTTCCCTCTATCAATTCAATTGCTTTTTCAACTCTTTTAACCAAGTTAAGTCCACTCGCTATCAAACAATTCCAAGTAGCGTCTTCTGGAATATAGTAAGGGGATTTAGTCTCAGAGATGTGTTTTATAGTTAAAACTGGGAATATAACATCTAAGTATTCTTCAGGTTGGAGCTCTCCTCGCAAATGTTCACACAACTGAAAAATATGTTTATGTTCCATTTTACATCCTCCCTTTATAAGTTTTTTATTACGTCTCTAGAAACTTTTAAAGCATAATCGAGACTTCTATTAGTTCCATATACCCAAAGTCCATGAGATCCTTTTTTTCTTCTAATACTTACTGATAATTGCCCTTGATATTGTCTATTTAAATCAATACATTTTTCTAATTCTTCAAACTTTATCAAGGCAATTTCAGTGTTATTCAGTTTATTTTGACTACAGATAAAAGCAAAGATAGTGTCTTTCCCCTGTTTTTTACCTTTAATGGTTTTAATTTCTTCAATTTCATTGTCTGAAAAAACAAAGCTCCAAGTAGAACTGTTTTGTCCATTGCTACTTGGTTTTGATAAAAATTTAGAGTATATTTGGTATTCATCCCCATTATCCGTAAATAAACCATAAATTTTACGCTTGTTTCCCGCTTCAATCATTACTGGTGAAAATTCGTTGTTAACCAAAACCGAAAGCAAAGCTCCATAATAATAATCCGCTTTTCTAACAATACACATTAAAACCTCTCCCTCCATTAATTTGTTTTATTGGAATTACTCGATTTTAGTAATCTCGTTATTAAGAATTAAGGCTTAAAAATTTTATTAAAATATTTGTTCATCCACATATAGACTATCAAAAAACTATTACACTTTCAATATTAATTTTTAGTATATTCTTTACTAAAAATTAATATTGCTGAAATTTAGTATTTATGATAGGATGAGTTCTTATAGATATCACTTTTCTTTTATATTGGCTCTCTTATACTCCGTTGTTGATAGTTGAACTCTTCGATTGAACTAATTTTGTGTAGCGTTGATATTACATCTTAACGATCCAACATTAGAATTAAAGTCAAATAACAGGATGTTATTTGCTGATCATGCTCAGGGATAAGCAGTTGATCAGGAAGCTTTAATTCTACTGTTGGGAAGTTTTAGATGTACCAGCCCGAAATTTTGATGTGAAATTGAGAATTCAACTATCAACATTCAAATTTAACACAGCCTTTATATTAATACTTGTGTATTTTTAATGACAGTCACAATCCACTTTAATACACCAGTAGGTTTATTAACATATATTTATATTACCGAATTCTTTCATAACTCTTCTAATATATTAGATCCATATCTTAATAAAAACCGGGCAACATCTTCACCAATGAGCAAACCAACATGTTTATCAATATGATTTCTTAATTCATCAATAGCTTTATCTAAATTAGGAGTAGAACAATCAGCTGTTGAAATAATCAGTCCCATACTTGCTTCGGGATAGTACTCAAAAGCATTTTTAATATCTACAACACAAGTTGTATCCCAATGTTCTCCTTGATAAGATTTAACTTGTACAATAAGAATTTCTTCTCTATCTACAGCTGTTATAGGTAAACCACTTTCAAATTTAACTAAAATATCTGCTCCTACATCTGCCCTCCCCCCCTTTTTTTCAACACTAATTACTCTTGGAACATTCTGCAAAACTTCTACACATAAATCTTCAAGTGATTTGCTTGGGTAATTATGTTTAATTTTTCGCGTAATTTCACGTAGGAACGGCTGAATCTCTTTGCTCAACCTACTCTCAGAAGTTAATTCAAGTTCAGATTGACCTGTTTTTAAGTTATAAAGTAATTCTTCAAATTCTTCTTTTAAATAAATATGCCACCATGCACCTTGTAATTTTAACCTTGTACTCAGAGCAGGATGCACTATATTACTGTTTCTATCAAAAATATAAATTGAGTTAGGATCAACTGGAAATCGATGGTTAAAATCTTTATCTTCAAATCTCCAATAATATTCTCCTGTTACCCTAGCTAAAGTGCATTTACCCCATTCCGGTATATTTATATAAATTACATAATCCCCGTTCTTAATGTCTAGTAAAAAAGGATAATAACATTTCTTTTCTTCATATGTAAGACTTCCCCATCCTTCTTCGTTTATTCTCTTGTCCAATTTGCGTAAATCTGCAGATTCAATATAACTCCAACCGAATCTTCCTTCTCCTTTTTTTAACGACAAGTACACATCACACCATTCAGAGTTTCCTTTAATTGCATATACTTTATAACTCAAAATATTCACCTCTTATTTCAAATTTTTAAGTATACCTAACCAATATTTCTAGAATTTGCTTTAAAATTCCTGGAATAATAGTTAAAATTTTCTTTCATTTTAAGGAGTGAACCGAAAAAAATCATCGACTTGAAATTATTAAGATTTAAAAGTCGATTTATTTTTTATTACTAACCCCCAATTTCCATATCTCTATTATATTTTTCAATATTACTCTTGCTTGACCTCGCAGATCTTGAAACTTAAAAATTTCTTCATCATAATCAGTAATAACCTTGAATCTTTCTTGATCTACTCTTTCTATGATCAACTCGGGAAATTCAATAAGTTCAAATCGTTCATCAGATTTAATCATCTCTGTAGGAAACTTAAATTGGGCTTGGTTTTCTATACGTCTCAGCTCTTTCAACAACCGCATCTCTTCCCAAGTCAGATGAAGTTCTGGATACGTTTCAGCCTCTCTAAAGAGGTACCAGTTAGTAAATTGCGGACCCTGAGGACCATAACCTTGAGGCTTTATAGGTTTATCAAGTTTTTTCCATTCATCAACTATAAATTTAACAGCTAATTCATTAGGTTGTGAGGCTGCTTTAACCTCTTTGATTTCTTTTCTAGGAATAATATAATACTCTTGTATTTTTCCATAGTAGAAAATCCCTTGTTCTTGTTGGTTCTGAAATTTCCGCTTTGATTGGTAGAGTGCAATATATCGAAGTAAACCAAGTTGATTTTTAACCTGATCAAGGTAGGTATAGTACATATTATTGTTTAAACACAATTCAAGTTGTTCTGCTCGTCTTAGAGGTCCAATAAGGACATCGCTAATTTGTTGTTGTTTATCGAAGTAATTTCTAGTTCCCTGTTGTATTACAGAACGCTCAAAAGCAGTATCTGATGACTCTAGTAATAAATCATCAAGAAAAGATTTTACTAGTTTAGCTTGACTTGGTAAGAATGGTAAAGCTCCAATACTAATTTCAGAAATACTATCATAAAACTTGCTTGGCTTCCCGCCTTCTAATCCCGCAAATTTCTGTTCATTATTATGAGGAAATAGTACAAAAGCTCCGAAAATATCCCTAGTATAATCTTCTTTATGTTTGTTATTAGCTACTATAGCGTCACGATAACGATGCATAGCATTAATGGTATCTACTGGTGGTCCGATTTGATTAAACTTCTGTTTATATTCAATACTTGTATCCAGTCGATATTTTGCATCGAAAATGTACTGATAGCGGACATTTGAGTCACTTTTCTTTATAGACAGGATGTTATCTGGATGTTGACCAACAGTAGGCAAGTTGTTAAAAGCCCTATTATAAGCTACAGTAAACTGTTCGTTTGTTTTAGGATCTCGATAGGTTAACTGGGATTCCCTTCCCTTCTTTAATTTCACTATAATCCCAGATCTATCTAAGCTAATTAGATCATTGTATTCCAGTTGATACTTATTTCTAAGTAGAGAATTTAACTTTAAAAAGCACCAGTACTCATAAAGTAAAGCCACATCTTTTATTGAAATATCGAAAAAATCAGAGGTTAGATTTAAGCCTTTTTTCATCATAAGGTAATATTTATAAACATCACGATATCCTTGTCCCATCTGCATCACTAAGGAACTACTTTCTAATCTAGTTAATCTTCCTGCAAATTGTAGAAAACTATAGTTAATAAAGTGTCTTAGTTTAGATCTCATTTTATTAATTTCATTTTGTACTTCTTCTTTAACTTCTAGTTGTTCATTATTCAGTTTTTCTGAGAATCTCTTTAATTTTTTATCTATTACTAGAAGAATCCACTTCAAAAATCTGTTCTCATAAGTATCATAACTAAATTCTTTTTTAGTATCTAAAATTTTTCTTGGAATGTAATTGTTATTGTTAATAGCTATGCCAGAATGAGAACTCTTTTGCATTATATTAGGTCTTTTTTGAAGCCATTTAAGAGTATCTTTGTTATTCTTTTTCGCTTTTTCAGGTCTAACAACTTTATTTGAAGGAACTATTTTATGATGGGGTTGATTTTTAACACGCTCCAAGGAATTATAAAATTCCTTAAAAATAGCTGAAATTATTGTATAAAATTCTGCTTCAGATGGAGTTTCTTCTTTTGTTATCTGTGCAGAAAAATATGTCCTTCTAAGAAAATCAAAAGCCAAATTATAAATTTCTTGGTTAACTTCTTGAAGCATCTGATAGAAATCCTCTATATAATCCAATTTACTTGGAAAAACTTCTATTTCAAAAGAAAAAATTTTAACACCATTTTCTTCTAGCACAAACCGTGAAAACCCGATGTCATTGTGGAAATTGATTACTCCAGTATATATCTGACCACTACTTCCTGTAGGGGTAACTGCATTATCTAAATGAGGATTATCATGGGTAAGTTTATAATCATTGTTACCATCATTAACTTCCAAAACTACTTCATAATTTGTTTGCTCAAAAAAACACGGGGGCATTCCTTCATAGTAATATGGTCTTAATCCGCTAGGACTTTTAGGATCAAAAATCTTCACTTGATAGCTTTGATCTACAAAGGACTCTACACTAACATAACTTCTTTTTTGCTTGATATTATGTAGCTTTCCATCGTTATTTTTATTTACAGGCAAGCCTTTGATTGACAATGTAAATCTATCAGTTTCTATAACTAGTAATTCTTTAAGTTTAGAGCCAGAATGAAGTGAAGCCATCTTCTTCAAACCTTTCTAACATAAATTCTGCTTTTTCTTTACTGTGTGGCAAACTGTCTGAACACAGTTCTATCAGTTCTTTTAATACGGATTCAATTTTTAATGAGCTCCCCTGAATTCTTGGCAATATTTTTTGCATTATTTGAAAGTCTTTAGCAGTGTTTTCAGGAAGTAATTTAAATTTATTATTATTTAACAAATAAAAGCAAAATTCATCTCGTATACGATATCCTATTTGAAGTTGTAAACCTGGTTTATTAAGAATTGAGTTTAATTGTTTTAAAAACTCTACTTGCTGTTTGATAAAATCTTCATTTCCATAATAGCAATCTTTTAACTTTATATATTCAGTTTTAAATATATTGTTATGAGCTTTTTTGGGTAATATTTCTTCTCCTTCATGATCAGGGAGATAGTCTAAATTTACTTCATTAAATTCAATTGTATTAGCTCGATCGAGAACCTTAGGACTAAAAGAATGAGTAGTTTCATCCATGTTTACAGTACCAACAATGTATAAATTGTCCGGGAAAGTTAGGGAATCATCTAATCCTTCAACATGCATGGGTGCAGTTATTATTCTTTCACCTTGTTTTTTCCGTGTTTCCATAACACTTAAGATATCGCTAAAATAGTATTCCACTCTTGCTAAGTTCATTTCATCTAAACAGACAATATAAGGGTGATCTTGATTTGCTTTCGCTTTTCTAATCACTTTTGTGAGTTCACCTTCAATAAAATCACCTTGCAAGTTTTTATAACCTAGTAAATCAGTACTATCATTCCAATCTGGACGTACTGGAATAAGAGTAAACTGTCCATTTTCTCTAGTTGCTCCTAGTGAATTGGCCACTAATTCTACTAATTTACTTTTTCCTGTTCCTGATAAACCTGCTAATATAACAAAAGGTTTACTTTTTAGAGCTAATAAAAAATTTTTTATTAAGTCATCAGAGAAAACAAAACCTCTATTTCTAATGAAAGAAATAATATGGGGATAGACTTCATTAAGACTTTCAACATCAAAGCTATTATATTCGCTATAGCCATTATATTCGCTGTTGTCTTCTGTAATAAAATTCATTGACTCCCATGTATTTACAGATTGATTAAATTCTATTTCATTACTCGCTTGATCTTGTCTTTTTAAAACAAAATAAGGATGTTCTTGTTCATCTCTTCTGATTTCTTCAAATACAAATTGACCTTCATAGTAAAAGTATGAGTTTTTAGAATATCTGACAAATGCCAAAATAGGATATCCTTCTTCTTTAGACTTTATGACAGATTGATTATTTTTGGAATTTTGGTTATATTTTTTTATTCCAGTATTTTTATCCCTTCGACCCTCTAAATAATATTTTAAAAACTGTTTATTTGCATCCAGCCACTCATTAGGATATTCTTGTCCACTAATTGTACATAAAATTATAGTACCTTGGAATTCTTGTGAATCAACTGGATGAATTCCTTTAATTGAGTTTTGTTCTGATAATGAAGAAATGTCATTTGCATTTACTGGGTACCCACGATCTAAGTCAGACAAATCTTCTAACTTAATCCAATTATTATCTATATTTTTGTAATATTGATAAAGATGCTTATAAGCTACTTTTTTTAACTCCATTCTGTTATCATTTTGATTAAGATCTTTATATGTATTATCTGAAAATTTTATTTGATTGTTTTCTGGATCAAATTCTATGAGCTCTTCTAAGTGAGTAACAGGACCTTTTAATATAGTATTCTTAATTTGAGATGAAGAAAGTTGTTCAGGTATAGACATTTTAGCTCTTTCAATTTCTGGATTCTTACCTTTCTCTTGTCTATCTAAATAAAAGTTCAAAAAACTGTTAACAACATTATCGAAGTCTGCACTCCCATCTGTAGTTACATTTTCCAATAATGCTAAAACAGTAACCATCTTATATGAAGTTTGCCGTTGTTTAAACTTTTCATCAAATCTATTAACAATTGACATAATCACACTCCTAAATATTAAAATTATTTTATTATGCAACCCTTTGAATTTGAGATACTTGCGTTTTATCAATTTCTAAATAAGACATCCCCATTAGTGCAATACTTTGAATCAATATAACCAAAAATAACCCTAAACAAACCACACCAACTGCAACTTTAATAAAATCACACCCTTCTGGAGTATTATTTAAGATGGAGGAAATAATCTCTTGAACTAGAACACTCTTTAAGACATCTCTAATAAAATTAAACATATAAATTATAGATAACATATTTAATTATATATTTTGACAAAAATAACCAAAAAACCTCCATTTTTTAATAATGCGCTTTGAGGTGATATAAAAATGAGAATTAAATACGACAAATTAATCAGAGATAACATACCTAAAATAATTCATAACAATGGTAGTAAAGCTGTAACATATAAACTATCCAACCCTGAAGAACTTAAAGCCAAATTACTTAACAAATTACAAGAAGAAATAGATGAATACATAGAATCAGGAGAGCCAGAAGAACTAGCTGATATCATGGAAGTTATCAAAGCTATAACTGAAAATATTCATGAAATGAATTTTGAAGAAATAGAAAAAATTCGGGCCAAAAAAGAACAAGAACGCGGAGGTTTTGATCAAGGGATAGTCTTATCAGAAGTAAAAGAAAAAAATTAGACCACTTTTCTCACCTTAACAACCATCTGTATAAAATTACCATTTGCGCTCAAAAATATAGTTTAGACACAACCATAAAGTCTATTATGGGTCAAGTATAAGGGGGAAGCACTATGAATGACTACCATATAATTTTAGAGTTGATATTCACCCTAGCTGCTCTAGGATTGCTCATTTCTGCTTTCTACCATATAATTAACAGCAAATCTTATCGGCTTATGTTGAAACGTTTCAAGGGAAAAATTACAGATGAAGAAAGAGAACAATTGTCAAATAATAGTAGGCAAGTGCTTTACAGAGCCCTGGGTGCAATTATTTTGCTAAACATTATGGGACTTTTTAGGTAAAAAGTCCCAAGGGTTTGTAGGACGTATTGAAGAATTTAACAAAGACACATAATATACCACCCAGTATACAGTATACGTCTTTATATACACTACACTAGTATTAAATGCCCTTCTCAGGGCTTTTTTTATAGCTTATTATTCGACAATTTAGTTGGTTTTTCGACTAACTGTGTACTCCTACATTGAGGAGGTGCATTATGTCATCCCAAAATCAGGATGATTGTAAAAAACAGTTAAAGGAATTACAGAATCAATACCAAAAATTACAGCAAGAATACGAAACCATCCTTAATAGTACTCATGACCTCATTTTCTTCATAGGTGTGGAAAAGAATGGTACCTTTCGATTCTTGAAGGGGAATAACCAATATCAAAAACTCACGGGGTACTCACAAGAAAAAATTGCAGGAAAAACCATGTACCAACTTTTTGATCAAGAAATAGCCGATTTTTTATGCAATAACTACAAAAAGTGCTGTAAAACTAAAGATGTTATTACCTTAGAAGAAACACTACCATTTCCCAATGGAACAAGAACATATTCAACAACACTTACTCCGATAATTGAAAACGGTGAAGTGATTCAAATTGTGGGTTTTTCTCAAGATATTACAGAACATAAATTAATGGAAAACCGGAGAATGTACAGGAACAAAATCTTAACAGCATTAGCAAATAAGGAAGAACTGGCAGATGTACTTAGTTTAACTATTCAGTGGCTAGAAAGTGAAGATCCACAGGCCAAAGGTGCCATCATGTTATTAGATAAAAATAAAGAAAAGCTACATCTAGCAGCTGCTCCTAGTTTGCCGGATGAATTTAAACAAGAGATTGACGGATTAAGGATTGAAAAAGCCGGAGTTGCTTGCAGTGCCGCAGCGCATTCAGGCAAGAGATCAGTTGTAGAAGATACTTTCACTCACCCAGATTACCACTTTAAAGAACTGGCGCAAAAATTTAATCTCAGATCCTGTTGGTCAGAGCCGGTCTATTCAAGTCAAGGTGAAATCATTGCGACTTTCGTTGTTTATCATAACAAGCCTAAATCCCCTGATGAAAAAGATCTGAAAGACTTAAAATTTCTGCTGACTCAACCAGGATGACCATTGAACACAAACAAGCAGAAGAAGAGCTACGTCTTAGTGAAGAGAAATTCAGGCGATTTATCGAAAATGCCAGTGATATAGTCTTTACTTTGGACAAGGAAGGGTATTTAACCTTTGTTTCCCCTAACTGGAAACAATTATTGGGCCATGATCCGGAGAATGTTGTAGGTAACCATTATAAAGAATTTGTACATAGTGAAGATATTGAAAAAGTCATAGCTAAACATAAAGAACTTTTAGAAACCGGTACTTTAGATAGCGAAATAGAGTACAGGGTTAGACATAAAAGTGGCGAGTGGAAATGGCATGCCTCTCGCATAAATATAATGGAAAGTGACGAAAATCGGGTAGTGATACTTGGTGTAGCTCGAGATATCACCTTAAGAAAAGAAGCTGAAAGTAAGATACGTTATTTAAGCTTTCATGACAGCTTGACTGGTTTATACAATAGAGCCTATTTAGATGAACAAATCAAGCAATTAAATAATAAACACTTCTATCCCTTAAGTGTTATCATGGCTGATTTAAACGGACTAAAATTAGTTAACGATACTTATGGTCATTTAGCCGGGGACGAAATGCTTAAAAAAGCTGCCAGCTCAATTAAAAATTCCATTCGTAAGAATGATATCGTTGCACGCTGGGGTGGTGATGAATTCTTGATACTTTTACCCCAGACCAATAAACAAGATGCAAAAAAACTAAGCGAGCGGCTCTTAGATAGTTGCAAAAATCAATATGTTCAAGATGTTCCCATCTCATTAGCTGTAGGAAGAGCAACAATAACCAAACCTGAAAATGATGATGAATATTTAACTAAAACACTAATTGAAGCTGAAGATGATATGTATAAACAAAAATTAGCAAACAGTAGAAGTGCAAGAAGTTCTATTTTAACCGCCTTGTTAAAAACCTTAGAAGCAAAAAGTTTTGAAACAGAAAGTCATACTGTACGTATGCGCAATATTGCTAAACAAATAGGTAAAAAAATCGGATTATCTGATTCGGAATTAAACAAGCTAAATCTATTAATTACTCTCCATGACATAGGTAAGATTAACATCCCGGAAGATATCTTGAGTAAACAGGGAAAGTTAACAGAAAAAGAATGGGAAACTATCAAAACTCACCCCCTCACCGGTTATCGCATAGCCCTTGCTACAGAAGAGTTTGCCCATGTGGCAGAGGGAATTTTATCTCACCATGAGCGATGGGACGGTAAGGGGTATCCTCAAGGACTAAAGGAAAAAGAAATCCCTCTATTGGCAAGGATCACTACCATTGCCGATGCTTATGAAGTGATGACAAATGGAAGACCTTATCAAAAACCCATGACCCAAGGGGAAATTATTGAAGAGTTTAAACGTTGTTCAGGTTCTCAATTTGATCCAGAATTAGTACAAGCTTTCCTAGAAATATTGACTAATACAGAGATCCAACTTTAACGAGATAAATTTTTGGATAATTTTCTGAAAAAAGATTGTGCTTTCATTTCTTTCATGGTATAATAAACATGTAACACGTTAGTGTAACACAATTAAACTTTAGTAACACGAACATGGTACGTGAGAGCTTGGAGCGTGTACGTGCAAGTGCAGGTGAGCTTGGAGCGTGTACGTGCAAGTGCAGGTGAGCTTGGAGCGTGTACGTGCAAGTGCAGGTGAACTTGGAACGGGAACGTGCAAGTCAAGTTCAGTTTGGAACGGGGTACGTGCAAGCGGAAGTGCAAGTAGAACGCATAGGAATTTGAAGTGAAGTGAACTGTACGTGTAACGTATCAAGTGGAACGTGCAAACGGAACGTGTGTACTGGGAAGGTGCAAGTAGAAAGTATAAGTGAACCGGGTTCGTGTAAGGGAACGTGGAACATGAACGTGTTTGATAAGGAAAGGACTCGCTTTAATTAGCGAGTCCTTTCCTTATTTTATATAATCATTTTTTAACCTTTGAGCATCCAATAGTTCCCTTTATCTTAAATACAGAGCTGAGATATCAATCTTCCAGCCTTTTTTTGGTCATTTTAACGAGAATATTACATCCTTTAATTAGTGCTGACTTGTCAAAACTCATATCGGGATGATGGAGCCCAGGTTTCAAATCTGCACCTAAGCCGATATAGGTTGTTTTTATCCCTAGATCTTGGGAATAAAAATGAAAATCTTCAGCTCCCGGTGTAAGCATGGGATCTAGTGACTTGCCGAGTTCTTCCTTAATAACTTCATCTGCTAACTGGATTAAATCCTCGTTGTGCTCGGCAGCTGGGACTCCTCCTTCAAAGTCAATTTGGGATTGTGCTCCTACAGTTTTAGCACCATTCTCTATGGCATAATCTAGCTTAGTACGAATATCATCCATTACTTCATTGGTTTGAGCCCTAATATCAACTGTTAACACAGCTCTATCGGGAATAATATTAAATACTTCTCCTCCGGCTTTAAATGAAGTTACTTTAACAGAGTAAGATACAGCAGGATTAGCTTTTATACTGTTAATAGCGTTAGTTATTGCAACACCCGCGTCAACAGCATTCACTCCTAAATGAGGTCTTGCACCATGAGAGTTTAAACCTTTAACAGTTATATCTACTCTTTTACTTGATCCATGTATCAGTGCTGGAGTAGCCTCCCCTAACTTAGCCTCTTGAATAGGTCTTAAATGGATACCCACCATTTCTTCAACTTCATTAATGTGACCACTTTCTATGATACTTTTAGAGCCTCCTAATTTTTCTTCTGCAGGTTGGAAGACTACATAGATCTTGCCTGTACTAATTCCTGTTTCGATAATCTGCTTGGCCGCCCCAAGAACCATTGACGCATTGGCATCATGTCCACAGGCATGTAGATTATATTTCTCGCCATCCTTTTCAAATTCTAATGCATCCATATCAGCTCTTAACGCAAAGATTGGACCCGGATTTTTGCTATCCAATATACCTATTACACCTGTACCATTAATTTTATCTAAAACAGTATATCCCATTTCCTTTAATTCATTGGCTATAAAAGCAGAAGTCTTATACTCATCATATCCTACTTCAGGCATATTATGAAGTTCTTCAAATACCCTGAACACGTATTCTTCTAACTTATTTGTAGTCATAATTTTCACCTTGACATTTGATTACTCTAGAAAGTATTACTCAAATGTCCCTTTCTTTAATACTTTTTTGTGAGATACCATTAACTCCCCTTTGGCATATACTGAATCAATTGTTAAATCATTCTGATCTAAGAAAACCAAATTAGCTTGATTACCTTCTAAAATTCTTCCTTGGTCAGCTAATTTATAAATCTCAGCTACATTCTGGGTGATAGTACTTATAGCTTCCTGAGGTTCTAATTTTTCATGCAATATTGCATCTCTAACTTCAGAATAGAGGGAGTTAACAGAACCAATCCCTAGTCCCTTAAAATTCCCTTCTTCATCAAAGGATGGTAAACTTCCCTGTCCATCAGAACTCAAGGTGACTTTACTTAAATCTACACCACTATCTTTCAATTTTCTCAATATTTTACTTGGTTTTAACATTATTTTTTGTGAGGCCCCACTAGTGGTTAAGTCAATGTAACCACCGTTTCTTGTATACTCCACACCTTCTTCTAACAGTCTTTCGCTTCTATTAATGTGAGTTGGCAAAAACTGAGTGCATGGAATATCAGTGTTTTCTACAATTTGGTTCAAATAACGTAGTCCATCCTTTTCATCACCTAGGTGTAAATTTATTACTCCTGGTTTCCCAGAAAGCATGCCACCTACCCTTGCTTCTCCAGAAAGCTTTTTAATTTCTTCCAATGTTGGCTTAGAAGATCTGTGATCTGAAATAGCAATTTCACCAACACCAATTACTTTATCAATTATTACAAGATCATCTCTAACATTACCGGTAATAGTGTGAACGGGTATTTGATATGAACCGGTCAGAATATAGGTTGATATTCCTTCTGACTCTAAAGCTCTAGCTTTTGCTAGAAGACTGGTCATATGTCTAGTGGTTCCATCTGTACCCAAAACACCTATTACTGTTGTAATGCCAGCTTCAGTGAGTTTTGAAAGCTGAATTTCAGGAGTTCGAGTATTATATCCTCCTTCACCTCCGCCACCAATCAGATGTACATGGTTATCTATAAATCCTGGTACTACCCAATAGCCCTCTGAATCAATTATTTCTAGCTCTAACCCCGAGTTTTCAGACAAGTTAATTTCATCTGATATCATCTGAATCTTATCACTTGCCAATAAAATATCTTTCTTACCTAAATATTCCGGTGTGTAAAGTTGAGCATTTTTAATTAGTGTTAGCATAATACACTCCTTTCACATCCCTATTTTGATACAAGAAAATAATTATTCATTTTAAAAGAGAGGTAAAGCTAAATAATTCATAACTAACATCGCAATCAAGCCATTTAAAATACAAATCCCAAATAATACTGGCCAGTGATTAGCATTAACTTGAGCCGTACCTAATAAACGTCCGGCATATTGAATTTGAGAACCCATAAGAAAAATAGCTGGAAATAGGATTACCAAGTGTTGTCCATCTAATACACCTTGTTCAAATAAGCTAGCTGCAACGCCTATTCCTCCACCCATTGATAACCAGGCCCCAGCAAGAACAGCCGCACCTTCTCCCGGTATTCCAAAAATCGCCATTACCGGTCCTAGCACATTTCCAAGTAGATCTAATAATCCAACAATATTAAGAGCATGTATGATTACAAATGCCATAACAACATTTGGCAACATGTTAAATACTCCAACATTCCAACCTTTCTTTGCACCATCAACAAAAACCTGTGTTACTAATCTGCCATCGTTGGTTTCTTGTTTTGCTCCCATTCAGCATCCCCCTTATCTCTCATCAAATTTAATCGCATTAAATTAGCTCCAACAAACTTCATAATGAAAATAACTGCCAAAGGTATGATCATTGGAACAGTAATGGCCATACTACCATCAGACATTGTTAACCCATATAAGATCGCGCCTGAGGCAAATACATTTGTGATTGTTGCACCTGCTGAAAACTGAAAGGATGCAAAAACACTTTTTTGTTTTTGAGTAATTTCTTCTGCTTCAGAAAGAGACTTTGTCATTGCCCCACCAGCATCAGTACTCTGTAGACTAGCAATTAATGTAAGGCCAGCTGCTCCTGGCAAACCAAGAAGTGGTTTTAAAAGAGGTGTTAAAAGCTTCCTTGCGGCATCAAGAGCACCGTAATGTTGAGCTATTTCTACTATTGCCAAAGCAAATATCACTGTTGGCAGTAGACTTAAACCAAACATAAATCCGTCTCTTGCTCCTGTACCTTCAACACCTCGAAAGGTTGTTGAGCCATCAGCGTTTTCAATGGCCCCAAAGCTACCATTTAAAGTTGAGAAATCTAATAGACCCAGTGCTTCTGGCCCATCAATCATTCCAAAAATACCGGAAAAAAACATTACTGCTAAAATTAGAGCTATATAAGCACCTATTCCCACTTTGTTGTCTTGTGACATTTTAATACCTCCCTATTATATACATTTGAATTAGTCCTACTTGATAGATTTACTAAGGTCACCTCCCCCAATTGGTTTTGAAAAACTTGGTAGTTAGAATATAGTTTTATTATGCAATAAATGTGCCAATATATGAGCCCATTTATATCAGTGTTTTAAATCGCTAAATCAAAAAAGTGGATGCTTACCGGGATAATCAGCGCCCAATAAACACCCACTATTATCAATTAATTAAATTAAACAAGTTAGTTAACATTTAATTTAGACATACATTAATGATTTAGTTTTTTCCCAGAATGAGTTAACTCTACCCCCTTTCGACCTTTTCCGTAGGTAATAAAACCTTTGTGTTGTAGATAATTTAATATTTTACGTATTTCATGTTCTGAAGTTTTAATCCCTTGATTTTCTAATAGTTCTTTTATAGTCCTTCGACCTGCACTTCTGATTTTAATTATTTTGAGTATTGAATCTGAAATCATTTTTTCTTCTTGAAGAAGTTCCGGAAAATGGTCAATTTCATTAGTAGTTTCATAATCAGCAGTGTCTTCATAGAAATCATCCGGAAGATCTTCTAACTTAATGGAATCATCAGACATATAGGCAAGATATTCAACACAGTTTTCCAATTCCCTTATATTGCCGTCCCAATCATGATTAACTAATTTATCCATGACTTCTTTTTCCATACTTTTTCGAACTCCGGTTTTTTGTAAAAAAAATTCTACTAGTAGCGGAATATCTTCTTGTAAATCATTTAAAGAGGGAAGTTTTAGATTTAGAACACTCAATCTATAATATAAATCTTTTCTTAGCTTGCCTTGTCTCATAAGTTTCTTAAAATCCTTATTGGTAGCTGCAATAATTCTAACATCAACAGGAAATGTCTTAGTTCCACCAATTCTCATTATTTCCTTTTCCTGTAATACTCGAAGAAGTTTAGCTTGCAGCTCTGAAGAGATGTCACCTATTTCATCTAAAAAAAGAGTTCCTCCATGGGCAAGTTCAAACAATCCTTCTTTTCCACCTTTTTTGGCACCTGTAAAAGCACCCTCTTCATAACCAAACAATTCACTTTCTAATAGTTCGGAATGTAATGCTGCACAGTTCACAGCAACAAAAGGATTATCCTTTCTTGCAGAGTAGTTGTGAATTGATTGTGCAAACAACTCTTTTCCAGTACCAGTTTGACCTATAATCAGTACAGGTTTGTCTAACCTTGCTATCTTCATACCTTTTTGTTTACATTTAATTAGTTCAGTGCTTTTTCCAACAATGGAATCAAAAGTATATCTTGCTAAATGGCCTTTTTCAGCTAAAGTTTTTCTTACTTTATTTTCTAGTCTTCGGATATTGTTTACATTTTTCATAATATAAACATAACCAAATGGTTTATTGTGGTCCATTAAGGGTTTTTTGGTAACGAGTAAAGAAGAATCTAAAAGGTCAATATCTATGACCTGGTTATTCACATTGTTTTTATTAATTAATTTTTGTTGAATTTCAGCTAGAATAGTTTCATCATCAACATTGGTACCTTGCAAATCTGTTTTATTAATGTTTAACATGTTAACTAATGCAGAATTGTTATGAAGAATACTACCTCTGTTATTAGTCATGAGGATAGCATCGTCCACCTCATCTAAAATAATAGATAATTTGGCCTCTGATTTGGTGATATCATCCAATATCGAGTGCATTCCATAACTTACAGGAACGATTTTTTTGCTGTGAGCTTTGACACTATCAAATATTGTTTCATCATTAATTTTGAGCTTAAGGGCAATTTCCCATAATGTTGATATATCAAATTCGCGCCACCCAATATCAATTACCTGATTCACTTTTGATGGTACATAGAAAGTTTGACCTGGGGTAACCGCTAAATCCAAATCGGGCACTTGTCCCATATCTGGATAGAATATATCAAATTGTATATGATCAATTCCTATTCGATGCAATAATGACAATAGATCTAAAGCAAAGGTACTACTATTACTAACAAGCATGGCTCGTTGTCCTTTTTCTAACTTTTTTAGTTCTTTAAATCCCTTTTTTAATATTGTCCTGGTTGGATAAATTACTTCTATATCAGAAGAAACAAATTTTTTTACATACTCATTAAGTAAAGGAGTAGAAATCATCAGTAAATCGCCATTTATTTTATGATTAATCCCCTCTTTTAGGGAATACGATTCAATTTCTATATAGTCTCCAAAAAAACTTTGTAAATCCTTGGTATATTTTTCTTTAGATGCAGGATCTAATGAAAAGAAAATCATTTTCTTCTTTTTCATAACTAAACAATCCTTTCTGACAGTGTATAGTTTTTAATCTATTTAGCTTATATTAATACATGTATACAGTATATCTTACCACATCGGGGGTCATCATGGTACTTATTTTGACATGTCATTAGGCAGGATATAATACTAAAAACCTGCCCGGGTAGAGCAGATTTTTTAGAACAATATTATGGTTGCAATAAACAATTAACTTTTACTCTTTTTTGATTTTCTGTCCAAATTACTCAGGTAACACAATATCCCTAACAGCTTCCTGTTCAATTCGCACCTTGTGTTTCAACATGAGATTAATTAAGTTATGGAACTCACTATATTCATCGTCCTTTAATAAGTCAGTTAATTTTTTCTCATAATCTTTGTTAAATTTATGACCATTATCAATATGGTACAGGTAGGTTTTTTCATCCATCATAAGAGGAGCAAAGGGAATGTTAGTTTTCTCTTTCAAATGATTATAAATCCTAAATCCCCCAAGATCTAAATCACCCCAATGATAAAACTTGGTTTCCATTCCTTGGTATTTGACGAAATCCCATAACTTATTGAGAATGTGTCTTCTCATCCTATTGTGATAACCTCCCAGGTAAATCACCAGATGATTATCAGGGGCAACACTTAGATAATGATAAAAGGATGTTAAATTTTCTATAGTTATTATACAATTCGCTTTAAGAGTATTAATTTTCATATCTTTGACCATTTGAGGTGGGAGTCCCACATCGGGGTAGAATGCTACTAGGTCGATCTCACCCTGATGAGTAGAAAACTTCATGTATCCGCTAATATTTACATGACGTGGATTTTCAATCAATCCAAACTCTGCTAGCAGTTCATTATCTTCCATCATATATATATCATATATATGATCTTTAAGCGGTTTAGCTAGTTCTTGATTTAGTTCTTGATCTAATTCTTTATTATCAGTTTTGTTCGACCAATAATTTTTGATTATCCAGACAATTCTTCTTTCATACTTATCCCATCTCTTAGAATCTCTATAAAGTTCTACAGAGAAGTTTCTTTTCAGAATTTCAAGTTCCTTATTTTTGGTTAACTGGTTTAATCCTATTAACAATTCCTCAATTTCATGTGGTGTTTCATACTTCACCTGGGCAGGTAATTTCTGTAGATGTTTTAATTTACTAAGCATTTCTTCGTAAAAGTTATTTAAATTACTAGAAGCCTCTTTATAGTATTTATAAAAAATCTTCTCTAGTTCGCGGTAGTATTCTATTTTTGGTTTTCTGTTCAAAACACTGTAAGCTTGTTCTAAGTTTTCATATTGTAAGGCTATCTTTTCCAGGTATTCACCTTCCTGATATTTTTTCCAAATAAGATCAATAAAGCCGTGCTTTTCCAGTTCTTTCATTTCGGCGTTATAATCCAGTCGAAACTTACTGTCACTGACATGATAATAGTCAGGATAGTTTTTTTCTGTTATATGAAGAAAGTCCCGACGAGGATTTTTACTTTCTTTCCCGTAGTCCTTTCGGTTTTCGTATTTATCCAGAAGTTTCGATAGCTCCCTTTTCTGAAGTTTGGTCAGTTTAACATTTGAGTTAGTAGATAAGTTTGAATTGTTATTTGAGTTGCTATCCATTACTCAAGCAGCTCCTTCCTGGACACTCGTTCTACAAAACTTGTGAACTTTTCTTTCATAACAATCAAGTTAGTATGAACATGGGGAGCAATTAACTGGATTTTACCCGTTGGTGCTACAATTAGTGGCTGAAAACCCAGGGTATCGATGAATCGAATGGCTTCTTCAACTCGATCTGCATCCATTCTATTAAAGGCCTCATCAAAGATAACCAGTCTTAGGGTGTCAGAATTACGATACATGCCGTATACTTGATAAAAAGAAGCTAGAATAGCCACGTAAAAAGGGACTTGAGTTTCCCCTCCACTTTTATCCCGGGCTACCTTGGAGAAATAACTCTGATTACCGTTTTCATCAGTGATTACTATTTCAAAATCTAGATAGGACCTGTAATCGGTGAGTTCCTGCATTTTTTCCTGGAAGGCATCTTCTTCAGCATTGAGATCTCTAAACAATTCATTGATTGTTTCTCCGTGTTTTTCACGGAAACTTTCAGTAAATAAATTATGGCCTTCATGAAGTTGAGGATCCATAATCATATCATAATATCCCTTGAGTTCTTGTTTAGGTGATAGTTTGAATCTATATGAATCAGTTCCAAACTTCATATTCTTCAAGGCCCTATTTAGTTCTTCTACCTCTTGTTTGGCAATTTCAATATTTTCTCTGAGCTTTGCTACAAAGTGTTCTCGAAAACTCTGTTCAGCCTTTTCCCTGACATCTTTAGCCTGGGACTGATACTCCACCAGATGGCTATCCTTTAAGTTTTGATAGCGTTGTTGGTACTTGTCATTAGTCTTACTCTGAGGATTAGCTGGAAAGTCAAATTCATGGTTAAAATCACTTCTCTTTTGAATAAGTTTATTCCAGTCTTCGTTTATCATGGTAGTTAACCTGTTTTTCTGTACTTCATAGTTGGCTTTTAGAGTCTCGGGGGGTTTGGTCTGAACTTCCGAATCCCATTTGGTCTTCCAGTTGCTTCGCTGATTCTCATCTATCAGTTCTAGATAATTGTCCAATTCTGAGCTGGCAGTTTCTACCTTGTCAGTGAGCTCTTTAATCTGTTCTTTCAAGTAGTCTATATTGGATCTTGTCTGTCCTTCTTTAGTTTGAAGTTTCCCGAGCTCTTCATCGGTTTCATTATACTCTTTAGTCAGTTGTTTTTGTTGTTTTTTAAGACGATCTATTTCCGAGGTGTCCATACTCATTAGTTGTTGATTCAATTCCTGTAATTCTCGCCTGAGCTGGGGAAGGACAGAAATCCTTTCATAGGCTGATTCGAGATTCGAAAACCGGTCCCGTTTATCATCGGGATAGTCTTCTATCTGTTTTAACTGAGAAATAACTTGATCTACCTGACTTAGTTTGTCTTTCAATTTTGCCAGTTCTTGTTTTTTGGTTTCTAACTGGATTCTTAGTGCATCACTACCGATATAGGGGGGCTGGTATCTATTTTTGGGAATTTGCCTGGCAGTATAGTTTTGATACAACATGCAGGTCTTGGTAATGGCTCGCCTGTATTGTTTTAGTTCCCGTTCATGGTCACATTTTACTATTCGGCCTAAAAGGAACTCGGCATAAGCCTTGATATGAGGTTTTTTAGCATGAATTTCTTGTGATAAGGCTTTGTCTTCGACTTTTATCTTTGACTCCATGAGTTTATCTGTATTCACCAGTCCTACCCGGTCTATTCCCTGGGAGAATTTATAGCGCTCATATAGTTCTAGGGCATCGTCAAAATAGCCAGGCTCTACTAAAAGGTCGAATCTCTGGGTATGTAGATAACCCTCAATGGCATTTTGCCACTCTTTATCCTTGATATCCATGGCTTCGCAAAATATGTCCACGGGGACAGGTTCGCCTCTGTCATTAACCAGATGTTCTTCCAGGATTTTTTTGAGTTTCATAGTAGGAGAATCACTTCGAAGGATTTGGTTTTTCTCCAGATCAGAAATTTCTTGCTCTAATTGGTTTTTATCGTTTTGTAGTTGTTTTTGTTCTTCTCTCAGGGAATACAGAGTACTAGAAATCTTTCTATGGATATCTTTCCAGGTAGCAGCCATATCTTCTAGAGAATTAGAAAAAGCCCTGGATATATCTTCTGGGTTGTCATTTTCCTTTAGAGATTTAGCCAGATCCCTCATTTCCTGGATAATTTGCTTTAATAACTGATAATTGGAAAATTCACTGTCAATATCAGCAGTTGTTAGTAGCTTTTTCAGGACTTCAAATTCTTCTGCTTCAGAGTTAATTTGATGACGGAGATTTTCCTGGAGTTTAGATAGCTCTTGTTCTTCCACTTGCTTATTGTGAATTTCTTTTTTCAAGTTCTCGATTTTTATAGTAATACTATTCTGGGCGATCTGCTGATGTACTTGTTTTATCTTATTATCCAGTTCTGTTTTCTCTTTTTCTTTAGTATTAATATCTTGTAACAACTTTGATAGGTTCTGTTCTTCCTGGGTACGTTCTTGCTCCTTTGTTTGTAGACGGGCTTTTCTATCTTCGAGTTCACCTCTGTAGATCATGTATTTGGCAGTATCCAGATTAGCTTGTTTTTGCTTGATTTCTTGATAAGTTTTATCAATCTGTTCTAGTGCTGACATTTCTTTTTTGGTATCTTCAATGTATTCTTCAAGTTCCCGGAATTTTTCAAAGTAGTCTCTCATGGTCTCTACGTCAACCTGGCGTTCTTCTAGAATATAGTCATACACGAAGCTTCGCAGGTGGGTTATAGGACTAAAACTTATTCCTTTTTGAATCAGGGAAAAGAATGACTGTTTAACACCGCCAAAGAGTTGGCGAAGGTCATTCAAATAACCAGACAGGTCGTTTTTGTAATGTTTAAATTTGATACCCTGTCCTTTTAGATAGCGAAAGAACTCATCCCGATTCCTGGGTAAGTTCTCTTCTTTATAAATTAACTCATCCCGGTACTCCTCATTATCTATTCTAAAAAACACATGCTCAAAGTCTTCTCGATTTTGATAATAGTCAAATAACACGCCTACCAGGTACGGTGTCTTGGTTTTGGAATGGAAAATTTCCATGATAATATAACTGGTAAAATCATGATCATCTCTTAGAAAAACCGTCTCCCCTTCCGTCCCGGTTTTACCTTTTAGATAACCTTTGATGTTTCTGGTGGTCTTTTCCTCAAAGGCTGAAGAGTTAAACCTAACTTTTGCCAGGTTTCCTACCAACACAACTTGAAGGGCATCAATTAGTGTTGATTTTCCCGCTCCATTGTCACCGGTTATCAGCACACTATTATCCATTTCCATGGTTTCATCGGAAAAAAAGTGCCAGTTAACTAGTTTAACCTTGGTCAGTGATCTCATGGTTAGTGTTCCCCCTCCCCTGTGATATCTTCGGTTTCGATATCTTCGGTTTCGATATCTTCTTGTTCTTCATCTTCTCGCTCTAGGTCCTCATCGGATTCCTCTAGCTCTATGCTGAAATCATCCATTCCAAGAAGTTCTCCCATGGAATCAAGTCTGGCATCATCCACCACCATCTTTAGGGAAGGGTAGAGAACATACTTGGCTTCTGGATCTTTATAATCTCCTGTTTTTAATTCCAGTAGTGAATAACCTGACAGCATCCGAAGGATCCTCCTCATCTCTTCTTTGGAGGGAAGCCTATCTTTTATTTGCAAAGCCATGTATTTTTCTTGAATTTCAAAACCTGCCACCACTATATCCCGGGTCAGTTGGAGATCCTTTTGCTTTTCGTCATATAGCAAGCGAAGAATCAAAAGGAAAATGGTTTCTTGTAAATTAAACCGATACCGGTTTTTTTCTTCTATATTGTACAGTTGAAAAACCGACAACCTCTTGTGGTGCAACAAGTCCCATTTAGCTATGCTGAAATAACCCTGGAATACTTCCAGGTTTTTCTCAACAAACCGATAGTACTGACGGTCCTTGTCCTTTCCATAGACCAAAAAAGTTTTATTTAATAGTCGATTGGCAGTGACTTGAAACTTCTCTTTATCTTTTTCAGACATTTTTTCATACTGTTCTACCCACTTCATCATTTATTTACTCGCCCCTTTTGATGCTGATCTATTTTTAAGTTGTACCACCTGATGTGGCAATTCTACCTGTCCTTCATCAAGTTCAATCATATCACCTCGGGCCCCTGTTATTTGATATTCAGCTTTTTGGGAGTTTTGATAGAGAAGGATATATATCAACTTAATCCAGTCTTGCTTGGATTTACGGGGAAATTCATGGAGATAAAGAGATCCCTTTTGCCCCAGGTATTCTCGAACATACTGATTAATATCCTTGATTGTAATTTCTTCTTCTACTCGCTTTTTAAACCTGGCAAAACTTCTGTCCCTGGCTCTTCGATCTACTTTTTGAACCTGTACAGGGGCAGGATCATGTTCTTTGCTGGTACGAGTGGGTTTTTTCATACTCTGATCGTCAACGACCCTCTGGGGGTACAGATGAAGGAGTTGTTCAATTTCTGAAGGAAGGTCCTGCTTTTCTCCCTCTTCTTTGGCTTGAGAGGCTAAATATCTAAGAACTCGTTTCAATTGTTCTTCCGAGCCTGCACCTTCTGTCATTTGAAACTGAAGTTTCTCCATAGCTGAGGTTACATATCGTCTATTCCGGTTATCTATCTCATTTAAGATCTCATCCATTCCTTGAAAGTTTTCTTCTATAAACTCCAGCCAGTTGTACAGCATGTTTTCAGCATCTATACGGTTGCTGGCCTGCCTTTCTTTAACCATGGTTTCAGCCTGGCTGATAATTTCGTTTCTATTATGACGCAGGTTTTTCACCTGTTTTAAAATTCCTGCCCGGTATTTTGATATGTGGTCCGAGGTTTTTAGGCGGTAATACTGTTCTCCGAGAATTTCTTCATAATAATCTACCAGGATCTGTTGGATGATTTCCTTGGGTTGTTGGGTTTTCAGAAGTCTTTCTGTGTACATTTTAATACTGTGATTTAAGCTTTTCAGACCATTGATTAATTCTTCGGTTGTTTCTCTGGCCTGATTTACCGCCACATAAGTACTTCCATCATCACCGGTTAAGTTTTGATAAACGGATAGAACTCTACCTTGAAACTCCATACTATAGCCACTTTTGATTTTATCCAAGCTTTCTAATAGTAAAAAAGCGTAATCAGGTAGGGAAATTCGGTAGGAATAATCATAATTTTGCTCTTGAATTATCCACCCACATTCTAAAAGTCTTCTTAAGAAGTAATGGGCTCTTTCCCGAGCATCCTTTGATAATTGCTCTAATTCGCTGATATTATTGTCATGAACTTGTTCTGTAAGTTCATCTATCTTGTAATTTTTATCTTCTACATACTCGACAAACAAATTTATAATAGCTTCCCTATCTAAAGTATAGATTGTCTTTTTATGTTGATCATAAATTAAAAATAGTAAATCCGTGTACACTTCTTTTAAGCGACCAGTCAAAGGAGAAAAGAGATTATCGGGTATTTGTTGAAAAAGATTCACTAAGTAACACCTGCTTTCTTGGTAAGAACGAATCATTTCTTACTTCCTGACAAATATGCTTCCTGACAGATGAACGATTTATTTAGATAAATTATAACAGAAATTGCAAGGTTCAGAAACTCATTTACTTCAAGCTTCCATTAAGGGATTTCCTAATTTAAAGACAAAAAAAGAGCCGGAGTTTTGTTTACCCCGGCTCTTATTAGTCAATTTAACATTTTATTTTTCTTAAGGTTGACTATATATTCCCTTGTTTAAACCATCTACAACTGAGTAGATAATCTTATTTGATCTAAGGGTAGCTCCTGTGAATCCGTCAACATCATCTTCTACAATCTCTCCAGGTTCGTATAGGTCTGCTAGGCTCACCCTAATATCAGTACCTTCTAGATGGTCAATTAGTTCTTTATGCTGTTCCTTAATGCCTTCAATAGTGTCATCATCTGATTCTAGATAATCTTCACCGCCGTAACTTAGATGTCTAAAACCAATCTCAGTAATGACATTATCTTCAAGAGTAAATTGGGTATTTACCTGCATTTCTCCTCCATCTTCAAAAATACCTCTGTAAGTTCCGTCTTCAAAACTATAATCCGGATGTGGTGTGTAAGCTTCAGCTATATCTCCACTGTATACTCCTTTATTTAATCCATCTTTCATGGCAGAAATAATTTTGTTTGACCGAAGAGTAGCTCCAGTGAAGCCATCAACTTCATCTTCTACAATCTCTCCCGGCTCATATAAGTCAACAAGACTGTCTCGTATATCAGTTCCTTCTAAATAATCCAGTAATTCTTTATGCTGATCTTTTATCCCTACTACCAATTCATTTTCAGATTCTAAGTAATCATCTCCATCATAAGCTAGGTGTCTAAAGTCAATTTCAGTGATTTCATTGTTCTCAAGGGTGAATTGAACATTTACTTGCATTTCTCCTCCATCTGAGAAGACTCCTCGATAAGTACCATCTTCAAAACTTTCTCCTAAGACTGGATTATAACCTTCTGGGATATCATCAAAGCTATAAACACCTCTGTTAAGTCCATCCCTTACAGCATAACTAATCTTGTTAGCTCTTAGTGTGGCGCCACTAAAACCATCAACCTCGTCATCCACAATACCTCCAGGCTCATAAAGAGCTGCTAAACCAGTTCTAACGTCTTCACCTTCCAGGTAATCAAGAAGTTCCATATGTTGTTCTTTTAAACCTTCGGTAGTATCATCATCAGGTTCCAGGTAATCCTCACCACCGTAGGTTAAGTGTCTAAAGTCAATATCTGTAATTTCGTTGTCTTCAAGGGTGAATTGAACATTTACCTGCATTTCTCCTCCATCAGAAAAGACCCCTCGATAGGTACCGTCTTGATAGTCTTCATTTCCAGTGTTCTGATTCCAGGCTATCTGCTCAAGTTCATTGTTGTCGTTATTTTCAGCCTCTTGTTCCTCTTCTTCTTGTTTTTCTTCTTGGTCTTCTTCATTTTTGTCAGCAGCTTCTTCCGCACCACATCCTGTTAGAACTAAAGTAAAAACTAAGGTTAATACTCCGATCAAAAGTAAAATGCGACGGTAATTCAAAATACTCCCCTCCCTTTTTGTGAAAAATATCATTTAGTAGTTCTACCACTAATTATTTCATATATTTGTACCTAATAATATTAGGGTAAGCCTTTAATAATGCTAATGGAATTCCTGTATAATTTGTAAGGGAAAACCCCGACTTAGCTTAGTTAGCAGGATTAAAGTAGTTATAATAGAATATAAAACTTATAGTACTAAAGGAGGAATCTTTATGTCACATTTACTTAAATCATTGGAAATCGGTCCATTAAGTTTAAAGAATCGTCTGGTTATGCCACCTATGGCTACAGCAAAGGCTGAACCTGATGGATCTGTTAATCAGTCTATCTTTGACTACTATTCCGAAAAATCTGATGGGGGATATATCTCATTAATCATAGTCGAGCACAGTTTTATCTCCCATGAAGGTCAAGCTAGCGAATATCAAGTTTCTATCGCTGATGATCAGAAAATAGATGGTTTGGAAAAGTTAGCAGAGATTATTCAAAACAATGGTTCTAAGGCAGTAATGCAAATAAATCACGCCGGGAGTGCAGCCCCCGAAGATATCATAGGGACAAAACCCGTAGGACCGTCGGCAGTTCCAAACCCACGCAAAGGAAATACCCCCCATGAGCTCACTGAAAAAGAGATTCAAGATATTGTGGAAGCTTTTAGCAATGCTGCCAGAAGAACTAAAGAAGCTGGATTTGACGGTGTAGAAATTCATTCTGCCCATGGTTATCTGCTTAATCAGTTTTATTCACCCCTTACTAACAAGAGAACAGATAAATATGGCGGAGATGTACATAAGCGAATTAGAATTCACCTTGAGGTAATTGAAGCAGTTAAAAAAGAAGTTGGAGAAGATTTCCCTATTCTTTTACGACTCGGAGCTTCAGATTATCAAGAAGGTGGCACTACTATTGAAGACAGTAAAATAGCAGCCAGGGAATTTGAGAAAGCGGGTGTAGATATTCTTGATATTTCGGGAGGCCATTCGGGATATATGGTGAATGGTCTTGACGGACAGGGTTTCTTCGCTCCACTGACAGAAGCTATTAAAGAAGTAGTGTCAATTCCGGTTATCCTAACTGGTGGAATTACAGAACCCGAGGCAGCCGAAAAACTACTTATTGAAGGGAAAGCTGATTTAATTGGGGTAGGTAGAGCTATACTCGAGGATTCCACTTGGGCTAAACGGGCCATTGAATCCCTACAATAAAAACAAAACCAGCCCTTAGGAGCACTTTGATATGCTCCTCAGGGGCTGGATAGTCAACACTTAATTGGACAATTATTTTAAGGTACTAGACTTATATTCAATCTCACTATGGTATAAAGATAATCGACTTCACAAAATAATAGCTAGCTATCCCATTTCCCAGTTACGTCCATAAGATGAAATATTCCTCCTCCGATGATTCCCGGTATAAAAAGCCATGATAGTACAATAAACGTATCTAGTTTGTTAGGTAGGTGTAGAACAATATTATATATTAATATAATATAAGTTACCAATAATACTCCAGAACAAATTAAACCAACAGGTAAATTGGAAGAATTCATTTTCAACCTCCTACTCTTTGATTAGTAATAAACTGTCGTAACTTGAAATAGTTAAACTGAACGACTAATTTTGTCCATTAATTCTAACTCCTCTTTTTGATTCTCTGTAAACAATGATATGACTATAAATAGCGTTGTTGATGTAATTAGTGCAGCAACATTTGGCACGACCCATTCTGGCGTTAACCCGGCAGCTCTAGTAAAGCCTAAAATAACTGCAACAAATAGTGACATACTCATTGACCAAAAAGCCCCAGAAGTAGACCCTTTCTTCCACAACGTTCCAATTATTATTGAAGGCCACCAAGCAGCAAAAACTGAGGTAGCAAACAAGAATGCATACAGAACAGTTAAACCTTCAATAGTTGGTATTGATGCACCAATAAAAACTATTATAGCTAGAACTACAACACAAACCCTGGTAACCAGAAGAACTCTATTATCTGATAAATCTTTTATAAAGTATTTTTTAATTATATCATTCGCAAGGGTAGCGGAAGCTTGTTGCAAAAGAGACGATGAAGTAGAAATTGCCGCTGCTATAACCCCAGACATACCTATTGCCCCTACAAAAGGATTTACTAAATTCCTTGCAACCCACGGAAATACCTCTCCTTCAACAGTAAACCCTTGAACATGTTCTAATACTGGTAAATATCCAAAAGAGTATAGCAACCCAAATACCGTAATTGGTATCCCTATTGAAAGATATAGCATAGCTTTACCAAACTCACGTTCACTTTTCGCAATATAGATCCTACTCATCAAATGAGGTGCGGCCATAACATTAATTAAACATAAAACATTTAATTCAATGATATTCATGGTACCCTGGAGAAGGGAGTCGTCTCCAACCCAATTAAAAAGATGTGTAAACTCTGGTGTTGCTTTTTGAATTGCTAACTCAAAACCTCCAAGGTGCTGAATTATTGGATACCCTATCAATAAAGAAGACATAAAAAACACACAAAACATTATTACATCCGTAATAACAACAGAACGCATTCCACCTCTAATAGTAAACATAGTAATCAAAAGGATCACAGCTATTAGAGAGGTCATCTCATTCCAGCCAAATAAATTTTTACCGACAACAACTGTACCTATTGTAACGCTGATTGTATAAGCTACCATAGAAATTAATAATATGATTGAGGAAACTAATTGTATAGCTTGACTAGGATATCTTTTCTCAAAAAATTCAGGGATTGTATTTAAATCCATCCTTCTAATATATCTACCAATTAATAGTCCAATAAATAAGCTAGCAACAACAGTCATCCCAAATTGAGAAAGTATAGCTAGAGGACCACTTGCTACAACTGTAGCTGTATAACCTATTAAAGTTACACTACTCAAGTTAGAAGCAATTAGCGATCCTGTTATTTGATACCCCACAGCACTTTTGCTCATAACCATATGATCACCAGTGGTATTTGTAACCCGCCCGGCATAAACACCTACAAATAAGTATAATACAAGAAACAGGACAGCAACTATACTATAAATATCCAATTTATTTCCTCCTTAACTGCATTTATTTCTTACAAAATTCATATCTAGTACAACTGCATTTACAGTTTGTAAAACACCATTCGCTGGATTTCAAAGATGTCAAAAGACATACCAACTGCTCCATTTTGCTGAATATCCTTATCCTGTTAAATCAAATGACACGTTATATATTTCACAATTTGCTTTGTTGTCATATATATTTTTGATAATACAACCGAGACTTTGCGAGAGTTTTTAAATTAGGGAGCCATTCGGCTCCCTAATTTGGTTAAATTCCGCTTAAAAGGACTAATAGTTAAAAATTAAAACAACAAATGTGAAATGAATGCAACAATAGGTATAGCAATCATAGTTCTTACAGCAACCATTTTGACTATATCTTTGAACTTAATATTCAAACTTGATTGTAACATAGCGGATCCAGCTTCACTTATAAAAATAATCTGTGCAATAGAGAGCAATACTACAAAGAATACACTTTGCTCAGCTATCTCTTGCCCTGAAATAGAGATTACTGGTAAAGTAATTGATAGAAAACCAAGGATTGGAGCAGCTGAAATTTCAGCCGCATTAGGTAATTGTAATAACTCAAACAATATTCCAAATGGTCTTCCCACCCAAGTAAAAATCGGTGTGTAGTACACTAGTGTAAGTGTAACTACAACTATTGTCATCATATATGTCACTATTCTTTGAGCAAATTTGAGTGAATTAACTAATCTTAATGCAAAGTCCTTCATATTAAATTCTTCAGATCTGTTACTAGCTGCAATTAGAGCTCTTCTAAAAGCATTTCCTTGTTTATCTACTACACAATCTTCTTTTGTTTGAACCCTATTGTCCACATACTCATTTTTATATGATGAAATAGGAGGAATTCTTAAAAGGATAGGTGTTAGCACAAACACTAGTAATAAACTGCATATTACTAAAACGCCAAATTGGTACTCAATCCCCCCCATTGCAGCCAATACACCAATAAATCCAACACTACATGTACTAAAACAACTTGCCGCACCGATTGCTTCTCTTTTAGTGTACACTTTTTCTTGATAATAATCGTCTGTTAAATATATTGCTACTGCTGGTGATACTACAAATGAAGATAAACAGTCTATAGCCGATTGACCAGGAAGTTTAAATATAGGTCTCATTAAAGGTTCAATAAGTATTCCAACAAATTCTACAAGACCTGATTTTAAAATAATAAATATTAACCATCCAGCTAAGGTTATTGTTGACATTATATCTGCTGATAAGGGTAATAACTCCCCGCCTATTCTTGGATCCTGAAAAATAAATGCTGGCCCTATTTCAAATAAAATACAAATTGTTGATATAAGTGAAAGGAAAAAAAACAATATTTGATCTGGTTTGTCATTTTTATGATATTCGGCAAACCATTTAACTTTGAATACTCTTCCTAATAACACAGAAATATTTAAAGTAACAACCATAATGACTACAATTCCAATTAATGCATCTCCCAATAAAGATCTAAGCGTGTTGATTATTACTACTAAGGGAACATTTGACTCTTGAACAGGAATAAAAAATAAAAAGATACCTAACATACTTAACAAAATAAATTTTAGTACTGAGTTTGTGTCTAATTTTTGTACTGTTTCATTTTCATTAGTCATCATTAATACCCTCCTTAATTATTTTATAATAGCTCATTTCAAAATGCTGCTATTTGATTTACCAGGGAGCTATTTATCAATTAAAAGCTTGTCCAATTTAACAAACATTCATAAGGGGAAACACCTATTTGTTCTCGCCTTCACGAATTGTTTTATTAACAACTGGTACAACTGGTCTACTAACAGAGATTTTTCATGCAGACGCAGCACCTATATTTGATAATTAGGCAACAAATTTATCTAATACATCTTCGATAACTCCTTTTGCAGCCCAAGCCTTGTATTCACGACTCCTTGATTTTGATATCTCTTTGATTAAGTCTGATAACATTTGTCCTATTTCATCTTTTAAGTCTTTATCTATTACTCTTCCTATCATAGCCTTTTCAGCTTTTTCAAAATTTACAGGTGTTGGTGTTATTGCTCCTATTACAACTTTGGCTTTTGTTATTTTGTGATCTTCTATTTCAAGCCCCATAGTTACACCAATTCTTGAAATAGTCACTTTACTTCTAGAACCTAGTTTGACAAATGCACTTTTGTAATTAGGTGACTCTGGAATTTTTATTTTGATTTTGACAATTGCCTCATTATAGTCAATACAAGTTTTTCCTGGACCTAATATTACTTCTTTAATTGGTAATTCTTTGAAAGTGCCTTCTGAATTAGCAATGACAATTACTGCATCTAGCATGAATAGTATAGGTATAAAATCCCCAGCAGGTGATGCAGTCCCTATATTACCTCCAATTGTTCCGTTGTTGCGAATTTGTTGAGACCCTACATCTTTTGCACCATCAACGATTGCTTGTAGCTTCCCTTGTAATATTGGACTATTCTCTAATTCAGTCATTGTTACAGCTGCACCAATTTCTACAGTATCTCCTACTTGCTCAATCTTTTTTAGTTCTGGAACATTTCCCATATAAAGCAGAGCATCTGGTGTTATTTCTCCTGAATTCATATTAATAATAAGGTCAGTTCCTCCACTAATTATTTTGCTTTGTGGTGTTAATTGTGCCAATGAAGCATGTAATTCAGATAATGTTTTTGGTGTAAAACTCATCATTTTATTAACCCTCCATTTCTTGTGCACTTCTTTGTACAGCACGAATAATCTGACTGTATCCAGAACATCGACAAATATTTCCTGATAAAGCAATACGAATCTCTTCTTCTGTTGGGTTACTGTTTCTTAATAATAACGCTTTAGTTGACATTATCATGCCTGGTGTACAGTAACCACACTGAATAGCAGTTTCTTCAACAAAGTTTTTTTGGATAATGTCTAATTCCCCATTTTCAGATAGGCCTTCAATAGTGATAACCTCTTTACCCTCTAATTGTGTTGCTACTAATAAACAAGAATGTAGGGCCTTTCCATCAACAATCACTGTACAAGCTCCACATTCACCTTCAGAACAACCTTCTTTCGTACCTGTTAATCCTAAGTCTTCTCTTAATATATCTATCAGACGTCTATTTCCATCCACCTCTAAGGTTCTATCTTTGCCATTTACTTTAAAATTTAGCTTCATGTTAAGCCCTCCCACTCATAAGTTTAGCAATTTTATCTGGATTAATTGGAATTTCACAAATTTCAGTTGATAATGCATCATTTATTGCACCAACGATTGTTGCTGTTACTGGTATATGTGCTATTTCACCTATTGATTTTGCTCCATATGGACCGTCTGTTCCACCATCTTCAATAAGTTCTACTCTTACATTTGGTGCATCATAACAATTAACTACATGATAATCTTTCATACTATTAGTACTTTGCCCCTGTTCAGAAACAGTTAAGTGTTCAGATATGGCAGCACCCATTCCCATAGTAACCGAACCTTCAATTTGGGCTATACACATTTCACGATTAAGAGCTTTTCCTATGTCATGTACTGCTAAATAATCTAAAGTTTTTGTCATGCCTGTATATGTGTCTACTTCCACAAGTGCGAAGTGAGCAGCCGTCACACTAGGATTGGTATCATCTTTATGTTGATAAGTTGCAACAACTTCTTTTCCTAGCTCAAATAAACTCTTAACAGATGCCTCAGCATAAGTATAGTTAATTTCCTCATCTTTTTTGGAGCGAACATACCCATTGACAACCTCTATATCTTCTAGTGGAATATTGTGTAACTCAGCTATATTTTTCCCTAAAACTCTTTTTATTTCTTTAGCACACTCTTGTGCTGCTCGTCCTAATACATAAACTGTTCTACTTGAATAACATCCATAATCATATGGTGATACGAAAGTATCTCCTTCTTTCACTGAAACCATATCAAGAGGAATGCCTAATTCTTCAGCAACAATCATTTGGAAAGTTGTTACGGTACCACATCCATGGTCATGTAAAGTTACGTTTGCTTGAATACTTCCATCTTCCGTCATTCTCATATCCACTGTTGCAAATTCTCCTCTTTTTGGTGTAAATCCGTTCACATGTCCACCGCAAGCTACACCTATACCACGTTTATAACGATTGTTTTTGCTATTAAATTCAGATACTTCTTTCTTTCTTAATTCCCAGTTAAACTTTTCTCTACCTAATTCTAAGGATTCTTTAAGGCGAATTTCTCCAAGATCACGATCTATGTAAATATCCTTGTCTCCTGGTAAAGCAACATTTTTTAATCTCAATTCAACAGGATCAATATTAAGTCTTTTAGCAGCTACATTTAAGTTATGTTCAATCATTAATGTAGCCTCTGGTCCTGACCATCCTCTAAACCCTCCAGATACAGGTGTATTAGTACATGTAGTTCTAGCAGTAAAATCTACATAAGGATATTTATAGCAACGGAAGAATTTACCGAGCATTGTATTAATATAAACATATGAATTTCCTAAGTAAGCTCCAGCATCTAAAGTTATATCCGTTGTAAAGCTCTGTAGCTTACCGTCTTTTGTTATTTTTGATGTAATCTTAGATTCAACGGCTCCTCTACCGTATACTGATACCATACTCTCAGCCCGGTTATATACCAATTTAACTGGTTTTCCAACACTGAGTGCACAACACGCAGCCACAGGTTCTAATACCCATTCTTGTTTTGCACCAAAGGAACCACCCATGGTAGTTTTAATTACTCTTATCTTATGATAAGGTATTTCAAACAAATCACCAACTACAGTTCTTAAGCCATGGACACTTTGGTTTGGACTCCATATAGTCAACTCATCTAACCCATGATCATAATTTGCTACACAACTGTGAGTTTCCATAGTGAGATGGTTGAGCCTATCTAACTTATTGCTAGTAGTAATTTCAATTGCTGAAGGATCCACTTTACTTTCGTCCCCAACTTCTTTATGAAGATCACCATAGACAGCACCGTCTTTATGGATATTATCTATTGAACCATTTAACGTTTGCTCTGGTGATAATGAATATGGTAATTCTTCATAAGTTACTTCAATAAGTTCCACAGCTTTACGAGCAATTTCTTCTGTTTCAGCAATAACTGCAGCTACTCTGTCCCCTACAAAACGAACATGATTATTAAAAACTCTTTCTTGATCTGGAACAGGTTGTCCAACAAAAGTTCGATATCTAGAGAACTCCTTTTGGGTTGTATTAAAACAATGTAATACTTTAACAACCCCTGGTAATGCCAATGCTTTTGAGTCATCAATTGACTTAACGTATCCATGAGGAATTGGACTAAACAACACAGCAGCATGTAACATTCCTGCTAGTTGCATATCACCAGCATAGGCAGTCTGTCCAGTAGCTTTACCCTTTGCATCATGAGTTGGGTAAGAAGAACCTATTATTTGCATTAATTAGCACCCCTTTTATTTGAATTATTAAGTACAAATTATATACATATGAAAGTGTGGTGTTAGTATAAATTCTTGGACACATCATGGTTAAGTCACTTACAATATTAATAACGAAAGGATGTGTCCAGTAATGAGTAATAAGAGATATAATGAAGACTTCAAAAGAACAATTGTAGATTTATATAATTCAGGTAGTTCTGTGAAGGATTTGTCTAGCGAATATGGTGTGACAGAGGTTACTATTTATAAATGGATCAAAGATTTCTCTCCAAACCAACAATCTGGCAGTGAGGGAGCCACTTCAAAAGATGTGGAAGAAATGCAAAAAGAAATGGCTCGCTTGAAAGAGGAGAATGAAATCTTAAAAAAGGCTATGACCATATTCGCCAAAAAGTAGACAATACAGAGCTTACTGAATTTATAAAAGAACAAAAGGACGAGCATACTATCAAAGCTATTTGTGATGCTCTAGACTTTCCGAGAAGTACTTATTACGAAACAATAAATCGAGTTGAATCTAATCGTGACAAAGAAAACAGAGAACTATTAGATCAAATAACTCAAATTCATAAAAACAGTAAAAAGCGATATGGTGCACCAAAGATCCACGCTGTGCTAATCAATAAAGGATACAAAGTCAGCTTAAAAAGAGTCCAACGATTAATGAGAAAAGAGGGTATCAAATCAATTGTCAGGAAAAAATATCGGCCTTATCCTAGTAGAGAAAAAGTAGTCGAACGAGAGAATCTCCTAAAACAAGACTTTTCAACTACATTTGTCAATCAAAAGTGGGTTACTGATATTACATACATTGATACTGTTAAAGACGGCTGGTGCTACTTAGCCTCTGTAATGGATTTACACACCCATAAAATTGTTGGATACTCTTTTAGCAAGACCATGACAACAGATTTAGTTATTAAAGCTGTTAAAAATGCTTATGATACACAGAAACCTGGCAATGGACTTATTCTACATAGTGATCTAGGTACCCAGTACACTAGCGATGACTTTAAGCGTTTTTTAAGGTACAAAGGGATCAAGCAATCATTTAGCAGAAAAGGCTGCCCTTATGACAATGCACATATCGAATTGGTGTTAGTATAAATTCTTGGACACATCATGGTTAAGTCACTTACAATATTAATAACGAAAGGATGTGTCCAGTAATGAGTAATAAGAGATATAATGAAGACTTCAAAAGAACAATTGTAGATTTATATAATTCAGGTAGTTCTGTGAAGGATTTGTCTAGCGAATATGGTGTGACAGAGGTTACTATTTATAAATGGATCAAAGATTTCTCTCCAAACCAACAATCTGGCAGTGAGGGAGCCACTTCAAAAGATGTGGAAGAAATGCAAAAAGAAATGGCTCGCTTGAAAGAGGAGAATGAAATCTTAAAAAAGGCTATGACCATATTCGCCAAAAAGTAGACAATACAGAGCTTACTGAATTTATAAAAGAACAAAAGGACGAGCATACTATCAAAGCTATTTGTGATGCTCTAGACTTTCCGAGAAGTACTTATTACGAAACAATAAATCGAGTTGAATCTAATCGTGACAAAGAAAACAGAGAACTATTAGATCAAATAACTCAAATTCATAAAAACAGTAAAAAGCGATATGGTGCACCAAAGATCCACGCTGTGCTAATCAATAAAGGATACAAAGTCAGCTTAAAAAGAGTCCAACGATTAATGAGAAAAGAGGGTATCAAATCAATTGTCAGGAAAAAATATCGGCCTTATCCTAGTAGAGAAAAAGTAGTCGAACGAGAGAATCTCCTAAAACAAGACTTTTCAACTACATTTGTCAATCAAAAGTGGGTTACTGATATTACATACATTGATACTGTTAAAGACGGCTGGTGCTACTTAGCCTCTGTAATGGATTTACACACCCATAAAATTGTTGGATACTCTTTTAGCAAGACCATGACAACAGATTTAGTTATTAAAGCTGTTAAAAATGCTTATGATACACAGAAACCTGGCAATGGACTTATTCTACATAGTGATCTAGGTACCCAGTACACTAGCGATGACTTTAAGCGTTTTTTAAGGTACAAAGGGATCAAGCAATCATTTAGCAGAAAAGGCTGCCCTTATGACAATGCACATATCGAATCATTTCATGCTACTTTGAAAAAGGAAGAAGTTAACCATGTTAAGTACTTAGACTTCAAATCGGCTGAAATTGCTCTATTTAGGTTCATTGAGAGCTGGTACAACAGAACAAGAATCCATGGAAGTTTGGAGTTTTTAACTCCTCAACATGTTGAGGATCTAGCAAAGCAATCTGCTTAATACTTAACTTTTTGGTGTCCAAAATTTTGACCTAAGTCCATACACTTAAATTAATTATAAGTATAATTAGTTAATCTGAGATTCGCATTTAGCCATAAATGACATAATTTTAATTGTTAAAATAATCCCAGCAATGAATATACCAATAAAAGCTAAAACGGCTAATCCAGGGATTGCCATCAAAACAATTCCAAATAATGTGGCAATGTTTAAGAATAGGAACTGTTTCCAACGCAGTTCTGCTTCAATACTAAGATCAAATTCTTCTTGCATGTCAGCTAGAGCTTTAATACCCATGAATACTTTGTAAACAGCAATTAGACTAAGAATTAAGCTGATAATTCCTATCATGGCACCAATTGGGTTAACGGAAAAGTTAACTCCAGGTCCCACAGGCGCAGGTGCTTCATAAATTGTAAATATAGATAGAAAGATTAACACATAGGTAAAAGGTTTAGCTGAATTAAAGTTTTCATTCCAAGAAGCTAAGGTCCCTAAGGCTAGTGCAAATAATATATAACCAATAATATCCGGTAACACATTAAAACCCTGTAGTCTAAAATCTAGTGAAACAAATAAAAATCCCCAATAAAGATGCCTAAAAGCTGCTGCATACGTATTCATTTATGAATTACTCCTTTCTATCCTAAAAAATCATTATAAATAGCAAATCATTAATAGTAGACGTATTAATTTAGCAAATAGTCACTTTAATTTATTGGACTTAGGTCAAAATTTTGGACACCAAAAAGTTAAGTATTAAGCAGATTGCTTTGCTAGATCCTCAACATGTTGAGGAGTTAAAAACTCCAAACTTCCATGGATTCTTGTTCTGTTGTACCAGCTCTCAATGAACCTAAATAGAGCAATTTCAGCCGATTTGAAGTCTAAGTACTTAACATGGTTAACTTCTTCCTTTTTCAAAGTAGCATGAAATGATTCGATATGTGCATTGTCATAAGGGCAGCCTTTTCTGCTAAATGATTGCTTGATCCCTTTGTACCTTAAAAAACGCTTAAAGTCATCGCTAGTGTACTGGGTACCTAGATCACTATGTAGAATAAGTCCATTGCCAGGTTTCTGTGTATCATAAGCATTTTTAACAGCTTTAATAACTAAATCTGTTGTCATGGTCTTGCTAAAAGAGTATCCAACAATTTTATGGGTGTGTAAATCCATTACAGAGGCTAAGTAGCACCAGCCGTCTTTAACAGTATCAATGTATGTAATATCAGTAACCCACTTTTGATTGACAAATGTAGTTGAAAAGTCTTGTTTTAGGAGATTCTCTCGTTCGACTACTTTTTCTCTACTAGGATAAGGCCGATATTTTTTCCTGACAATTGATTTGATACCCTCTTTTCTCATTAATCGTTGGACTCTTTTTAAGCTGACTTTGTATCCTTTATTGATTAGCACAGCGTGGATCTTTGGTGCACCATATCGCTTTTTACTGTTTTTATGAATTTGAGTTATTTGATCTAATAGTTCTCTGTTTTCTTTGTCACGATTAGATTCAACTCGATTTATTGTTTCGTAATAAGTACTTCTCGGAAAGTCTAGAGCATCACAAATAGCTTTGATAGTATGCTCGTCCTTTTGTTCTTTTATAAATTCAGTAAGCTCTGTATTGTCTACTTTTTGGCGAATATGGTCATAGCCTTTTTTAAGATTTCATTCTCCTCTTTCAAGCGAGCCATTTCTTTTTGCATTTCTTCCACATCTTTTGAAGTGGCTCCCTCACTGCCAGATTGTTGGTTTGGAGAGAAATCTTTGATCCATTTATAAATAGTAACCTCTGTCACACCATATTCGCTAGACAAATCCTTCACAGAACTACCTGAATTATATAAATCTACAATTGTTCTTTTGAAGTCTTCATTATATCTCTTATTACTCATTACTGGACACATCCTTTCGTTATTAATATTGTAAGTGACTTAACCATGATGTGTCCAAGAATTTATACTAACACCAGTAATTATATTAAGCTTTCTGATAATGTTTATCGTAAACTTTAAACATAACTTGAATATTTTAGTTTTCACACACAAACAATAATCCTGAAATAAGTTTCAGGAGGTTCATAATTGAAAATATTCAGGTTATTGAATCCAAAAAATGCATCTATCTTCAAAAAATCATTAACAGCTGAACAAGAACTCTCATCAATGGAAGCTTTTAATATATGGAATTCTTTGAGAGCACGATATCTAAGTTTTGAAACCTATCAACTTTTTAGAAACTTTGTCCATGACCGTGAATTTGATTTATTATTGTCGCAGCATCAAAAACATTTTCAAAAGCAAATTAAAATCCTTGAAAGCGAAGCTAGCAAATTTAAGGTCAAGGTTCCGGATAGGCCACCAGAGTATTTAAGGACTTCAGTTCATATAGATGCAATAACTGATAGAATGATATTTAGGAAAATTTTCTCTGATATGTTGTCAGAACTTTACTTACTAAGCAGTGCAATTACTACCTCTACAGTCAATGATAATTTACGAAGCCATTATATGAACTTTGTTAAGAGTCATTTGACTGATTACGAAAATCTTTATAAATTCGGGAAATTGAAAGGATGGGTAGATGTTGAACCCGCCTTCAAAACCAATAAACCCGGAGAAAGAGAAGAATTAGCTACCAGCGAAGCTAATCATTTGTGGGACCACATAAATATTAGGTACCAACAGCTACAACTTACTCAGATATTCATGAACTTTATTCATGACCAAGACTTTCAACTTCTACTAAATCGGGGTCTTACAAGACTTCAAAGTCAGTTAAAAGTACTAGAAAGAGAAGCGTCAAAATATGAAGTTCCAATGCCTGATAAGCCACCGGCTAGCCAACCGGCTAACATTGATCCTGAAGTAATGGAAGATAAATTTGTATTTAGAACTATTTTTAAAGGAATAGAAGATGCCATTAATCTACACATCCAAGCCACAATATCAACTGTCAGAAATGATAATTTGCGTACAATATTTTCAAAATATCTAGACGATGAATTTAAAATGTTCAATGATTTAGTTAGATACGGAAAATTAAAAGGATGGGCACACAAAACTCCAATGTATAGAAAATCTTAACTTAATCCAAAAAGTTTCACCTATACAAAAAAGCAGGGGTAGATAAATAAAATTGATCTCCCCTGCTTTTTGCTTGCCCAAATTATATAATATTCCTCTATGATCCCTTCCTCACCTTAGGAAACCAGTGCTGAGTTCGTAGACAGATCTGAACTAACAGTAACATTATTGGCACCTCGATTAACATACCGGTGACAGCTGCTAATGTCGCTGGAGAATCAATGCCAAACAGAGCTATAGACATGGCAATGGCCACTTCAAAGTGGTTACTAGAAGCAATTTGAGCAGTTGGTGCTGCATCTTCATAAGCAAGGCCCAACTTTTTAGATGCATAGTAACCGATACCAAAAATAAGAAAGATTTGAACACTCAATGCGATCAAGACAAATAATACTAATGAAGGATTTGAAAGTACAACACCGGATTGAGGAGATACTATCGCCACTATCGTAAATAATAATGCCGCTGGTGATACGTAATGTAATTTTCCTGTAAATTCCTCAAAAGCTTCTTTTCCTTTTGATTCAAGTAGTATTTTGCGTGTTAAATAACCTGCTAACAATGGAAGCCCTACATATGCCAAGACTCCAAAGGCTACTTTACCAAAAGGTACTGGTACATCAGCTACTGGTAGTAGTAAAACTGCAAGGGGGCCATATAGAACTACCATTGTCAAGGAGTTAATGGCCACCATAACCACTACGTGCCCCATATTTCCTCTAGACAGATAACCCCATACTAGAACCATAGCCGTGCAAGGTGCTATTCCAAGTAGAATCATCCCTGCCATCAGGTCGCCGCCTACATCATATCCCACAAAGTTGGCGAAAATCACCCGGAAAAATAACCATGCTATAAAAGCCATAGTAAAAGGTTTAACTAACCAGTTGAGAACCAAGGTTGTAGTCAGAGGTTTTACTGACTTACCGGCTTTAATTATTTCACCAAAATCAGTCTGTACCATAATAGGATAAATCATTAGAAATAGTGCAATAGCCACAATAAGAGGATAACCTTGAATTTCAAAGGCCTCAAAAAATTCCGTTATCTGGGGAAAAGTTTCTCCAAGAACCAATCCTAAAACAATACAAATCCCAACCCAAAGAGTAAGATACCTCTCAAAAAATCCTAATTGATGCTCTTCAGACATTAAAATCCCTCCCTAATAATTTAAACTTCAAAACATACCTTTCCTTCTTTTAAATCATCACAGGTATAACCTGTTTCTTTGTAGTAAGCCAATCTTTCATTATCTCTTTGGCATTTTTCCAATTGAGCAGTTTCAATGTTAAAAATTTGTTTGATAAATGGATGTTTTTCAATCATCTCATCATTGATTGTGTAATAAACATATTTAGCAGATTTATAATATCGCAGTAATTCGACAGCGGTAAGTTTACTCAAATGCCTTGAGGCGTTTGATTGGCTAATCTCTAGCAAAATCTCCAACTCACAAACACAAAGATCCCCTTGATGTAATAAATTAAGAATTCGCAACCGAGTCTCATCAGACAAAGCTTTAAGTATTTGTATTAGTTTTGCTTCCAAAAAAATCACCTCTATAAAGTTTTATATGATCATCTGATCATATTTGCTTACGGTAATATGATATTTCTATTTGGCTTATTTGTCAACAGATGTAGTAATCGTCAAATCACACTTTTTCGTGTTTGCTGAAAGTGTCACAAATTAAAAATACGGCAAGCATATGATCATATCATATACTTACCGTCTAGCCGGAATCTAAATAACCCACACCCTAGTACATTATTTAGTTTTATTCTTTATCTCTTCCTTAGGAGGAAGATTTACCAAACGATGGTGAATTTCTTCGTAACCTTCTATTTCGTTAAGGTCCGCTCCAAGAAAGTCATGAAATTCTTTTAATACTTTATGCATTTCATCAAGATCTAATTTGTAATAGGTCCAAAATCCTTGGCGCTCTTCATAGACTAAGTCCACTTCTTTTAATGTACGCAAATGTTGAGATACTCTGGGCTGGCTCATATCTAATACTTCACTCAATTCGCACACACACATACTCTGTTGGGATAGTAGTTTTATTATTTTTAAACGGCTGGGTTCACCTAAAGCTTTAAACACTTTAAAAATCTTTTTTTCGTTCATTCCTGTCCACCCCTAACTAATTTAAGTTGATTTAAAGGATAACTGGTTAGTTGACTGTTGATTAATAACATTTCATTCGAACTGTTATCAACAATTAACTTTGAGGCTTTATAAAAACTTAAAATAAATTTCCATATATTAAGCCAGATAATGTTGCCATAACAACTACAAGGACTACAAATACAGCTGTTTTCTTAGTTCCCAGTACACTCCTGATAACTAGCATATTGGGTAAACTCAAAGCAGGTCCTGCTAGTAATAGACTTAATGCCGGACCACTGCCCATACCTGAACCTATCAATCCTTGTAAGATGGGAACTTCCGTTAAGGTTGCAAAGTACATAAAAGAACCAATAATGGAAGCCACAAAGTTTGCTTGAATAGAATTACCACCAACTAAAGCTTCAATATATTGTGCAGGGATCAAACCCGCATCACTATCAGGTCTTCCCATCAATAGCCCTGCAACAAATACACCAGCAAATAGTAATGGGAAAATCTGCTGGGCAAAGCCCCATGTGGATTCCACCCATGATACTCTCTCTTGTTTGTTAAACCATGTAGTTAATATAATACCTAAAATAATCAATAGTCCAACAACCAAGTACCATCTAGCTGTATAAGTCAGTGCCCAAAAACCTTCCTGACTAGCTGGCTCTCCCATTGTCATTAATAATAAAATTACTACCATAATTCCAAAATATAATAAATTTTGTACAGGCGTTCTATTTTCTTTTTCTTCACCGATATCAAAGGATTGGTTAGCTCTTTCCTGTTCATCAGCTTTAAAGATTTTCGCCATAATTAAACCAATAATGATTGCAAATATAATAGCACCAACTGCTCTGGCAATTCCTAATTCAGGTCCTAATACCCTTGCAGTTAATACTATAGCCAATAAATTTATGGCTGGTCCTGAATACAAGAATGCTATTGCCGGACCAATACCGGCTCCTCTTTTATAAATGCCAGCAAATAAAGGTAGTATTGTACATGAACAAACGGCCAAAAGTATCCCCGAAACTGAAGCTACTGAATAGGATAACCATTTCTTAGCTTCGGCCCCAAAGTATTTCAAAACTGCCCCTTGAGAAACAAAGTTTGCTATGGCACCAGCTATAAAGAAAGCAGGAATCAAACATGTCAGCACATGTTCCTGGGCATAATATTGAAGCATATAGAAAGCTTCCATGATTGCATCTCTTACATGCTGACTTTCAAAAGGTATAAAATAAGCGCCGAGAAACACAGCTACTAGTATTATTAGTTTTTTTATATTACCATTCATAACAATCATCTCCTTGACTTTTATAATGGAGGGGGGAATCTTAGTAAGAATCCCCCCCCTTCATCCTTCCATAGCATAACCTTAAGCTGAGTCTATAACTTCACCAATTTCTTCTTTGGAAGGTACTCTACCTGAAATTTTAACTTCATCATTAATCACAAGGCCTGGAGTCATTAAAACCCCTGCATTGGTAATTTCATTCATATCAGTTACCTTTTCAACATCAGCTTCGACACCTTTTTCTTTGATAACTTCTTGTACTCGATTAAACACTGTTTCGCAATTTTTACAACCTGGACCCATAACTTTAATTTTCATTTCAATAACCTCCTTTAAGTATATAAGAATATGTTTATATGCTAATTTGATTATATGGTTCAAAAAGTAAATTGTCAACCATAAAAATTTAATGAAAAAAGGCTTTTTCAAGTCAGATGGTACTGTTAAATACATTCCCAAAAGAATGGATGTCGACCATGAAGGGATAACAATACTTGTTGAGTATAAGATTGATGAGAAAATAAAGGACCTGGGGTTTGATTATACTTATTCCAATCCTAGATTTTGGATTTAGAAAGACCCTAAATATGGACCTGAGGATGATGGTAGATTTCCCATAAACTATCGGGAAAATACAGTTCCAGTCTACTGATATTAGCAAAAAAGACAATACTGATTCCTTTGAAGTTTATTTTTCCTATACGGATATTTCTCATTATGATGAAGAGGCAACTTACAGGCTTTATCTGAGTAATCCAGGTAGTTTAACAAAGGAATATCTTTCTGAATTTATTTATCACTAGCATGTGATTCGGGATCCTCTAATATTTCTACATTCCCAGTTTCTCCATTTAGTCTTACTTTTTGTCCATCTACCAATCTATCTGTAGCAGCACTAACACCGGCTACTGCTGGTAAACCGTACTCTCTTGCTACAACAGAGCCATGGGAAATAGGTCCACCTGTTTCCATAATTAAGCCACTAATTTTAAGAAATAATGGTGTCCAAGCTGGATTGGTACCTTTTGTTACTAAAATTTCACCTTTCTTCAATTTGCTTCCTTCTTCTGGGTGATTTATTACTCTGACAACTCCTTCAATAACCCCGGGAGACACAGGCACTCCACTATATACACCTTCACTTTCATTGTCTACTGCTGCTGAATAAATAGATTCACCTGTATTTGTCATAATCCTAGGGACAGAAGGCCTTTGCATTTCTCTGAAATATTTTTCCTTGTTTTCTGTTACAATTTCCTTTAAATTTTCCATAGATTTGAGATCATGGAAATTAACAAAGAAAATGTCCAGTTTGTCGTCTAATTTCCCTTGTTGTTGCAGTTCTGTACCGATATCTTTTAACATTTCTCTTAAGATGCTGAAAGCTTTTGTTAAATAAAATTTTGGTAGTTCCCTAACACCAAACATTTTTCGGTAGTTTTCTAATAGTTTTTTAACTTTTTTTGCATCCTTATGACCACCTTGTTCTCTTAATCTATTTGTTATATTTCCAATTACTTGTTGGGCCTCTTCCATACCCTGATAAAATTTGGATATCCCATCATCATAGCTTTTATTGTCCATATAAGCTTGCACTAGATCTACAACATACTGAGGCTTTTCATACCATCTGGGGATACCTATATCAACTTCGTTTGAAGATCTATGACCGTACTTATTTAAAAACTCTCGGATCTGTGGATGATCAGCATCTGGTTGTTCACCATTTTCACCTAATTCTTTTGCAATATTTAATAATTCCATACCCATTTCAGTAGTAACATTATTGGGAACAGATTGCTCTACTTTGTCTAGTTGTGATGTGTCCTCATTGTATTTTTTTAATATGGCTTTAGCTTTTTTAATATAGTTCGTTGAAGCTGATACATAAAAAACTACTTCAAACAAGCCAACAAAAATGTCTCGAGTAGCAACTTCCTCTATATACCTTAGTTTATCTTCAATCTCTGTTAACTGATTTCTGGACTGTTCAATATTTGCTATTTGACTTTGCCCGTACTCAAAAGCTTTTGTAACAGCTTTATCAGGAGAAACTACTCCGTACATAACTTTATGAATGGAAGTTAACAAAAATTTAATTACCCAGGGGTTCATTTTTGAAATCATTTTAAATGCCACACTTATGGGTGATTTTTTGTTCTTGATCAGTTCATCTTTATTTCTTTCTACAACCTGCAATAAAGCTTCAGTTGTTATAGGATCCTTATCAGCCGGATTATTTTTAAACTTTTCCCGGACCCTTTCGTATCTTAATAGCTCAGTTAAATCTATAAATAGCCTACCCCCGGCCGTTTTGCACCACTTTACAGGTTTCTTTTGATAATCCCTATTTATTCGTTTAGCAAAGCTTTTAAACATGCCTGTAAAGAAAGCCTCACCCATAGGTGTAAAAGGTTCGTGTAGAGCTTGAGAATATAAACTCATATTTAAATATATCCGGAGATCATCCCCTTCATCTAAAGGTTCAGGCATGGGGAAAAGTGATGTTATAGGCCGTGTTTGTACTAAATAAAACTTGTCATCTGAATATGCCCACTCAATATCTTGAGGAAATCCATAGTAATTTTCTACCTGACTTCCCAATTGCAATAACTGTAATACTTCTTCATTATCTAGTGTAACCTGAGTTTGCTGTTCATCTGGTACTTTAACATGATCAATACCTTGATTTTGTCTAATTGTCATTATTTCTTTCTTTGCTATCTGTTCTGTAACGATTTCATTGTTATTCTTATCTAAAATCCACTGATCCGGTGTCACCTCCCCTCCTACTATTGCCTCTCCTAAACCCCAGGAAGAGTTAAGAAGCATTTGATCTCTACGTCCATTAACTGGGTTTGCTGTAAATAAAATCCCTGATTTATCGGCATAAATTAGTTTTTGTACAACGACACCATGGGCTAAGTCGGTAATATTTGTTTTTTGTTTAATTCGATAGCTTAGCGCCCTTAGGTTCCATAATGATGCCCAACATTTTTTTATATATTTGCAGAGTTCTTCTTTACCCAAAACATTCAAATAGGTTTCATATTGACCTGCAAAAGATGTTCCCGGCAGGTCCTCAGAAGTAGCAGATGACCGAACGGCCACTTCTGGCTCTCCTATTTGTTGATATGAACTTTCTATTTCCTCCAGGATATCCTCAGGTATATCACCTTGTTCAAATAAATTCTGGATTTCCTCTGAGATTTGTGTTAACTCGGCTAAATTATCATCCCTGGTTTCAATTCCCTTTATCAAGGTATCAATTTTTTCTTGTAACCCATTGGTCTGAACAAATCTTTTATAAGCAGTTGTTAGTAATACAAAACCGCCTGGTACAGGAAGCCCGGCATTTATCATCTCACCCAAATTAGCTCCCTTTCCTCCAACTAGTGATTGATCATCTTTTGTGATATTCTCCAACAATTTTATAAATTTATAATTGTTCATGGGAGATTTCCTCCTTTTGATTGTCGGCATACCGACTGACGGTATGTCGCAATGCTAAAAAGCTTCCTATTTCCGATTTACCGATAATACTCTACACTTTTAACTTCCTTTGACAAATCTATTAAGATAAGATTCCCGTAACTTAATAGTATCATTTTGTAGATTAAATACCCTGGAAAAAGCTTCTTCGTAAAATCTCAACTTGTTATCAAGTCTTTTAGTAAACTCTTCATAGCCAAAATCGTTATCCTCATCATTCATATAGTGTACCAGTTCATCTATAGAAGAATTTAAACTTTTAATAGTGTATAACATAAACTCAGCTAGCTCCCTGGAACAAACCGGTTCTTCAATGGACCCTTCTGCTATTCCTTCTTCAATTATCTCTTGAAATAGATCAATTGTTTCTTCTTTAAATGAATTAAATATCTTTTTCTCTAGCTTCAGATTTTCTTCTCCATAAAATGCGTCTTTTAACTTGTGTCTTTTTTCTTCAGAACTCCCCTTGTATTCATTAATTGACTGGAAGATTCGATTGATCTTATTAACTGCAGATAAATCATTTCTACTATTGATCCTTTTAATAATACTTAGTGCTCTATCAGCGTATTCTTTAGCCAGTGATGTAATCACATCTTCTTTGGATTCAAAATAATGATAAAAAGCTCCTTTAGACACGTCCATTTTGTTAATTATATCCTTGATGGTAGTTTTTTCGTAACCTTTTTCATAAAACAGTTCTAAAGCTGTCATCAAAAACTCTTGTTTTCTGTTATCACTATTATTAAATTCATTATTTGAGCTAATCATTAGATAATCCCTCCTCTTTTAAAAACCGACCGTCGGTTTGTTTAATATATAGTATTTTTTATAATTTGTCAACATATATATTTTTAACTTGTAATTGTTCTGTGATATTGTCACCCTAAGAATGTTCTGTGAAAATGTCACTATGACTTAAAAGGTGACATTACACAGACATCTAAAACTCCCCAATAGTAGAATTAAAGCTTCCTGATCAGTTGCTCATCCTAGAGCATGATCAGCAAATAACATCCTGTTATTTGACTTTAATTCTACTGTTGGATCGTTAAGATGTAATATCAGCCTTACACAAAATTCGTTCAATCGAAGAGTTCAACTATCAACAACGGAGTATAAAAGAGCCTTGATTTAAATTATTTATTCACAGCCCTAATCACAATAATAATTCCGGTAATAATTAATGCAATGGGGAATAGATTACTAAAAATCACACTGACAATTTCTGATTCTAACTGTCTTTCTGATACAATTAATATTCCAAACATAAATAAGCCCAGGGCCGGATAAAGAGGCCATATTCTCTTCCCTCTAGATAACTCCTTTAAATTTCTTGTATGGATAAGATATATCCCTGCAAAGGCAACACTTAAGAATATAAAAAACAAATACCCTTCAACATACTGCATACGGAGAGTTTCTATTAAAAAGTCATAAATACCAACCATAATCAAAATCGCGCCTGGGATCAATAATCCTATGTTACGATGAGAGGCTTTCTTACCCGAATGATAATAGAAAAACAAAAACCCTCCACCAACTAATAACAATACCAAAGCCCCAGACAGAATACCTAGATTCCCTAATAAAAATAAAATTCCTAGAACCACTAACATAATGCCAATTACTGTTCTATTCATTATATAACCACCTCGTTTTATAGTTGAACTGTAGCTATATTATAATATATAAATTACTTTTTGATTAGTGACTCTAGTCATTATTATTTTTTACTATAAGGTATAACTTTACATTCTAAAAAAGGATATCAATTAATACTAGGCGAATTAACTATTAGAGGAGTGGTGAATTTGGATCAGAGAACTAAAAATATTTCTGATATTTTAACTTTGATAGGTTTCCTATTTGCTTTTTTAGGTACTATTACTCAAAGCCCAGAACATCAAATAGAAATTTTGATACTATCATTTTTGTTAGCGAGTTCATTTCTGGCACGAAGCTATACCGTATCTGACAAAATTCAGGTTATTCATAGATATGAAGTCCCCTTAATCATTTTTGAAATTATGATTGTTACGATAATTATGTATTTTGACCAGTCAGGTGCTTCACAAATATATTATTTCATCCTGATAGCTGATGCTGTGTTGTATTTTTCTATAAAGTTTGCTTTAAGCCTTACTTTGCTAATTTTTTTGGCTTTTATGATAAATGCTTGGATAGCCCTCTGGCCTGAAATGACTTTAAATGACATTTTAGTAATCGGTTTATTAAATGGTATTGGATATATTTTTGTTTTTTTAATTACTTATTTAGTCAAACATCAAGTTAATCAAAGGAATTTTATTAATGAAACCTTGAAAGAATTAGAGTATAAAAATAAGAAACTGGAAGAAAGCCAAAAACAGTTAGAAAATATGGCAGTTATCAAAGAAAGAAATAGAATTGCCCATGATATCCATGACACCGTCGGTCACACCCTGACAACGGTACTAGTTGGAACTGAAGCCGCAAAGCGCTTAATAGATAAAGATCCGGAATTAGCTAAGGAAAAGCTGTCACTAGCCCAGGATCAAGTGAGAAAAGGATTGAATAATATTAAAAATTCCATAAAAGATATTAAAGATCATAATGAAATCATTGATTTTAATAGTGCAGTTAATAATCTTATCCATGAGACCGAGCAACAAACAGACATAGAGATTGATTGCCATATTTCTGTCTCAGAAGATCAAATCAGTCAAACTAAACAAAAGGTAATTTTGAGGGCACTACAGGAAGGGTTAACAAATGGGATTAAACACGGGAACAGCACATATTTCAAATTCAATCTAATAGAAGATCAGGAATATATTTATTTTGACCTAGAAGATAACGGTACGGGAAGTGAAGATAAAGATATGGGCTTTGGCCTCAATTTTATGAAAGACAGAGTAGAAGAATTAGGAGGCAGCCTTACAGCGAATTCCAAACAAGATGGTGGTTTTATACTGTCTATTGAAATCCCGGTAGAAGAAGGTGAGGAATTATGAGTAAAATTAAAGTGATGATAGCAGATGACCAAACTATTCTTGCCGATAGCTTAAAAACAATTATAGACCTAGAAGATGATATGGAGGTTGTGGCGGTTTCTAGTAATGGTGAAGAAACCCTAGAAATCAGTGAAAAGCTACTTCCCGATATTATACTGATGGATATCAGGATGCCTAAAATGGATGGTGTTGAATGCACTAAAAAACTTAAAGAGAAGTATCCAGAAATTAAAATAATTATCCTGACAACCTTTGATCATGATGAATATATCGTTGATGCCCTTTCCTATGGTGCAAGTGGTTATTTATTAAAAGATATAGACGGAGATAAGCTTATCAGTTCTATACGAGATGCTTATAATGATAAGTTATTAATACCCACTTCTATTGCAGCCAAACTCATTGGGAAAATAGATAATAGGAAGCAACAACCAACTGATGACCATAAAGATGAGCCGTTAAAAAGTCAAGATCGTAAGGAAAGTCAGAAAGAGATTAATCTATACGAGGAACTGACCCAACGGGAAATAGAAATTGCCCAATTAATGGTAGCAGGTCTTTCAAACAAGAAGATCGCCGAAAAATTGTTCATCACCCAGGGGACAGTCAAAAATTATATCACCAATATTTACAGCAAACTGGGGGTCAAGGAAAGAACAAGTGCAGTGCTTTATCTTCAAAAGTTAGGGTTTTAGCTCAATGTCGATTATGGAAAATCTACTATAATAAAATATGACCGATCATATGACTCGGGTCACTAATCATATTACCTCCCCTCTTATTATAATTGACTTAACAAAGCTTAGGGAGGTAATTTTTTATGAACAAAATATCAATGTCAGCACATACACCAATTTCTGAAAAAAATAGAATAAGCGAGATCGACATAATCAGGGGGGTTGCATTATTTGGTGTTTTATTAGTAAACGTAGTTGCCTTTAATTTTACACTGCCAGCACATTTACAGGGCGTCACCCCTTTAACCAACCCGCTTCACTTAGGATCAGCTATTGATCGTCTCTCAGCTGTTTTCATTCAGTTATTCGCAGAAGGTAAGTTTTATACAATCTTTTCATTTTTATTTGGGTTAGGATTTTATATTTTTATTTCCAGGGCTGAAGAAAAGGGGCTGGATTCCAGAAAACTATTTAAAAGAAGAATGTTAGCATTACTTGGTTTCGGAATACTACATTTAATTTTAGTATGGTACGGCGATATACTGCATGTTTATGCTTTGGGTGGATTCTTATTAGTCTTATTTAGAAATAAATCAGAAAGATCAAAGGTGAGGTACGCCACCTTTGATGATTCTTTTTCTTTATGTGAATCATTGTCCAGTTGCCACAATATTTGTCTTGCTATTATGAAGTTAATGTTATATAATTGTAACAACACGTTAATTATTTTTAACATTTTGTTAGTTTTAAATAACTAAACGGGGGGTATTTAAAATAAAAACGAATAAACTGAAATACATGGGATTTTTAGGTCTGTTGGGTTTAATTGGGATGTTCACGGGTAATTACGGTTTCTATGGATTTTTTGGTTTTTTCGGATTTTTCGGAATTTCTTCTCAAACAGATGATGAGCTATTGAGAAAGAACATTGCCCGGGCTGGATTTAATGCCTTCATTGTAAGCAATGTAGCTCTTGTCCTCTCAATTGTCATAATTGGGGTAACAGAAACTATTGAATTTGCTGCTCTAATGATTGCTATCATATTTGTTATTCAGCTATTAGTATTTATCTTTTCTTTCAACTACTACGAAAAACGTGGTGATACCTAATGGAAAACATCACATTTAAATCGCGAATTAAAGAACTTCGTGCCCGTTATGATTTGACTCAGGAAGAACTAGCTAAGAAAGTCAATGTCAGACGGGAAACCATTGGGCACATAGAAAACAATAAGTATAACTTGTCTTTAATCTTGGCGTATAAAATATCCAGGGCATTAAACAGTACTATTGAAGAGGTGTTTATATTTGATGAATAACGAGGTTTAAATTATTGAACCAATCGCCACGCATTCTCGTGACTTTAGTCATGAGAGGTTACATTAGGTTTTTGAAAAGAAATATGATAAATTCTATTATTCCATAATTTGCGTTCCGTAACATTTTCCATATCATCTGGTATCAAATCCACAGGTGGTGTATATATATCAGAACCGTTTTTAGGACCAGGCGTTTCAAAAAATCTATCTAAAAATGACGGCTGTTTCTTAACCACATCTTCTGTTTCATCTCCAATATATATCTTAGCTCCAGGTTTAGCTACTCTGATCATTTCAAGAATAGCTTTTTTTCTATTATTGAAAAAATTGATTCCACCAAAATGATAAACAACATCAAAAGATTCGTCTTTAAAAGGCAACATTTCAGCGTTTCCTTGAACAAGATCTAAGTTGGATGATAATTGAGTTTTACTTTGACATCTTTTTAACATCCCATAAGAAATATCTAACCCTACAAATTGTCCTGTTTTACCATGATCTAATAAATTTTTAACTTGGTTCCCTGTACCCACAGAAGTTTCTAACACCAGATCATTTTCTTCTATTTCAATAATTTGAGCTAATTCTGCCGCCACATCATAGGCACTACCATACACCTTGGCGTATATTAATGTAAGTGTGTCATAGAAGTAACTGAGCCAATCATATATTTTCTGGTATTTATGGTTTTGACCTATCACTTGATCATCTTTGAGCATAATAGGTATTGCATCGCTAATAGTAAATTGTTCTCCTGTTTTAGTATCTATTAATTTTTGTCCTTCCTTTTTGAGTTCATTACCAGTGGATGGATTTATTAACAGTGATAAAGTTGTTTCTTTCATTAGAAGTCTCCCCCATGTTTAAACTTTCAGGATTTATATTTCAAATCCCATATTAATTCGGTCAGTTTATATTCTAATAATTATATTATACATTATTTTCTAAAATTTTACCTCTAATTTATGCTAGAATACCCAAAATAGACCACTTCCAAGAAGAGGAAATATTACTATGTTGGTGACAAAGTTCTGGCTGTTCAGGAGGTTAAACCTTCTACTCGAATTAAGAGTGAAGGTTCCCTTTTATATAAGTGCCTTTACTAACTTCTAAAAATGTGTTTAAATACAATTTGGTTGGTTAATAGAAATAAACATACAAACCAAAGGAGGCTTAACTATGTACGTTTATCGTCCAGAAAAAGTTTGTGCCAAAAAAATCACCTTTGAAGTTCATAATGATCAGGTTAGCAATGTTTCTTTTGTATCAGGATGTTCCGGAAACTTACAGGGGATTAGTAAACTTATTGAGGGAATGAACATATATGAGGCCATAGAAAGATTAGCGGGAATAGAATGTGGTGCTAAAACGACTTCTTGCCCCGATCAGTTAAAACAAGCCTTAGAACAATATTTACAAGAAACTCGAAATGAACAGGTTTCAATTTGATATTCCTCAAATAACTGGATTTATATACCTTAGTAAAGTAAAAAAATGGAGTTCTGTTAAGAGAACTCCATTTTTTTAAAATGATCTATTCTATATCTAGTTTAAATGTTTCAAGGAAACCTCGATTCCGACTACTTATATTGAAATAGCTCAACTTCTCCGTATACTCCACCCGAGGACCTGCCAAAGGAGAACCTCCTCGTAATATCGGTTGTTTGCTTTTTACTAACCCGGTATCAATGTCAATCTCTAAAATATAATCCCTAGTACTGATAAATACGCTATCCCCTTCAATTGTATGGGATATTCTTCTACTCTGCAATAAAGGGGATGTGAACTCTTTTTTCCAGTTAAATTCCTGCTCTTCTAAATCATATAACAGAATGTGGTTTCGAGAAATAACTAGAAGTTCATCATCTAAGATGCTGAAACCCATTATTTCCTCATCTTTTAAAGGATTTTCAAGAATTTGTTTAGATTTATTACTCTCTGACCAGTCCAGGGTTATAATCTCTTCTTTCGTAGATGCATACAGATCTCCTTCATACTCGCTGACATGATTAATATTTTGTTTAGTACCACCATTCGTATCATCCTGAGATACCTCTCCTGTTTTTCCATCCAGCATTACAACACCATTCCTGGTCATAACTGCAACTTTATCTCCATCGGGTTTTATGTGAAGAGGTGATAATCTATCCAGATTTTCCAGATCCTTATGCCACTGTTTATTTAAATCATGATCGTAACCAAGAATCTGTTCATCTTCATCAACCAGATAAATCCTCTGCCCATCATTGTAAATATGTTCCGCGAAATTATCCAATTCAATGCTTAGTTCTATTTCCCCAGTTTCCTTGTCTAGTTTGTATAACTGCGGAACTAGTCCTTGTTGATCATAGTAGGTATCTTGAATGGCAGTAAACAGATAATCATCTACCAGGACCGGTCTTAGTAGGGGGTGAGTTTCTTCAGTTTGCAAGTCAGCTTGAAATTCCCAAATTGTTTCACCCGATTCCTGGTCAAGTGCTTTCAATATATCCCCCATCACCTGATACAGATAGACATTTCCCTCTTTGAGAGGTGAGGAATGAAACTCTAAATCTTCTAAATTAAAATATCGAGACCACTGGAACATATCATCTCGTATATAATTGGTCTCCTGAGTCGCTTGTAATAAATCATCAAAAGATAGAGAATAAACAAGCATATGGGGACCCGTCCGGGCCTGGAAGTCCACCTCTTCTCGGTCATATGAAACTCCTATAGGGGTAACTGATATATCGGATATTAAACCATTCAATTCCAATAAAGTTAATTCACACTTATTTTGTTCACTGTTTGAAGCCAGGTAGTTACCACTATATGAGTTGTATAAAAAGTCAGTAATACCATCATCGGTTATATCTGTCAAAAATACAGAAGTACCTTTACCAGGAATCCCGATATTATGAATTTCTTTCATAATATCGCTCAAAGGAGCTCCAGCCTGATAATCTTGGACACCATAATCTATATTTTTGTCTGAATCCATATCGATACCCATAACCCTGTTATCTCGGTCTGTTGTTTCCTCTGCTAATTGATAAACTTTATCTTCTTTTAATTCAAACACAGTCCAGGTTTTCTTCAAATAAGAGCCGGCACTATTAATCCAATTAGAGGTATTGTCGTGATATTTTAATTGATCAAAAGTGATCTCTGGATCTGTACTGTTGACAACACCGTCTTCTACAGGTTCAACAGCCGTTTCACTAACCAGGCTGTAACTTTGCTTTAGCTCGGGTTCTTCAGATGCAAATATCTGTATGAAAAATGTATGCGAAGTTCTCTCATCATTAATAAGCCGGGTCTTTGTTGCTATAGTTCCAAAATCCTCGCCTGAAGAATCATTTTTAAAATCTACTCCAATTATTTCGATATGGAGATTAGCATCTGAATCTTCTTCGGTTTCTATATCTTCACTAATCCTGCCTATCTCCTGCCAATTCTGTAATTCTTGTGGACCTCCTATTCCTATCTTTTGAGAATTCATTGATTCTAGGTCTAACAGCAAAATCCCCTCTTCAAAAGTGGAAATTAAAAGTTGATCTTCACTAATCTCTTCCACATCGGCAAAGGTAAGACCATCCCCGAAACTTTCTTTGACAGTTAACTTATCATTTTCTTTGTGAAAAACCCAAAGGTTATCCTGGCCTTCTATTTCTAAGGTGTTGTCTCTGAGAAAGTCAAGATGCTCATTTTTTGTATAAGCAATGAAGTAATCCTGTTGTTGTTCTAGTTTCTTTAATTCAACCTGTTCATCCAACAACTTTTCTGTTTTTACTAGTGAATCATTTTCTTTTTCATAAAGATATGTACCTTGACTGCCACTGATAATGATTTTGTTATTCCATACAATCCCATCTGTCAGTTCACCGTCCTCTATAGAATACGTCTCGCCTTCTTCCACGGTAATATATAAATTCTTTTCATCCTCACTGTAAAGATAATGACCGTCTTTCATTTCATGGTTTTGACCTCTATACCCAAAGTCACTCCCTGTCCTTTGATGCTTGATCAGATCTTCTCCCTGGAGTTCATGAAGTGAAAATCGAGCTGTATTGATAGCCTTTCTAACAGCATCCTCTGCTACAAATTCTTGATATACCTGGGCATCTTCCTCTACAGGCAGTTCAATCTCATATTCGTGGATCTCTAACTCTTCTCGTTGGATTATATCTGAATAATTATTTTTAACTCCAGACAGTAAGTCTTCATTATCCATCCTTGTTACTTCAGGTATTCTTGCCATTACCTCCGTTTCTAGTTGTTTATGTAGCTCTTCAAAGTCCGGATGAGTAAAAATAATTTGATCAGGCCCATTTTCTCCCTGGGATTTTATCTCTATATTCATCAGGTCATGAATGTCATCTTCTAACTCCTCGGGTATATATAATAAGTCCAGTTGAGTTTGGATATTGTTCACAAAAGAGTTAACAGACTTTCCTTTTGCAAAGGTATCCGGTATATCTTTTTCCAAGAAATCCGCTTCTTTAACAAGCCACTGCTCACCTGAATCGGTCTCAACATTTTTTTCATTTCCATAGTTTTCATTTTTCTTTGTACTTTCTTGTGGAACCAAAACTATTTGACCAGCTTCTACAACTTTATAAGAAACTTCGTCTAAGATTTCAGCCATCTCTTCATTTAATAGATCTTGTGTTTTTTCTTCAGTTAAGTCACCCTCTATTGCCAAATCTTTCGAGGCTGTTAAAAATTCTTGGTTAAGTTCTTGAAAATTCGGTAAGTACAAAGAAACATCAAATTTCACTTTTGAGTCAGTACTTTCTTGATTATGAACAGATATCTCTACCTTATCTCGTAATATGTCTCGAAGTTGCTCTTCTTGATAGACATTCCAAAGGTTAAACTCTACATCCTCTAATTCTTCTGCAGATAGATCTTGAATTACGTCCTCTTCCTGCTCCATTACTCCTTGAAAGAACTCCTTGACTATATCAGCGTAGTCATCATCAGCAGTAGTACAGCCGGTGAATATTGTGATATGTATAACTAGTAATGACAATAATATAATTCCCTTTAAGCGATCAATAGTTACCTCCATGGTTTATTCAATCCTCCTCCCAAAAAAGATCATCCAATGTTTTACCTAAAACCTTACAAATAGCCAAACAAAGCTTTAAGCTGGGATTGTACTTCCCCGCTTCAATCAAGCTAATAGTTTGTCTTGTAGCCTTAACCCTTTTCGCCAGTTGTTCCTGGGTTAGTTCCTGTTCTAGTCTGGCTGATTTTATCTTGGTTCTTTTTTTCATACCACCACTCCTGCTGATTCAATTTAGAAATTATATACATTTAATGTATAATATAAACAAGCTATTGTCAATTATATTTTACATTGCTAACAATTACTCCTACCTTTAACCTTACTTTTAGCTTAACTTTATAGTAAAATAAATGAGTACGTGACAAGTGAACCAATATTAGTTGCTTGTAGTTAATATTTGATAAAGGATGATGTATATGAAATTCAAGTGGTCACAACTAGTTATAACTTTACTGATTATAATAGCAGTCTTAATAAGTGGTGGTTTAGGTTTTTTTACCTATATGGTATTTAGCATGGAAGAACTGCCAGATAGCCAACAGGCTCAAACCTCTCGCTTCTACTATCATGATGGTGAACTGATGACTACCCAGTTTGTTGAAAACCGGACCAAAGTCCCTCTAGAAGAAATATCAGAACAGGTTGTCTGGGCAACCGTGGCCGTGGAAGATAGTGATTTTTACAGTCACAGTGGTTTTGATTTCACGGGAATTGCCAGGGCTGCTTATCAAAATTTAAGGGAAAGGCGAATAACACAAGGTGGCAGTACCATTACCCAGCAACTGGCTAAAAACCTTTACTTAAATCATGATAGGACTTGGGATAGGAAACTGGAAGAAGCTGCTATAGCAATTAATTTAGAACGTAAGTTTTCCAAAGATGAAATCATGGAAAAATACTTAAACACTATCTATTACGGCCATTCAACTTACGGTATAGAGGCGGCTTCTCAGCTGTATTTTGACAAGCCAGCAGACGAACTCAATACGGCAGAAGCTGCTATGTTAGCTGGGATTCCTAGGGGTCCTGGATATTATTCTCCTTTCATCAATGAAGAATCTGCCTATAATCGACAGCGCATTATCTTAAAATTGATGGAGGAAGAAGGATTTATAAGTCCCAGTGAGCTAGAGCAGGCTTTGAATGAGGAACTGGAGTTGAATGAAGAGTTCGCTTTACCTCGAGAAAGTAACTACGTGGTGGAGCAAATTATGAATCAAGAACTTGATGAGATCACCGAAGATGATCCAGAAACAATTCAAAAAGGAGGATTTGATTTTCACACAACCATAGATCCTCACATGCAGGAAGTGGCAGAACGGATTCTAGACGAAGAATTACCTGAAACAAGTAAGGACGAGGAAGGTACTAAACAACCACAAGGAGCTTTAGTGGCTTTAGAACCCGATACCGGTAAGATAAGGGCCCTGGTAGGAGGTAGGGACTATCAGGAAACTATGTTGAACCGGGTGAATATATCCAGATCACCGGGGTCTGCCTTTAAACCCCTAGTATATGCCGCTGCCCTAGAACAAGATTATACCATAGCAGACACTTTTCTTTGTGAACCTATCTCTCTTCAAGAGGAAGGCATGGACGAACCCTATGAGCCTACTGATTTTGATGGGGGATTTCATGATGAGAATTTGACCTTGAGAAGAGCTCTAGCCGAATCTTGCAATATTACAGCAGTAAAGTTGAATCAGAAGATCGGAAGGGACGCTGCCGCAGAAATGGCAGATAGGTTGGGAGTTGAAAGTTCTATCGGTAACCATTTGTCAACGCCTCTGGGTAGTTCAGAAGTCAATTTATTAGAACTAACTGCTGCCTACGCACCATTTGCAAATGGTGGCTACCGTATAGAACCTGTTATACTCAATCAAGCCACAGATCATAACAATGAAGAATTGATAAATAACTCTGCAGAAAAAGAAAAAGTAATTGACGAAGGTATAGCTTATCTCATGACAGATATGATGAAAGACGCACTAGAACCAGGAGGTACCGCTGAAAGGGTATCTCAAATTTTAGAGAGGCCTGGGGCTGGTAAAACCGGAACTTCTCAAGGCTTTAGAGATGCCTATATGGTCGGATATACACCTGATCTGGTTGTAGGAATATATATCGGTAATGATCAAGAAGAGCCACTACAGGGTACGGGAGGCAGTCTGGCCGCACCAATATGGGCTAAATTTGTAGAAGAGGCATCTCATGCTATACCTCCTAAGGATTTTACCAGACCGGATAATGTAGTGACAGAAACTATTTGTCAGGAAACCGGTCTAATCCAATCAGAATATTGTACTGCTGATAGTGAAAAAGAGCTATTTATTGAAGGAACTGCACCTGCAGAAGACTGTTCTTACCAAGATTGTCCCTACATTGAAGAACCCAATTGGTGGGAGTGGGATTTTTGGTTCTAAGCATTGTTTAAGTTCGCAATCACTTTGGGACTTTTCCAACATTTTAAATGTTATACTGATAATTGATAGATTTGAGAACTTGCAATTTATTTTTATAAAATCCATCAACATTAAACTATCCATACAAGTTCTACACATATCCTTTCATCAAGTGTTATACAAAATTGATCCTCTAATGGTTTTCACCCTTTGCTCAACTTTATCAGTTGCTTTGTAATAAGTCGGTAAAGAATCATATATTTTTTGAAAAACCATTGGCGGTTCCCTGAAAATCAGTCTGCCGCCCTCTTTGCTTTTTGAATACAAATTTTCAAATACAGAGGCTTTATTATTAACTTGTAAAGCAACAATAGCAACATCAAAAGAATTAGGGACATCAATAGAAGCATCACTTTGTTTAAATGAAATATTTAAATCTTTATAATAATAATTTAAATAGTATTTTGCTTTTTCAATTGTATCCAAATCACGATCAACAGCAATAACTTCAGCACCAGTAAGTTTAGCAATATGAATTGCTGTAAAAGGAATCGCACCACAGCCAATATTCAAAACTTTATCCTCTGAAGTGATTTGTCCTAGTTTTATTTCATTTTTTACAACACTTTTATAAAGATAACAGTAAAAATGATAACAAGGAAATAAAAGACAACTAATTTTTTCTAAAGATCCAAACAATTTTGTACTATTATGTTTAAGTTCCACTTTTTACACTCCTTTTATTCTTTGATTCTATAGTTAGTCTTTTCCTGGTTGAAGATGAAAATCATTCTCAATCAATCACCTATGGTAAATATTATCCTAATACATTTTATTTGTCAATTTTGATTTTTAACCTTTGTAATTGTTCTGTGATATTGTCACCCCTAGAATGTTCTGTGAAAATGTCACTATGACTAAAAAGGTGACATATCAAATGACCCAAGAAGAAATTAAAAAACTAAATATTATCAATCAAACAATTGATGGCTACTTAACCATTAGAGATGCAGCACGAGCTTTGAACCTCAGTGATCGACAAATTAAACGACTGAAGAAAGGAGTGCAACTAGAAGGACCCAGTTTTGTCATACATAAAAGCCGAGGTAAAAAGCCTGATCATTCTGTTCCTGAAAGTACTGAAAAACATATCATTTCTCTAAAGTTAGAAAAATACCCAAATGCAAATTTCACTCATTTTACAGAACTTTTAAACGAGCGAGAAAAAATCTCTATCAGTAGGCCAGTTGTTCATAGAATTCTTAGTAAAGCTGGAATTTCTAGTCCTAAAAAACATAAAAAGAGTAAGAGTCACCACAGACGCAAACGCAAGGACAGAATGGGACTTTTAGTACAAATAGACGCCTCACCTTATGACTGGTTTGACACTGGCTTTGATTGTGATTTACACGCTGCTATCGATGATGCCACAGGAGCTTTGCTAGGATTATTTTTTGTTGAAAATGAATGTCTTGAGGGATACTTTCAGATTATGCATCAGTTAATTTCAAACTATGGTATTCCTGCAAGTCTTTATAGCGATAAGCACACTATTTTTAGATCACCTAAATCGGACAAGCTTTCGATTGATGAACAGCTCGCAGGTAAACAAGTTAAGCCTACTCAATTTGGTGCAGCTATGGAAGAGTTAGGAGTCACTATTATACCTGCTAACTCTCCACAAGCAAAAGGACGAGTTGAAAGGCTTTTTGATACTTTACAAAGCAGACTGCCCACACTTTTTAAGCTACACAATATAACTACCATGGAGAAAGCTAATGAATTTTTACAAAAAGATTTCTTGCCTGATTTTAATAAAAGATTTGCCCTAAAGCCCGAAAATGAGCTATCGGCTTTTACCTGTTTAAATCAAGATATTAATCTTGATCATATACTTTGTTCTAAATTCAAAAGAACTGTGGACAACAGTGCCACTTTCTCTTTTGAAGGAAGTTACTATCAAATTTTAGATAAAAATAGTCAACTGGTTCCTAAATCTAAAGTTACTGTCCTATCTAATCCTAAATTTGGAGTTAAAGTAAAATATAAAGATATGGTGTTTGAAACTCAAATTGTGGACAAGCCTTCAACTACTAAAATGACCAAAAAAGTTAAAACAACGCAATCACCTAAAAATAGAATAGTCCCAGATGAAAATCACCCTTGGAGAAAACAAAGTGAAAGAACAAATCTTAACTACGACCTGACTGATCAAGAACTTTTAGATACTATACTAAATACCAGGGACCGAGTTTAAAACTCGGTCTACCTTCCTGGGGGGTGACATTTTCTCTGAACAAATTTATGCGTTTTTAGGTGACATTTTCAAAGAACATTGACATTTTGATTTTTAACCTTTGTAGTTGTTCTGTGATATTGTCACCCTAAGAATGTTCTATGAAACTGTTATTACGATTAAAAGGGCGATATATCAAAGAACTTAAAAAAAGAAATAAATAAGAAGATGAAATAAAAGAAGGGCCATCCAGTTATGATAGCCCTTCAATCTTCTTTAAAAGATACTTACTTTTAAAGAAGATCAACTTCCTAAAATCTAAACTATTTTATTAATTTTTAAGCCTCTGTTTTCTCATATGGTTCCATACTGAAACCTACAATGGCAAATACCATCGAAACGACCATTGTTGCAAGAATATAAATTGCAAATGGGAAATACTCTATTACAGGTACTCCAAAAAGACCAAATACATAAGCACCACATGGTCCCCATGGAATTAAGGAAGAAGGTAGAGTACCCCAGGCTTCAGAGATACGGGAAACGTTTTTAGCGTGTAGTCCTCTTTCTTCAAAGGCGTGCTTGTATGCTCTACAAGTTAGTACGTGGGTTAAATAGTGAGAAAGTACAGTCAAAATTAGAATCAATGTGGTAATGTGAGAAACAATTATTAGAGATCTTTTTGTAGTCGCTATATTGAGGATCTTTTCCAGAATAACTTCCATCATTTTCGTATGCTCAATTATTCCACCAAAGGTCAAAGCTATTAATATTAGTGATATAGTCCACATCATACTTTGAAGTCCACCGGTAGTAAACAAGTCATCGACAAGTTCTACGTTACTTTCCATGACAAATCCATAGTTCATTGACCCTAATACATCGGCGAATGAAGATCCCTGAAATACCATAGCCCAAATAAGACCCAAGAAACAACCACCTACTAAAGCAGGTATCGGGGGAACTCTCATAAGAATCATCACTAGTACTACAATTAAAGGTATAAACATTATTGGACTTACATTAAAGCTGCCTGAAATAGCTCCAGTAATTTCACTAATTCTATCAGCATCCAAATCTGATCCTGCATACTGTAAACCAAATATACCAAAAACTATAAGAGAAATTACAAATCCCGGACCTGATACCCATAACATATGCTTAATGTGATCATAAATATTTACTCCTGCAGCACCTGAAGCTACAACAGTAGTATCAGAAAGTGGAGATAATTTATCTCCAAAGTAAGCTCCAGATACAATAGCACCTACAGTCATACCACCTGGTATACCAAGACCTTCACCAATTCCAAACATAGCTAAACCAACCGTAGCAAGAGAACTCCATGAACTTCCAGTAAATATTGATACTAGTGCACAAATAATAAGTGTTGCAATTAAAAATATTTGTGGTGAAATCATTTGTAAACCGTAGTAAACTATTGTAGGTACAATTCCACCTTCAACCCAACTACCAACTAAAATTCCAACAATAGATAAAATTATTACTGCATCAAGGGCAAAATTAATCCCTTTAATCATACCATCTTGAACTACCTTCCATTCATGGCCAATCCAGGCAACAGCTACTATAGCTGTAATCACAACTGCAATAAAAAGCGGAATATGCACATCTGCTCCCAAGAAAATAGCAGCATAAGCAACTAATACTATTAGTGCAATTAAAGGTGTGAAAGCTTGTCCAGCAGAAGGCTTTTTAAAATTCTGATTACTTTCGTTCATAAATATCCCTCCTAAATGGTATGTTCTGAAATAATTACCAAGTTCACCAAGCTTAATGTTACAGAATCTGTTACAAAGGATTGTAAAAATCATCTAGTTTACTCGCACAATCTCATCTCAAGGTTTCTCTTCACCCCCCCCTATTTTGGTTAATTTTCTGAATGTTTCTTCAAAAGAACCAATTACTGTAGTTACATATTAATAAAAACAATACTATTAATAGTAATTATATAATCAAAATTTGAATTTGTAAAGTTTTAAAATGTAAAATTAGTTTGACAAATGCGACAAATAATGATTTTACTCAATATGATATAATTATAATAACTATTAACGTTAAATTTGTAATAATCATTCTTGGTAAGTATCAAACTATATTTGAAATAACTTTAATAAAAAGGGGGGAATAAATTTGAATGAATCGGATATTAGTTCCAACACATCTAAACCTTTGATAGATCAAAAGAATTCCGCAAAAATCACCACTGCTACTTTTGCCATGGGATGATTCTGGGGACCTGATGCCCAGTTTGGGCAGTTGGATGGAGTAGTAAGTACTAGAGTCGGTTATGCCGGTGGTGAAAAGGAAAACCCTACATATTATAATCTTGGGGATCATTCAGAAACAATAGAAATAGATTACGTGCCATCACAAATCACTCTTGAACAGCTTTTGGATATCTTTTGGAAGAGCCACAATCCCAGAGTGAAAGCACCTACCCGTCAGTATATGTCTATAATTTTTTATCACAATGAAGATCAAAAATATATTGCACAAAAATCTAGGAAAACTCAAGAAACTAAATTAGGTACACAAATATATACAGAGATCAATCCAGTAACTAAATTTTATCAAGCCGAAAACTATCATCAAAAGTTTTATTTACAAAACACTCCGGTACTTATGAATGAATTGAGAGGTTACTATAAAGATTTTCAAGAATTTGTTGATTCAACAGCCACTGCACGTATTAACGGTTATGTGGCTGGTTTTGGAACTTTAACACAATTAGAACGAGAGTTCCCCTTATTCGGACTATCCCAGAAAACTCAGGAATATTTAAAAGCTGGTGTTAAATGAGTATTAATTGCAAATTTGCATTGTAAAAAGTACTGTCATAAGTTATACTACATATACCAATAATATTACATTATTTTATAATTTTATAATTGAAAGAAAGGGTGAAACCAATGACAAGAGAACCAGATAAAAAGACTTGCAAAAAGTGCGGCGCAACTCTGGCCATCAAATGCCCTAAAGATAATATAGATCTTTGTGAAAAGAAACGATATTATACTTGCACAAGTTGTGATCATGCCGAAATGGAAGAAGGATATCCTGAAGATTGTAATTATGAAGACAATGAGTAATCATTATTCCATGATTTTAGAGCCAGTAACAAATCTGGCTCTTTTTTCATACAGATCATAAAGAAGAAGTTCTTTATGATATTCTAGTCATCAAACTAAATAAAAAATATTTGCAGTCACAACTTATCAATAATAGAAAAAATAAAATTTGCATTTACACAATGTCCCTCTTTCCCACATACCCTGCAGTAAACAGTTCTTGGGGGGACAACCCAAATGTATGATACTCGAAATATTATCAAAGTGGCTATGGCGCGGATAAAGGGTGGCTCATTAGCACCTGATCTCAAGGGAATCGTCACTTTTGACAGTGTTAAAAATGGTACAGTAATCTGTGCCGATATAGAAGGGCTACCATCTTTTCAGAGGGAATCTCATCAGCCTCCAATAGGGCCTCACGGTTTTCATCTTCACGAAATTGGTACCTGTAAGGAAGGCAATCCCGAAGATCCTTTTCAAGCAGCAGGGGGACATTGGGATCCAGATAACCAACCTCACGGAAACCACGCTGGTGATTTCCCAGTACTATTCTCCCATAATGGAATTGCACGTACATGCTTCTTTACAAGCCGCTTTCATGTACAAGATATTATTGACAAAGCAGTTATTATTCACGAAAGCCCCGACGATTTCAGAACGAATCCCACAGGTAAATCTGGAAGACGCTTAGCTTGTGGTGTTGTAAAGTACGAATATATTGACATTAAAGATCATCCAATGTATAAGCTAAGAGCATTAAATTAATATTGGATTTTAATTACACCAAAAAATGTTAAACCCTGAGTTCAGTTATAATTAGCTGAACCAGGGTTTTTTATTTTTGCTTGACAAAATATAACGTTCAGGGTAAGATTACTGTAGTAAGTGTATTAAAACTATTAATACAGTTAGGTGGTTATTATGATTCAACTAGACTTGACAGACGGCAGACCATTGTATGAACAAATCAAAGAAAAGATTAAGTTTTTAATTATTCGGGGAGTTTTAAAACCCGATGAAAAAGTCCCTTCAGTACGAGAGCTGGCCCAAACCTTGACAATAAATCCTAATACCATTCAAAAAGCCTACAAAGATTTGGAAACGGAAGGGTTTATTTACTCTGTCAGGGGCCGTGGTAGTTTCGTAGCTAACCTGGAGAATGTAACCAATTTCAAGAGAAAGGATGATTTATTAAAAGAATTAAATAAAATAGTACTCGAGCTCAAGTATTTAGATGTAACCAAAAATGAGTTAGTGGCTGTAATTGAAAACACATACGCCGATAATCATGAAAACAAGAGCCAAAAAGGCTCTGAGGGGGAGGATCTAGATGATTGAAATAAATAATCTTACTAAAAGTTTCGGGGATATTAAAGCCCTGGATAATATCAGTACAACCATAGAAACCGGTTCTATCTATGGTTTACTGGGTCCCAATGGTGCTGGTAAGACAACATTAATTAAACATATCGCAGGCATTTATCGTCCAGATAGTGGTTCTATCGACATCAAGGATAAATCAGTTTATGAAAATCCCGAAATCAAATCATCACTCTATTATATTCCTGATGATCTGTACTTTTTTAATCAATATAGCATCAAGGAAACTGCCAAGTTTTACGCTAGAATGTATCCTAGTTGGAATCATGAAAGATTTAAAAAATTACAGGACTATTTTCCAATCGATATCAACAAAAGGGTTACAAAACTGTCCAAAGGAATGCAAAAACAAGTTGCCTTTTGGCTAGGTATCTGTACTATGCCAGATATCATGATCTTAGATGAACCGGTAGATGGTTTAGACCCGGTCATGCGTAAAAAAGTATGGAATTTAATGCTTCAAGATGTAGCCGAAAGAGATACTACAATATTAGTTTCATCACATAATTTAAGAGAGCTAGAAGAGATTTGCTCACATATCGGTATTATCTATAATGGCAAAATTGTAGTGGAAAGGGAACTAGACAATTTAAAAACTGATATTCACAAAATTCAAGTAGCCTTTGATGACCTCTCCCCTACTGAACTGCTCCAGGATTTTGAAGTCCTTCACCACTCTAAAAATGGAAGTATAAATCTCTTAATAGTCAGGGGAGATAAAGAAGAAATCTTGTCTCAATTACAACAGGCCAATCCATTAATTCTCGATCTTTTGTCTTTAACATTGGAAGAAATTTTCATTTACGAGCTAGGAGGTAAAGGTTATGAAATCGATACTACCATTATTTAATAAAGGGCTGGTATTCAGTAACTTAAAAAGGTTTTGGTGGGTAAGTGCCCTATATAGTTTATTGCTTTTTTTCATAGTACCTTTTCAGATGATAATTCAGTTAGATGAAGTGACCCAGTCTAGCTTTATGCAAGATCGATTACTTAATCTATTAGATCTAACTACAAATCCCGGGCAAACTCAGTTCTTGCTTGTTTTCGTCCTACCCGTAGTCGTAGCTATTCTGGTATTTCGTTATTTACAATTAGGTAGCGCAGCTTCTATGTTTCACAGTTTACCCGTCACCAGAAAGCAACTATATCTCAACAATCTAATCTCAGGTTTAATCATTTTAGTAATTCCAGTCTTATTTAACGGTTTCTTACTTACTTTATTCCATGCCACTACCGAACTTTCTTGGGTTTACAACATGGGGCATGTATTTAACTGGGGAGGTTACACTCTACTATTCATCTTGATAATGTACAGTTTTGCCGTTTTCGTAGGAATGTTTACTGGAAACTCCGTGGCACAGTTGGTGTTTAACTATATTTTGCATATCCTTCCCCTGGGATTATTTTATCTTATTCAAACGAATTTGCCCCATTTAATTCACGGATACAGTAGAAATATTATCACTGAACCGGCATTTTTGGAGAAACTACCACTAATGGTAATTGGAAATGCAGAGATAACTGAAGTGATTATTTGGTATCTAGTGTTTTCTGCTATTTTCTTTATTAGTGCATATTATGCTTACAAGTTGAGACACATTGAAGTGGCTGGTGACCTGATTTCATTTAGTGTAATTCAACCTATATTTAAATACGGAGTTACCTTTTGTACCATGTTATTAGGTGGTGCCTATTCGGCTAGTATTTCCCATGGCAGTCTCGGAGCTATTGTCTTTGGATATTTGATTAGTTCACTGGTAGGATACTTTATAGCAGAAATGTTAATTCAAAAAACTTATAAAGTGTTTAATGCTTATAAGGGGTATTTAATCTATCTAGGAATAATTATCTTACTATTCGTTGGAATTCAGGCCGATGTTACAGGATATCAAAGTCGAGTTCCAGATAGTGAAGAGGTTGAGTCAGTGTTTTTTGGACGAGGTGCTTATCAGTTCCGGCAGATTCAAGAAGGACACATTGAGCCCTCTAAAGTTTCCGGTTTTTATCAAGAACATGAAAATATTGAAAATGTCATCAAACTCCATGAAAAACTGATAAAAACTGATAAAAATACTCAAGGATCACATTACAGTCTCATATACACTTTGAAAGATGGAAGTGTCATTGCTAGAGATTACACAATAAATCAAGAACACTACACATCATTACTGAAGCCGATCTATGAATCTTTAGAATATAAAGAGGCCGAATATCCGATACTGCAGCAAGATGCCAGTAAAATTGACAGCATTACCCTGGGAGATGATCGCAATCCAGAAAACCAAATCACCTTGACTGACGAGCAAGAAATTCAAACATTTTCTGAAATAATCAGTTCAGAAATAATGGAACTAGAATATGAAGAGTTACATCAACAAAATAGAAATTACTTGTTCGCCTCCATAGAAGACGAAGAAGGAACAACTTATTATCAGTTAAAAGAAAGCTATGAGGAACTTAGAAACTGGCTAGTAGAAGAAGGGTATTATGAAGATTTTGCTTTATCCCACGAAGATATCAGGTATATTGAGATCGGTGAAGATGATTTTTCACATGGTGTTAGAGCTGGTGAATCCGAAGAGCAAACAATTGAAATTAGAGATCCTGAACTAATCAAAGAAGTTTTCCAACTTAGTAGTGCTGCTCCTAGAGGTAACCGAAGCGATTCCGATTATTTTTGGGCTACATTCCACTTCCAAGACAATATGGGAAGACAACAATTTGTCGATCAGCTGGCATTGAGTGATACTATGTGGGAAGATTTATCCTCTGAGTTACACAACAAACTGGAGCAAGTTTTACAGGAAAGTGATTAAAAATAATGATGCTTACATTACTTGAATTTCTCAATTAAGATAAAAAGAGGTAGCTGATGCAGCTACCTCTTTTTATTTGCCCTTTTATCATTGCTTATCCATCTTATTTGTCTAACCTATCCCTCTTGTTCTAATTCTTCTATCATTTCTACAATATTGTCCATTATCCGGATTGAACTGACTTTTATTAATTCAAACTCTTGTTCCTCCACGGAATCTTGAAAATCCTCAAAGGCCAAGGAATAGTCGTCATAAAGCTCCTCCTCATCTTTATTTATAAGCCCCTCTTCTACTGATTCGTTTAAATCAGTCATTTCCTCCAACCCTTCATCAGCGCTATCAAAATCATTTACTACCGAGTTCAGTAAGATGTCTCTAACATGATATTTTAACCGATAAGAATCCGGCAATGATTCTGAAACATCTTCTTCTGCAAAGGGCTCTTGAAAGGCTGCAAGAGATAATGTCAGTTCATTGGCAGCTTTCATAGTCCCCATGTAATCCATTTCAGTACTGGCTAAAGTCAATTCATCTAAGACTTCCTCAAAGCTATCTAAATCTTCATTGGCTACCTCTCCTTTTAGCTCTGATTCTAATTTATCCCATTGTTCTTCATATAACTCGGTAATCGATATTTTTATATCATCCCATATTTCCTCTGAACTTTCTGGAATTTCTACTTCCTGATCTTCTTCATCGTTTTCTTGGTCATTTTCCTCTCCAGTCTCATCATCATTGTCTTCTTTTTCGACTTGAATAACTTCCATAAATATAGTTTCCTCAAAGGTAATTTGCTCTGTTTCCTTTTCTTCCTCTTCACCACCGTTTTCCTCTTCATCATCTCCCTCTTCACCACCGTTTTCCTCTTCACCATTTTCTTCATCTTCATCATTGCCTTCTTCACCATTGCCATTACCTTCTTCGCCGTTTTCCTGGGCCTGGGCAGGTTCTATCTCCTCGACAAGAGCAACCATATCCGTTTGTTCCATGATTTCTAGAATAGTCATCTCGATTTCTTCCAGTTCTTCTGGTTTTTCTTCCTCGTCTTCAGCTTCTTCCTTTTCTTCTTCACCTAGACACGCTGTTACTGTCAGCAGTATGAAAAATATCAGTGAACTCAAAAAGATAGCTTTGATCCTGGTTATGATCATAAAAAATCACCTCATGGTTAGTATGCCCCGGTTTAAGGGCAAGTAACCACGAGGTGACAAACTACTCAAACAAGCTTTCCACCATCTCTTCATTTTCGTCAATATACTTTTTGGCTATTTCCTCAAAATCCAAATCTTCTTTCTCCTTTTTTAGAAGCAATGAATTGATTTCTTCCATGCTCATCTCAAAGTTAGTAACGGCTTCATAAATTTCAGGAAGGTCTTCTTCCAATCCCTTTCTACTAAATGTATAAGAGGCATCAGCTGTTGTATATATTTCCTTGGAATCTTCCAGCATCTTCAAGTCCCATTTCGCCCATTTATAATAGGGTTTCCAACCGGTAATGGCTACTGGGTCTTCGGCTTGATACTTTTCATCTAAATTTTTTAGCATTAAATCATGTAAATCATACTCTTCGTATTCGTCATCATCAATTTTATAATCTCCTCTAGTAATTAGCTCCATATCCAAGTTGTATTTTTTTAAAACTTCTTCTGTCTCAGTGCTTATTCCGGCACCAGCATCAATGCCGTATATCTTACTATTAAACTTCTCTTCTTTTCCCTTTAGATCATCTATGGAATCAATGGAAACATACTCGGGTACTGCTATTCCTTGATCTATACCAGTTAAAGCCTCTCCCACTTTATCTATATCATCTTGATACTCTTCGTAATAATGTTCATGGTTGTGAGGCAAGTAAATGGAAAAGGTGAAGTCCATTCTTTGAGAATCGTCCTGAGCAATATCACCAAATATTACTCCTATATCACTTACTACGACTTCACTATCATATCCTTTTACCTTAAGGGCTTCATGGAAAATATGACTCATCAATTTGGTATCAAGCCAGGGAGTAGTCCCAATTTTAATTGTTTTTTCAGGTTCTGGGGGCTCTGGAGGTTCGTACACAAATTCACCTTCGGTATCAATATAACCTACTTCACTGTTTATTTTAATCCTGGCCAGGCCATCTCGAAAGTCACGGACTGAATCAAATTGTGGTTCAATGACCACATTACCTCCTTTGTCAATAAAGCCCCATTGTCTATCAAGTTCAACCGAGGCAAGGCCTTGAGAAAACTCCCCTATACTATCATACTTAGGTTCTATTACAAAATCTCCAGCTTCCAGGTCAAAAACTCCCCAATTATCATTCTGTTCAACAGAAATATATCCATCCCTGGGATCGTTGATATCATTAAAAATCAACTCAGTGATTTGCTCACCTGATTTATGATAAAGGCCAATTTTATCATCGACTTGGACTCCAAAATAATGTTCATCTAAATCGTAGCTATAAGAATATAGGTCATGAATTCGATGGTACTTGGCTTCTATTATCTTGTTTCCTTTTTTATCAATAACACCAAATTCATCATCCTGTTCGATAATAAACACATCGGCGTCTTCAACATTTGCTATCCGGTCAAATACAGGTTCAATTATGAATTCTCCTTCTTGGTTGATAACACCTCTCTGTCCGTCTTCGATAACAACACTAATAGCTTCTCCATCGATATCAGTATTGAAATTATAAGCATTTTCAAATTGAGGTTCGATAACTATTTCACCATTTTTATCGATATAACCAAAGTCCTCATCATCGACCACAAAAGCAAGGCCATTATAAAAATCGCCTATTCTATCAAACTGAGGTTCTATGATTATTTCTCCGGAAAGATCCATGATACCGTACTTCATTTCCCTAACAGTTTCATCGTTTGTCACCTTTTTGGCAATTCTCAATAGATCATCTGTAAGATGAGATAGCTCATATTTTTCCTTAGAATATTCCGGTTCTATTAACCATTCCCCTGATTTATCTATAACGCCGTAGTTCCCATCCTTTACAACGGGAGCTTTTCCACCTTCAAATCTACTAACTTCAGAAAATTGCAGATCGATAACCTCTTTTCCGGATTGATCTACATAACCGTATTTATCATCCTTTTCCACTAAAGCTAAGCCTTCTTCAAAGGAATAGAGCGAATCGTAATTCGTATCAAGAACGGTCTCCCCTTTTAAATTAACTAAACCATTCTTGTCCTCCTCTCTTACAAGGAACAGACCCTCTAATAATGGATGAATTCGATCGTACTGGGGTTCAATTAAAAAGTCCTGGGTAATTGGGTGCCAGATGCCTTTATTTTCGTCTTGATCTGTTACCATGAAAAAGTTGGCACGATAGTCTGAATCGCCAGTGGCTCGTTGCTTTCGAATATTGCTGAATTCTTTATCTAATAATTTATTCCCCTCTTCGTCAATCAATCCGTATCTATCATTTTGAACTACTGGAAAGGCACTCATGGGCGTATAATCAATAATTTGATCTTCTTCGTTCAAGGAAACTTCTGTATGTATTTGCTCTAGAAACTCCATGGGAAGATAACTTTTATTATCAATTAAGCGAATTTCATTTTGAAGAGTGATAAGTTGATTATTAACTCTAATATGTTGTTCTCCTATCTTGGTCTCAAGTTCCAGGTCTTCTCTTTCTGCAAAGATACTTTGATCGTCATCCTGCCATGTAATATACATATCCATCTCTGACATCAATGTTCTCATAGGAATGTAACGGATGCCATTTTCGGTTTTGGTAGCGGTGTCCAATTGGTAATAGTCTGAGAAACCTCTCACCTTTACTTGCTCTTGGCTTTTTTCTTTAGTTTGCTCATTACTGCCATTGAAAGAAATTTCAGTTAAAACTTCCGATGACAACCCTGGAAATAATAAAAGCAAAACAAATACTAATAAAACTGTGCTGATTTTTATCCCCATTTCAATACCCCCTAAAGTTCTCAAATTAGCCATGTTAAATCAAGCAAAAACAAAGCAAAAATCCCACAAAGAACCCCACAAAAAACCACTGCTTTGGCTTGGAATTAAGTGTAATTTATGTATGATTATATCATATTTTCCCTTATGGATTGAACCTCAAGGGGTCACGGGTTTGGAGGCTTTTGAGAGCGGGGCCTTCAATGATATCACCTCTATAAGTGAACCTGGAGCCATGACAGGGACAATCCCAGGAAAGCTCGGCAGCATTCCAGATTAGATCACATCCCATATGGGTACATGTAATATTGACAGCGTGAATTTCACCGCCTTCATCTTTATAAACACCCATTTTTTCTCCTTGATATTTGATCACTTTCGCTTCTCCGGGCTCTATATCAAAGTCACTGGGTACGGGCTTTAGTTTATCTCCTATCAAATGTTTAGCTACTTCCATATTAGAACTGACAAAGTTTTTAATCATGGGATCTGTTTCAAATCTTGATGGATTATATACAGGTTCCCAGGGACTCTCACCTTTAATTATCAGATCCTTTAGCAAAATTGCTGAAACTATACTGTTGGTCATCCCCCATTTTCTAAAGCCTGTAGCGACGTAGATATTAGGACTTTTTGAAGTTATTCTACCCACATAGGGCACATCATCTAAAGTGGTATAATCCTGGGTGGACCATCTGTATAAAATATCTGTCACTGTATAAGTTTCCTTGGCAAAATTAATCAGGTTTTGATAGTGCTGATTTGTGTTTGGACCCTGTCCCGTTTTATGGTGTTCACCTGCTACTATAACTAATTGATTATTTTGATCATTATTATCCGGTGTGAAGCGCAAAGAACGCCCTGGGTCTTCGGCTGTAATGTACATTCCACCTGGAAATTCTTCTTTAGTTTTTATTCCCAGGGCATAGGATCGGTCAGGATACATCCGTGCAAAGTAATATCCACCACTTCCGTAAGCCGGAAAATGAGAAGCGATGATAACATGATCAGCTGTTACCTTGTATCCGTTTTCTGAAATAACTGTAATCGGCTTATCCTCATGAAAGTCCACGGCCCTTGTCTGTTCAAAGATGTAACTTCCGTTTCCATGCACTTCTTCTGCCAGGGGCAATAAAAATTTTCTAGGATGAAACTGGGCCTGGTTTTCAAACTGTTCAGCAGCTTTTACTTCAAAGGGTAAAGGTAACGAATCTAGGTACTTGACATCTATTCCCAGGCTTGATGCTGCTTCAACTTCTTTTTGGATTTTCTGAATATATTGATCAGATTGGGTATAGACAATGGCAGGTTGTCTGGAAAAGTCACAGTCTATTTGTTTTTCATTGATAAGATTTTCAACAAAATCTATGGCAAATTCGTTGGCCCCTGCATAAATTTCTGCTTTTTCCTTACCCAAGTGATTAATCAGTTTATCATATATTAAATTGTGCTGGGAGGTTAGTTTGGCTGTAGTATGGCCTGTTGTCCCTTCAGCAATTTTATCTGACTCTATAACTGCTACTTTAAGATTTTCTTGCTTCAAAAGATACGCAGCAGTTATTCCTACAAGGCCTCCACCCACAATAGCAACATCTACTTTTATATCCCTGTCCAAAACAGGATAATTGGTACTGTGAGTTGATGCAATCCAGTAAGATTGGGGTGGGTTACCAAATCCGTATTTTTGGTAAAATGATTCTTTAATCAAATAAATCCCTCCTAATATCAAATTCCTAAATTCCATAATTCCCATTTATACAGTGTTCTGTTTATGGTATTTTATACTTATCAGAATTAAAATTTTATGTACTCGGAAAACTTGCAGGAATATTTTACTGAAAAAGCCAATTTAATATTTTAATAGCTATTGGAAAAAGAAAGGAACAAATCACAGATTTCTAGTGAAAGGAGAACCAGATTATGTTTATCAAATACAAAGCTACCGACAATTTAAGTGTGACACTTCTTTCAAATATGTTAATTTGTTTGTTACTACTATCAACAACTTTTTTATCAGCATGTAACCAAAATGAGGATCAAAACAGTAAATCCGAGACCATGAAAGAAGAAGAACAAAAAGAAGAAAAGGAAGCTAAAGAGGGCAAAGCCCAAGAAACAGAAACCGAACAGCAAAATTTAGAAGAAACCAATGAAATTGTAATTTCTGCCGTTGGAGATGTTATGGTCCACGGTCCCCAGTTAGAAGCCCAGTACGACAGTGAGAAAAACGAATACGATTTTAATGATAATTTTGAGTACATAAAACCTTATATTGACCAGGCAGACCTGGCTCTAGCTAATTTGGAAACTGTTCTGGCGGGAGGAGAACGAGGTTATAGTGGTTATCCCATGTTCAATAGTCCCGATGTCTTGGCAGATGCTTTGAAAAATTCAGGTTTTAATGTTTTATCAACGGCTAATAACCACAGCCTTGATCAGGGAGAAGCTGGCCTAAGAAGAACAGTAGAAGTTTTAGAAGATAGAGGATTAAAGGCAATCGGCACAAAAAAACAAGCAGAGGATGACAGTTATTTGATCAAAGAAATTGAAGGAATCAAGATAGGGTTATCAGCTTTTACATATGAAACCCCTCGAATTGACGGGCAACGAACTATTAATGGCATCCCTATGTCTGATAAGACAGCCGAACTAATCGATAGTTTCAATTATGATGAATTAAATCAAGATATGGAAGATTTGACAGAAAGGGCTGAACATTTACAAGATCAGGGAGCAGATGTCATAGCTTTTTTCATGCACTGGGGAACGGAGTACGAAAGACAGCCCAATGAATATCAAGAAAAAATAGCAGAAGAACTGGTGGACAGTGGAGTAGATATAATCTTTGGGAGTCATCCCCATGTAGTTCAGCCAGTCGAGGAAATTAAAACACCTTCAGGAGAAGAAGGAATTGTGATTTATTCCATGGGAAATTTTCTTTCAAATCAAAGAAGGGAATATCTGGACCGGCCTTATACCGAAGACGGTGTGATTATGCATGTCACTATTGAAAAAGACGCCCATGCAGACATTGAAATAACTGAAACAGCTTATACGCCTACATGGGTACATAAATACCGTGAAAATGAAGAGAGGAACTACGAGATTGTACCTCTTCCCGATGCCTTAGAACATGAAAAAATTTACAACTTACATACAGAAGAAAGCGTTAACAGAGCACAACAATCATTAGAAAATACCAATAAGATATTGACAACTGATGATTCTTTTACACCCGAACACATTCATTCACTGTTCCCTCCACAGGACTAAGGGTTTAAAACAACTTTAATACAATCATCCATATTCAGGATAGAATTAAACAGCTGTCCATCCACCATCAACAAAAATTGTTTGACCATTGACATAACTTGAACTTTCAGAAGCTAAGAAAATTAGAGCTCCATCTAGTTCTCCTTCTCTGCCTGGTCTCTGAGATGGACACCTGGATCTAACGTATTCGTGAAAACTTTCGTCACCAAAAGCATCCTGGGTCATCTCTGATTCAAAAAAACCTGGTCCGATGGCATTTACTTGTATCCCGTGCTGGGCTAGCTCCCCGGCCAAAGCCTGGGTTAAGGTTATTACCCCACCTTTCGATGCATGATAAGGTGTAGCTGGAAAAAATGTATTTCCGACTTTTCCAAACATAGAAGCAATATTGACAATTTTCCCTGATTTATTTGCTTTCATTTTCCTAGCCGCATGTTTAGCAAAGAAAAACACCCCTGTTAAATTTGTATCCATCACCTTATCCCAATCTTCCTGTTCCAAATCCTCAACGGGAGCAAGGGCTGAAATTCCAGCATTATTTATAAGTATATCTATCTTGCCAAATTCTTGTTCAGTTTTCTCCACGACATCCTTCACTTCAGCTTCCTTCTGAACATCACATTGCAGTGCCAAACTTTCTTTTTCCGAATTTACTGTATTTTTTATATCTTCTCGTAACTGTTCCAACTTTTCCTTTCTCCGGGCAACAATACTAAGATTAGCACCAGCCTGGGCCAGTACCTTGGAAAACCGCCATCCTAAACCACTTGAAGCTCCAGTCACTATGGCAGTTTTACCAGTCAAATCAAATAACTCATTAATCATAATAATCACCTCTCGTATAGATTTTTTAACATATTGTCAGTTTCCATATATATCGTTTGTCATGTATCATATCTTTTAATCAAAATTCCCATGATAATTCCGAATAGAATATGCTGTAGTAAACTCAAAAAATTTTCCAAAGAATTATTTATATCAACACTGGTTATTTCTAGTCTCAGTGCACCTCCATACAAAAAAACAAAAGCAAGTAAACCTACAAACAAACTTTTCCATATAGGAAATGTCCTGTCAGTACATCTGACAAGATACACAGTAGCAACTCCTAGTAAACCAGCTACTGTAAGATCAGTAATGGCACCAGTAATTATTATTATGGGATCTGTTAAAAGCTCGACATCAACAAACAATCCAGCAGCCAGTTGAGAAAAAGTGAATTCATGTACCCCCAGTTGAGTTAAAATAAATTTTAATAATTCCTTAGGGATATTACTGATTACTCCAACAAGTACTCCAAAAATTATAGTATCTCTAATGACAGAGTCTGGGGGGAAAGAACTGTTGTTATTTCTAATGTACTCATTCATGACTAAGTAGGCCCCTTTTTAAAAAGTCTTAATCAAATAACATAATTTCCCGTATTTATAGTCTGCTAAACTTGTATTAATATACACATAAAAACTTAACTCTTTTATATTGAAAAAGTAATAATAATTCCATCTATCACCTTGAAAAGCATCTTGCAAAACCCCACGGTATTATGTAAACTTAAATTGATTTAATAGATTACACTATGGTGTTATGAGGAGGAAGTTTCCATTGAAAAACAAATTGTTGCCACTAACTCTGGCATTTGCTCTTATTATTTCATTTATTGGGTATCATGAAGAGAATATTTCCAAAGCCCTGGGTTTTGATGTACAATGGAATCAAAAAGCTCATGAAATAAAAACAAAAATCGTTGACCAGAACAAGGAAGTGAATTATTCAGTAGGTGGTGAACAAGAAATGAATGCAGTTTTACAAAAACAGCTTGAAGATATAGTTGAAGAGTATGAATTAGCTGGTGTGCAAGTTGCCGCCGTCAATGAGAAAGGCACTATCGTCTCCGGCAATGCAGGAAAACATAGCCTGGAAGATAAAACAGAGATTGACGATAATACTATCTTGAGGAGTGCTTCTGTTTCAAAAGCTTTTACGGCAGTTGCCACTATGCAGCTTGTTGAACAGCAACAAATTGATTTGGATGCTGATATAAATGACTATCTTGAACTGGAAGTTGATATCAAACACCCTGAATATCCTGACACTAATATAACTCCCAGAATGTTACTAAACCACAGTTCTGGCATGACTAACGGTACTTACGTTAGTTTTGCATCGAATTCTATAAATCGCGGCAATCGCCAAAAAACGCCCCCTTCCCTTTCAGAAGTTTTTGATGAAGAAGGTGAATTTTATTCAAATTCCATCTGGTCAGAATATAAACCGGGGGAGAAATTTATATATACTAATTTAGGTTATATAGTCTTAGGAGCAATTGTTGAAAATGTGTCAGGAATGAATTTTGATGAGTATACTAATGAAAATATTTTCAATCCTTTGGGGATGAATTCTTCAAGTTTTAATATTAATGACCTGAGAAATTCTAGAAGAGGCCGAGATCGAGATAGGATAGCTCCTCTATATCGAAGGACAGTAGAATATATAGATCAGGAAGAATCCGTTGAATCCAAAAAAAGCACAATCAAAGATAATGAAAAAACACTAGAGAATAAAGATCAGCAACATAACAGGCAAAGACAAGTTCATTTTAGAGGAACAAATTTTGGTGACCTGCCGGAGTTTTCCAATTATAGGCCTGGTAGAAACGGTTCACTGTATTCACCCCAGGGGGGGTTATTTACTACCGCCACGGACCTGGCTAAGTTTGCATCGGCTATGATAAATGGAGGAGAATATCAAGGAAATAGAATTTTAGAACAAGAAACCATTGAATTGATGAAACAAGTCAGTGTCAGCTCCTGTGCCCAAGATTGGACAGATTTTGATGGTCTTTTTAAGAAGCAGGGGTTAGGTCTTCATATCACCGATGAGTTGTTAGAAGATGGAATAACACTTTATGGCCATCCGGGAATTGCTTATGGATTATTAAGTGGTGTTTATTTCACAGATCATACAGAGCAGACGGAGCAATCGAGACGGGAAAATAATTTCGGCATCGTATATCTGATCAATGGAGCCAATACAGAAATTCCCGGTTCTAGTGATACTTTTTATGAAATTGAAGAAGAAATTGCAAAAACAGTATATGATTCTCTCTATGATTCCATTAAAAAAGCTGGAGAACATTAATCTCCAGCTTTTTTAATGCCGTAATTTCATTATAGAGGTCCTTTTTGGTAAAATGAGGAATACCATCTATCATATTCTTTTTCTAATAGGTATGCTCTCTTTTCTTGCCTTAATTGCCGGGGTATTTCTAGACTATCCAAATATTCTTGTTCAACATTAATATTGATTTTCACTCTACCGCAAAAAGGAAAATTGAAACAAATACTCATAACTTCTTCCTCCTTAATTTAATCAAGTCATCAATTAACTGTTAACTGTTAATCAAAGTTTATCAGGTAAATTTGAGTGCACAAAGGATAGCGGGACTGATTTCTACTCCCTTAAAAGTACCAACTTAACTCATACTTAAGTATGAGTAGTCAGTTCGAAAGGTTATCTTCATATTGGAGGGTTAACCATGGCTAAAGTAGGAAAAAAAGGTTATTTTAAAAATTATAACCCTGTTTCAGGTGATGTGATCGGGGAGTATAAAATTGCTGAAGAGGACGAAATTCAAACAGCCATAAATTTAGCCAGGCAGGAATGGCAATCATGGAAACAAGTGTCTCTTAAAGAACGAAGCCGAGTATTAACCAAAATCCGCCAACAAATTGTATCGGATATGTCAGAGCTAGTAAAAATCATCTGCCAAGATACAGGAAAAGTGCGACAAGACCTTTAATGGCAGATATTTATCCCACCCTTGAAGTGATTAAATATTATGAAAAAAACTTAACAAAAATTTTAAAACCAGAAAAAAGAAAAACTCCCTTAGCTGCTATCGGCAATGTTTCTTGGATAGAGTACTTTCCCAAGGGGGTTATCGGCATAATATCACCCTGGAATTATCCATTACAGCTGGCAATGATACCTGTCATTACTGCCATAGCCGCTGGCAATGCAGTCATTTTAAAGCCTTCTGAGTTAACCCCCTTTGTTGGAGAAAAATTCAAGAAATGCTTTCCGATATTCAGGGCCTACCCTCGGACCTGGTACAAGTAGTTCAGGGACCAGGTATTGTAGGCCAAAAGATAGTATCAGCTAAACCCGATATGATTTTCTTCACAGGAAGTGTTAATACAGGTAAGAAAGTCAAAGCTGCGGCTTCAGAACAACTTATACCAGTAGAATTGGAATTGGGAGGAAAAGATCCCATGATAGTCTTAGAAGACGCTAATTTGGAAAGAGCTGCTGAAGGTGCAGTTTACGGAGGGTTTGCCAATACGGGACAACTCTGTGTAAGCACTGAGAGACTTTACGTTCAAGAAACTATAGCTAATAAATTCCTAGAAATTATTAAAGAAAAAACAGAAAGAACAAAAAGTAATCAGGGGGATTGAGGAGATATTGGCCCCTTTACTCATCCGGGCCAAAAAGAACATGTGATCTCTCAAATCAATGATGCTATCAATAAAGGGGCACATCTTGTAAAAGGTAAAGACGAATTAGAAAGAACAGAAAAGGATAATTGTCTAGCACCTATTATTTTAACGGGAGTAGACCATTCTATGGATATAATGCAGGAGGAAACCTTTGGTCCAGTCCTCCCTATGACAACTTTTTTCCACCGATGAAGAAGCAATCCAGCTGGCCAACGACAGCTACTATGGCTTAAATGCCAGTGTTTGGAGTACAAACTACAGGCGAGCCAAGACCATCGCTAGACAGCTGGAAACAGGAAATTGCATGATAAATGATATATTCAGAAATGTTAGCAATCCTTATCTACCCTTTGGTGGAATAAAAAACAGCGGTATAGGTAGTTACCATGGAAAAGAAGGGTTAATTAATTTCTCCCACACCAAATCAGTTATGCTGAATAAAAACCGTCGTGCCAGAGAAATTAATTGGTTCCCCTTTGGCAAAGAAATGTATCATGATATTGAAAAGTTCTTATCTCTATATTTTGCCGATGCATCTTTACTACATAAGTTTATCGGGGTCCCAAAACAATTACTTAAGATTTTAAGACGATTATAGACCTGTGTGCTTGGCTACGGCTTCCACGTCCTTGTCACCGCGACCCGATAAATTAACTATTATCAGTTCATCTTTGTCAGTATTAGGTGCAAGTTTATTTAAATACGCTAGTGCATGACTACTTTCCAAAGCTGGTACAATGCCTTCACAGAAAGCCAGATCCCTGTAAGCTTCTAGGGCTTCCTGATCAGTAACGGCTACGTAGGAGGCCCTACCTGAAGCTTTAAGATGTGAATGTTCGGGACCTACCCCGGGATAATCCAAACCCGATGATATGGAATGTGTATCATGGGGAGCATCTCCTTCCCCTTTTAGATAATAGGTGTAAGCTCCATGAAGCATTCCCGGTTCACCTTGTGTCAAAGTAGCTGCATGATCGCCCTTTGTTAAACTTTTACCTCCAGCTTCTACGCCATGTATTTTCACTTCCGAATTATCAATAAAAGCAGAGAATAAACCGATGGCATTACTACCGCCTCCGACACAAGCTACAATGTGGTCGGGATTCTTACCTTCAAGTTCATTAATCTGGACTTTAGCTTCCCGGCCAATCACAGATTGATAATCCCTGACTATTGTAGGGTATGGATGTGGCCCAACACATGAACCCAAGAGATAATGGGTATTTTCAAGGTTTTCAACCCAGTATGAAAGGGCTTCATTAACGGCGTCATTTAAAGTTTGATTTCCCGATTCTACTTTTATGACTTTAGCTCCCAAAAGTTCCATTCGAAATACATTTAATGGCTGTTTTTTGGCATCTAATGCTCCCATAAAAATAGTACAATTAAACCCAAATTTAGCAGAGACTGCTGCTGTGGCCACTCCATGCTGACCCGCTCCTGTTTCTGCTACTATTTCCTGTTTCCCCATTTTTTGGGCGAGAAGAATTTGTCCAATTGTATTGTTTAATTTATGAGCACCTAAGTGGTTTAGATCTTCACGTTTTAAAAAGATCTTCCCTCCTCCAAGCTTTTCCGTTAAATTCTTAGCATAATATAAAGGAGTAGGACGTCCACCAAAGGTGTGCAAGTGGTATTCAAACTCCTTATAGAAATCAGAGTCGTCTTTGTATTTATAATAAAACTCTGTTAGTTCCTCTAAAGAAGGCTTCAGGGCTTCATCAACATGCTGACCGCCAAATTCTCCGTAAAAACCTATTTTAGTCATATTCATACCTCCACATAATTTTTTATTTCAACTAAGTAGTTTTAAAAATTTAGTTAGATTGTTTGATTCAATAATTGGTTTCTTAAAATAGATTAAAGGCGCCAGCGAAAAACCACTTGTTCAGATATATTTGGTTTTCTCATGATTATCAACCCCTTTCACCAAATAAAAAAGCTTTCATCCTCAACTAATAACAGTTAAGGACGAAAGCTTATCTAGCTTCCGCGGTACCACCCAAACTTGGTAGGTCAAATTAAACCCTACCCTCTCGTCAATAATCGCTCAGGGGTCCATTCAATCCTGGGTCCTCACCGGGCTCCCACCTTTTCCCGGCTCTCTAGAGAGGCCTTTGGATCTACTCTGTCCCATCGTCGCTTTACTGTGGTAAAATTTTAAATAATAGTTTACCAGTAAATTTGTACTTTGTCAACATAATAACGAGTATAGCAACATAACGAGAACAATACCTTCCTAAAACAATACCTTCCTAATTGTGATTATATTTCAAAATGATATAATAATATAAATGATGTTTGGTAACATAGTTCCATTACTTTAGGAATTATAAAAATGGAGGTAATAAAATTGAAAACAATTTTGGGTATTAGTGCCGGAAGAAAAAATAAAGTTACAGAATCAGTGGTTGAAGCAGTCTTAACAGGAGCTAAAGAATATTCATCAGCCGATATTGATTATGAATTAATTTCTCTATCGGGTAAATTAATTAGGCCATGTGAGGCCTGTAATGGTTGTGTGAATACAAATAAGTGTATCCTTAAAGATGATTTTCCATGGATTATGGATAAAATGATCGAAGCAGATGCTATTGTTTTCGGAGCTCCTACTTATTGGAACCATATGAATGCTAAAGGACAAGCCTTTTGGGAAAGAGCTTGTTTTTTAAGTCGGCACAACGCTGTTTTTTTATTAAAAGACAAACCAGGGGGAATTGTGGCAATTGACGGTAAAGGAACTGATAACTATGTGATCAGAGATCTTAAGGAATATTACCAAGATGCCAGGATTAAGTACACAGGAAGTGTAACTGCACAGGGAGAATATGCCTGCTTCACTTGTGGATATGGAAGCTTCTGTTCTGTTGGAGGTTTTGCAGAATTGTATCCATTAGGAACTGAAATCACCGATGATTTGAAACCTTCAGCCAATAACCAACATCCAGAAACGACATTTAATAAGGAATGGAAAACTCAAAGTGATAAAAATTGTAAAAAAGATAATAATAAAAGAATTCAAGATAAATCAAGGACTATTATCCCTGAAGCTAAACAATTAGGGGCTAAAATAACTAAAATGTGTTGGGACCACCACTAAAGTATTGGTATTTCGTTAAAGACTTTATTTGGTTTTTTAATCAATAATGATTACGCCCCCCTGCGTAATCAATTTCTTTATGATATTTTTCCATAGTTTTTTCTCTGTATTCTCTGCTATTTTGAAGGGTTTTGTTTTCCTTTACGAAATAACTTTTAATGAAAAAATTAAGTCCTGAAAATATTTTAAGAGAATAAAAAGCTAAGATTATAATAATCCCTATATTTATATAGGTGAAAATTCCATTAGCAAAAATATATGACATTATCAGATCTGTTATAAAAAGTAGGGCTAAAAATATCAATCCTTGCACCATAAATACAACTCCAGTCTTTCTTAAACGCTTGGCAAACTTCTCACTAGTGGGATCTCCTAATAATCTTGAAGTAAAGGGAGGCATAAAGAAAGATTTTAACATAAAAACACCTCCAAAAAAGTAAAGCTACTATTAAAAATATTATACCATATTTCAACACCTTTAATATAATTAATTAAGAGAAATTTGAAAATTTTGCTATACCCAAACAAATGCGAATCAATTATCAATTAATCAAGAGTAGGATCGTGGACAACCCCCATAAACAGGATAGTATCAACTTCAGTGTTTTCAATAGCATAGAAGAATGGACGGTTGAATTCAATTTGGAATTCGTGCATAGATGCCGCCTCCTCAACTGCCACGGAAGTGGCAGCTGCTGCTTCCGTACCCTTTTCATCTACTTCAATAAAGGATTTATGAAGTACTTCACTGATATAAATTCCCTGGGACTGATGGAACATTTTACTTAAATCAGCATCTTCAAAAGGGGTTTCCATCCCCATATCCTTTAAGACATCGTTCAGTTCAATTTCGTATTCCATTTTAAATTTTGGAAGTTTAACTTCACCTTCTAAATCCATAAATTCTTTCTGCCACTTTTTCCAGTTCTGTGAGTTCATTTCATTGTAGAAGTCTTCCAAAGAGTTTTCTTCCTGTGGTAAATATAATGTCATTTGATAGCTTTCATCTTCATAGGGTAGAGCTACAGCTTGAAACAAGTTATTTTCTAAATATGAAAATTCTTCTTCAGAAATAGACATCATATCAACAGTACGTTCTTCACCTTTTTCTGTGATAAAAGTGTCTTCCCTGGTATTCTCTTCCGGAAATGGAATATCCCAATTTCCATTAAAATAAATTGCATTGATTAGATATACAAGCACTCCATTTGGAATATTATCGGGAACCATTTCTTCTATTTTATCTTCTGTATTCTCTGCCACCCAATTGTTAATAGTGTCTGAGGCTTCTGGATCATTAAAATCAAGTTCCTCCATACGGGCATTGTAGTAATCTTTCATATCATCCTGAAATGTATCTAGAAATTCAACCCTGTTTTTTCGTCCCCAAATGGAATTGGCAATTTGTAAGTCAACACCGCCGTATTCCAAATAGTTGGCCAAATGATGCATTTGCTCATTAAGCTCTTCTGAATCGAGTCCATTTAATTTTAAAGCTGTTTCCATTTCTTCCTTGGTTTCCCCATCCGCTCCACTGTAAGTCATATACAAAGCGTAGTTCACACTTATGGGAGAGATCATAATATTTTCTTCAGGATCCGAGTCTACTACATTTTGAAACAGGTCAAGAGAAAATTCTTTCTGTGCTCCAAATAATCCAAATCTAAGTCTTCATACGCCTCGTCTCTTTGCTCTTTTTGTTGTTGGTCCACATAACTATCCCAGGTCCTGATCCCTAAGGTTAAAATACCGCCCCCAAGGACCAAAACAGCGAGTAAAACTATACCAGCCTTTCTATTCATTAAAGTTTTATCCCCCTCTAAATCTCATTATCTATTAATTTATGTTTATTATTTCAAGACGTTTTATGGATAAAATAGTAGTGTCAGTTAGGATAAAAATTATAAAACAAATTATAAAACGAGTTTATGAAATCAATTAAAGAAAACATTAAATTTAAAAAAGTGGACTTAGGTCAAAATTTTGGACACCAAAAAGTTAAGTATTAAGCAGATTGCTTTGCTAGATCCTCAACATGTTGAGGAGTTAAAAACTCCAAACTTCCATGGATTCTTGTTCTGTTGTACCAGCTCTCAATGAACCTAAATAGAGCAATTTCAGCCGATTTGAAGTCTAAGTACTTAACATGGTTAACTTCTTCCTTTTTCAAAGTAGCATGAAATGATTCGATATGTGCATTGTCATAAGGGCAGCCTTTTCTGCTAAATGATTGCTTGATCCCTTTGTACCTTAAAAAACGCTTAAAGTCATCGCTAGTGTACTGGGTACCTAGATCACTATGTAGAATAAGTCCATTGCCAGGTTTCTGTGTATCATAAGCATTTTTAACAGCTTTAATAACTAAATCTGTTGTCATGGTCTTGCTAAAAGAGTATCCAACAATTTTATGGGTGTGTAAATCCATTACAGAGGCTAAGTAGCACCAGCCGTCTTTAACAGTATCAATGTATGTAATATCAGTAACCCACTTTTGATTGACAAATGTAGTTGAAAAGTCTTGTTTTAGGAGATTCTCTCGTTCGACTACTTTTTCTCTACTAGGATAAGGCCGATATTTTTTCCTGACAATTGATTTGATACCCTCTTTTCTCATTAATCGTTGGACTCTTTTTAAGCTGACTTTGTATCCTTTATTGATTAGCACAGCGTGGATCTTTGGTGCACCATATCGCTTTTTACTGTTTTTATGAATTTGAGTTATTTGATCTAATAGTTCTCTGTTTTCTTTGTCACGATTAGATTCAACTCGATTTATTGTTTCGTAATAAGTACTTCTCGGAAAGTCTAGAGCATCACAAATAGCTTTGATAGTATGCTCGTCCTTTTGTTCTTTTATAAATTCAGTAAGCTCTGTATTGTCTACTTTTTGGCGAATATGGTCATAGCCTTTTTTAAGATTTCATTCTCCTCTTTCAAGCGAGCCATTTCTTTTTGCATTTCTTCCACATCTTTTGAAGTGGCTCCCTCACTGCCAGATTGTTGGTTTGGAGAGAAATCTTTGATCCATTTATAAATAGTAACCTCTGTCACACCATATTCGCTAGACAAATCCTTCACAGAACTACCTGAATTATATAAATCTACAATTGTTCTTTTGAAGTCTTCATTATATCTCTTATTACTCATTACTGGACACATCCTTTCGTTATTAATATTGTAAGTGACTTAACCATGATGTGTCCAAGAATTTATACTAACACCAAAAGTGTTTTTTTATGGTAAAATTTAGTAATAAAATTTAAAATGAAAATGCTTAATGCTTAATAAGGAGGATGCTAATGAAACAAAAGATTATTTTACTGGCTATGAGCACTTTATTGTTAATGACATTTACCGGCTGTACAAAATTTGAAATATTATTGTCAGAGACAATTGAAGACAAAGATAATTACACAGTGGAAACAGCTACCACAGAAGCTTATCATAAAGATATGAAGTTGGATATTGAAACTACTAATGGTGATATTGTAATAGACAACTGGAACGAAGATCATATCAAGTTTGAATTTAAAAAAGTTATGTATACCACATCACAAGAAAGGGCCGAAGAAATTGCAGAAGAAACTGAAATAAAGTTTAACAGAGATGGCAACGATTTAATAGCAGATGTGCAAAAAGCCGATATGGGATCTACTGAAAGTATATCTATAAATTATCATGTTAAAATCCCCGAAGAATTTAATGGTAAGTTTAATAGTACAAATGGTGATATTACTATAGAAAAAATGTCAGGAGAACTCGATATTGATTCTACTAACGGAGAAATAAGCTTAACTGATATAAGTGGTAAGTACATTGATATCACAACAACTAACGGTGATATTGAAAATCAAGATATAAACAGCGATTTAACAATAGACACAACCAATGGAAAGATTTATATCAGCAATTTACAGGGAAATTCAGATATTACGTCTACTAATGGTGATGTAATCCTGACAGATATAACGGGTGATGCGAATATAGAGACAGTTAACGGAGACATTACTGTCAGTACTTTGACTGGTGATTTGGAATACCACACTACTAATGGGGATGTCCAAATAGAATAAGGAAGACTTTCTGAGCGTATATCTAGTTTAGCCACATCTCGGGATGTTTTTCTATATACTCCTCTTGTGGCCACATCTCCCCTTGATGGACAGTGCCGTCATTATAAATCACTCTAAGATTAATTCTTTCAACTTCTTCATCAAAGGTTTTGGCAATTTCAAATATTGGTATCTCTTCATCTCGCTCTTTTCGAGTACCGGGTTCAAATTCATAACTATTTTCCTGACCTGTATCGTATTTCACGTCCAGAAAAGCTTCTTCTATATTAAAAAAATCAAGCTCGGGGCCATCCAATGCAGTATTACTTAATTCCATGTCAAAGCCCTTTATGTTACCCTGGGGATCTTCACCACTAGAAAACGATATTGGGAGGGCGGGCTGGGGTCGATAATGTCTGGCAGATAAAGTAGTATCCTCACTCACTCTGGTATGATCACCTTTTGCTATATAACGATAGTTATAATCTTCTTTCGGATCTAATTCTAGAGAAGCAGAATAAGTTAAGTCATCTATTTGAACAACAGTCAGCCGCTCCCAAGCTTCTTCATCTTGGTCATCTTTAGAGTACTCAAGGTAAACATCAGCATCTTCTTCTATTTCTCGAAAGCTCCAAGATAGCTCCATAATAATTTCTTCAGGAGATGATTTTTCTTGGTCAACGGAAAACTCCTCTGATAGTATCCATTGTTGTTCTTTTTCCAGATTATAAAGGTTCTCTTGAATAGAGTTTATGCTTCTATACATTCGTTGGTTTTCATTGTTAACCTTATGAGAAACTTGTGTTATTTCATCCTCTAATTGCACTACTCGCAAAAATCCGTATACATTAATTGCCAGAGATATAATCAATAATGTTAATAGTAATTTAAACCGGCTATCAGTCATTTAAATCCCCCTAACTTTAATGGATGTACTGTCAAACCGCATAATCAGTTCAATTGTAAATTTTACAGTACAACAACTAAATATACCAGAGCATAATTAATAAGAAAAATTTAAAAAACCAATACTAAAATCACATAATTTAACAAAGGAGCATGGTTATGGAAGTAGTAATCAGGGCGTTAATCATTTATCCATGGACTGTGATAATTTTCAGGTTCATGGGTAAAGGAATCACCTTTCAACAAAAACCTTATGACTTTATGGTTATGATGTTGATAGGTTCATCTGCGGCAGCACTAATAGTCAATAGAGATGTGCCTATAATCAATTCTTTAGTGGCATTAGCGGCATTAGGAATATTGCATACCATCATAAGTACTGCTACTCTCAGTAACAAATTAAAATATTACATTGGGGGTCGTCCTGATATTCTAATCAGGAATGGACGAATTGTGAAAGAAAACCTTATCAAAAACCAAGTAAATTTGGATCAGTTATTAGCAGCTTTAAGGAATCAAGGATATAGAAGAATTCATGATATTGAATTTGCCGTGTTAGAAGCCAATGGCCAGATGTCAGTCATCCCAAAATCTCAATACAGACCGATTAATCCTAATGATTTATCTCTCAATACAATATATGAGGGAATCCCCACACCTCTGATTTTAGATGGTCAAATTATATTAAAAAATTTGGAAGAGATCGGATTAGATATAAAATGGCTAAAAAACAAACTTTCGGATCGAGGTATTACTGATCCCGATTATGTGTTATTGGCGTTAATCGATACTGACGGAAGTTTATATATATCGGAACAACCAGATATTGAACCTATAAGATCCTTCTTTATTGGAGAAGGAAAAGATAAAATACAAGGAAAAAACCCGGATAACAATCTGGGATGATCTGACAACTAGGGAATGAATAATAACTAAAATGGGATTAATTTATTGAAACAAAAGGATTATCTCGGATATAAAACCTCCAGAGTTTGTCTGTATATTCTTCGGCATAATCGATATTCACTCTTTTAGCAGGAATAATTTGATAGCTCTGTGAATCACAAGCATGTCTAAGATAGATTTCCTTACTGGCAACTAGATCTTGGCCATTCAAGGATTTATCTATTGCCATAGCCTGGGACAGTTTCCCGGGGCCATTTGTCAGTTCAGTTTTTTTATTGGATTTGATATTTCTATTATCTCTCATGGTTTTAAGGCCTGAAATAGGCTCACCAGCCCTAATAAACACCGCCTCTGGCCTGTCTTGTTTACTGACTACTACATTGAAACAATAATGTAAACCATAAATAAGATAAACATAGACATAACCGCCGGATTTGTACATAACTTCAGTACGATTTGTCCGCTTGTTTTGATAAGCATGGCAGCCTTTATCTTCTGGTCCACAATAGGCTTCTGTATCTACTATCCTGCAAATCAATTCTTCCCCATTGAGATTTCTAACAAGTAACTTCCCTATTAAATCCTTTGCTACTGATACGGCGTCTCTTTGAAAAAATTCATAATCTAATTTCACTATCCTCACTCCCAACTAGCATTTGCTAATTGCTAATGCCTTTCGATTATCTCATAGGCATTTTTAACTTCTTCTTCCTTCACCAAAATCACAGCAGTTGTTGCCCTAGAAGAGCGACCAGGACCTCCTCTCACCAATAATTTGCAGTTAATCCCCTGCTGCTTTAATTGAGAGTACTTTTCCTGGACTTCAGCCAGATTTATTTGACTGCCGCCATATACTTCAACCCAACCCCTATCTTTAGTGATAATTAGGTATATACCAAGAGTAATTAAGATAACTACTGCAATAATTATAATAATTTCCAAGCTTTGTCCTCCTTAAGCCTGATAATCACCGCTTAATGCCTCCCTTAATATTTCAATATCTTTTTCAAGTTCATTGATTCGTTTTTGTAGTATTTTATAGACTATTATAGATGGTATGGAAATTATTATAAATTGAATTGTAAATACAACTAAATAATCAAAACCAGGTGGCATTACTAATCACCTCACTCAATATTTTTTGTACTACATTATGACATGACAAAAGAAAAGATTAAATTTATAACCACTCCTTGTAAATCACTATTTATACTCAAAGCACAGATTCCACTAAAATTTCAGCTGTTGCAAAATTGGTGGCTACCGGAATATTATGGACATCACAGATACGCAGTAGTGCCGTGATATCCGGCTCATGAGGTTGAGCAGTTAACGGGTCTCGAAGAAAAAATACAAAATCCACGTTTCCGGTTGCAATTTCACTTCCTATCTGCTGATCTCCACCTAAGGGACCTGATTGATAGCGATGTACCATCAAGTTTGTGTTTTCTGCGATTAATCTTCCGGTGCTATTTGTTGCACATAAAGTATGTGTTGCCAACACATGTTCGTAGCGTTTAATAAAGTGCAACAATTCATCTTTTTTATTATCGTGAGCAATTAAAGCTATTCTCAATGTTTACACTCCTTTACAGTTTGTCAAATATAATTCTTCTAACTTCCTTTCCTGTCTATTTCTATATATTATACCTCTAACTTCTACTATATATCTTTTTTCCCTGCATGAATATTGTCGAATCTTATAGCTTTAAAAACTATAAAAAATGGAGAATACCACTAATAATTGTCCAATTAAAGATAGAGAATAAATTAATAAGCAACTTGTCATCAACTTGTCATCTCATTAGTTAATCAATAGACCGTAATACAGATATAACAAGGTGTGAATTGTATATGTCTCCTAAAAAAGTTCTCGGGTTAATAACTTTTTTCATAACAGGAAGTTATCTTTTATATAATTCCTTTGTCAGGCAGGGGATATTTGAAAGCCTGGTGATTTTAATAATTGGCTTCGGTTTCATCGCAGGATTGGCCAGACATTATCGTAGACTCAGAGAATAATATTAGTATATTAGATTTACAGTTTTGTCCAATTTTGTTTAGTTTACAGCATAATATTAGGAGAGAGTTTTATGAAAAAACAATTGATTACCCTAATCACATCTATTGTCTCTGTAATAGTAACTTATTTATTAAATCATCATTTGGCTTTAGGACCTTTTTTTGCTAATGGCATTGTTGGCTTAAGTGGTGCCCTTCTTTTTCCTAAATGGGCCGGAGGAATATATATTGCGTCTTTTGTAGGGATGTCATCTACTGAAATAATACCAACTTTAGGCAGTGCTTTCTGGGCCGGAATAATAGTAGGACTTGTATTCGCAAATACAAGTCCTGTTTTTGATGGCTTGGGAGGCAAAGGAGGAATCACGGCAGCTACTTCTGTGCTATTGTATAGGATTCTTTTACTTCTTATAGGTAGCTAGAAAATTATAATACTATAATCACCGATTTATATACTCTAATAGCAATAACTATTTAAAAAACTTTAGATTTTTAGATTACAGGGAGGTATCCAATTGTTTATTATCTTTGAGTTTTTTGATTCTAGTTCATTAATTATTATTCTCACTTCTATTCTCGGTGGGATTACTGCCTATTACATAAATATAATTCTAAAATATGGTCCAGTGATTGGCTCTGGTGTAGTAACCTTGTTAAGTGGTGTATTTCCTGTACTCTTTGGGGATTTTGGTACACTGCTAGCAGGTGCTGCTACCACTTCAGGTTATGCCTCTATGGTATCTGTTAAGCATGTGCCATCAATAAAAGAAATGGGAGCCCTGAGCTTTCTCGCAGGCTCCCTGTATTTAGTGACGATTCCAGCTTTTCAAGGAATAGGAGGTAAGCTGGGAACTATAGCTGCTCTTTCCTGTTTAGCTTTCATAGGTTATAAGACTATTCTTTCTCGATTCTAACTGCACTACTTTTTAGTTCAGGAATTTTACAGATAGGATCTTTAGCCTTAGTAGTTAAACGATTTGTCAAGGTTTCTGGGAAATGAAATGTCATAAACACCATATCTTGGGGCACATGATCTGTAACCTGAACTTTTGATTTCACTTTACCGCGCCTGGAAGCAATCTTAACTATATCCCCGTCTTCTATATCCAATTCGTTGGCAACCTGGGGATTAACCATAGCTAGTTCTTCATCACGAAGCCATTTAAGCCTCTGAGATCTTAGAGACATGGTGCCAGTATGGAAGTGATAAAGCCATCTCCCTGTATTTAAGATTAAAGGATACTTTTTTGAAGGCTCCTCCGAAGGGGGAATGTATTTTACAGGATGAAATTTACCTTTTCCCCTTGAAAACTGATCTTTGTGTAAAAATTCAGTCCCAGGATGTGAGGTGTGGTAGCAAGGCCACTGTAAGCCCTCGTTTTCTAACCTAGCAAAAGTGATCCCGCCATAAAAGGGTGCCAATTTATTAATTTCATCCATCACTTCTTCATCATTATTGTAATTCCAGTTAAGTTCTAGTCTATTAGCCAACAGAGTTAAAATTTCCCGGTCTGTTTTAGCTTGACCCGGAGGTTCAACTGCCTTTCTAACGCGCTGTACTCTTCTCTCAGTATTGGTAAAAGTACCTTCCGTTTCAGCAAAGGAAGTGGCAGGTAGAACTACATCGGCAAGTTTTGCCGTTTCAGTCATGAAAATATCTTGAACAATCAATAATTCTGTTTCCTCTAATGATCTTTCAACCTCATCAGCATCGGGATCACTAACTGCCGGATTCTCCCCCATAATATATAGTCCTCTAATATCACCGGTACCTGCTTTTTCAATAATTTCCGTTACTGTCAACCCGGGTTTGGGTTCTGGAACAGTACCCCAAACTTTTTTAAATTTATCCCGAGCCACTGGATCCTCGATAGGTTGATATGAAGGGAAGTAGTTTGGTAAAGCTCCCATATCACAGGCACCCTGAACATTGTTTTGTCCCCTCAAGGGATTTACACCTGTACCTCTTCGTCCTACATTACCTGTTAAAATTGCCAAGTTAGCTATAGATAAAACGTTCTGAGTTCCCTGAGTATACTGGGTAACTCCCATAGCATAAACAAAAGTCACTTTATTGCTATTACCTATTAGTCGTGCGGTTCTAATCAGTTTATCCTTTGGAACACCCGTTATTTCTTGGACTCTTTCAGGTGTATATCCTTCAATAGATTCTATCCAATCCTGAAATCCTTCGCTTCTAGCTTCTACAAATTCTTGGTCCCATAAGCCTTCTTTATATATTACTCTGGCAATACCATTCAGTAGAGCTACATTAGTAGCGGGTCTCAGTTTAAGCCATTCATCGGCATAATTAGTTAATTCTATTTTTCTGGGATCAATCACTATCAAATTTTTTCCCATTTTATTGGCCTGCTTTATTCTGTAACCTGTAACGGGATGAGCTTCAGTAGTATTTGAACCTATCACTACAATACAATCTGTCTCCAAAAGCTCATTGATTGAATTAGTCATAGCACCGCTTCCGAAGCTAGTGGCAAGCCCCCAAACAGTGGAGCTGTGACATAGCCTGGCACAGTGGTCAATATGATTAGTCTTGAAAGCTGTTCTCAATAATTTTTGAAACAGATAATTTTCTTCATTAGTCACCTTGGCCGAACTAAGTCCTGCTATGGCATCACTGCCACTTTCATTATAAAGTCTTGATAAATTCTCACTTATGTACTCCATGGCAACATCCCAACTAACCTCGGTTAACTGGCCATCTTTTCTAATCATGGGCTTAGTCAATCTATCTTTTGAATGAACGAAATCCCAACCGAATTGACCCTTTCCACATAGATGCCCTTTAGTAAATGAATCTTTTTTTCTTGATACACCCACTATTTCTCCGTCCTGGACTTTTAAATACATTTGACAGCCCACTCCGCAGTAAGGACAGGTAGTCAGTACTTTATCTACCTCCCAGGGTCTAGAACGCCACTCGACAGAACGCTCTACCAAAGCTCCTACGGGGCAAACGTTGACACACATACCACAAAAAGTACAAGTAGTATTCTGTAATTCATCGTCAAAAGCACTGGTAACCTTCGAATCAAAGCCCCTATCCATAAAATCGTAGACATAGGCCCCATTTATTTCTGCGCAGATACTAACACATTTTCCGCACATGATACATTTTCCGTAATCTCGAAAGAAAAATGGGTTTGACCTATCTATAGGATAGTTTTTAGTATCTCCCACATAAGGGGTATCTTCCACTTTATAGCGGTAACAGTAATCCTGCAGCCTACAATCGGCATTTCTCTCACATGTAAGACATCTCAAATCATGGTTTGCAAGCAGTAGCTTTAAAATCTCTCTTCTGGCCTCAACAACCTGTTCTGATTCAGTAAAAATATTCATACCATCTGCCACCGGTGTACTACATGCTGGGTGTAGTTTTCTGGCACCCGAAATTTCTACCACACATAACCTGCAGGCGCCAATAATTGGCAGTCCCTCTTCGTAACAAAGAGTAGGAATGTGAAATCCGTGCCTTTCCAAGGCATTGAGAATACTTTCTCCTGGTTCTGTTTGATATGAATTACCATCTGCCATGATTGTAATTGTGTTTTGGTTTTGACTGTCAGTCATCACTTGAATACTACCTCCAACTTGTTGTTATGTTATTATTCAATTGCTTCAAGAGGACATTTATCTATGCATTCTTTACACTTAATACACACTTTCGAATCTATATTGTGAACCTCTGACTTTTCACCTTTTATTGCATCAACGGGGCATATCTGCTTGCAAATTTCACACCCACTACATTTTTCTGGATCTACTTCTATTGTGGTAAGATTCTTACATACCCCGGCTCGACAGTACTTATTATTGATATGTTCTAGGTATTCATTCTCGAAGTACCTGATAGTACTTAGTACCGGATTAGGTGCTGATTGTCCCAAACCACAAAGAGAAGTATTAATGATATTATTTCCTAATCGATTGAGGATTTTGAGATCTTCATTTTCTCCATAACCGTCAATAATCCGATTTAATATTTCTAACAGCCTTTTTGTTCCTTCACGACATGGGTTACATTTACCACAGGATTCACTCTGGGTAAAATTTAGAAAGAACCGGGATAAGTCTACCATACAAGTACTCGTATCCATGACTACAAGTCCCCCTGAACCCATCATAGCTCCTGCATCTATGAGAGAATCATATTCGATGGGAAAGTCTAGGGATTCTTGAGGCAAGCACCCACCTGAAGGTCCACCTATCTGGACTGCCTTAAACTCTTTGTCATCCTTAATACCTCCACCGATATCAAAAATTAAATCTTTCAATTTAATGCCCATGGGAACTTCACATAGTCCGGTATTTCTCACTTTTCCCGTTATGGCAAAAACTTTTGTTCCTTTACTATCTTTAGTACCAAGTTCATTGTACTTTTGGGCACCCCAATTCAAAATAACAGGTATATTTGCTAGTGTTTCTACGTTATTAAGAATAGTTGGGGAATCATAGAGGCCTTTTTCGGCTGGGAAAGGCGGTCTAGGTCTTGGCATTCCCCTGTTCCCATGAACACTTTCAATTAAGGCGGTTTCCTCTCCGCAAACAAAGGCTCCAGCTCCCTGTTTGATCTCAATATCAAAAGAAAAGTTTGAACCTAAAACTCTTTCTCCCAGATACCCGTATTCCTTTGCCTGACTAATAGCTTTCTCAAGCCTTTTAACAGCCAAAGGATATTCAGCTCTAACATATATAATTCCTCGATTTGCTCCAATAGCTAACCCTGCAATGGCCATACCCTCGATAACAACATGAGGGTCACCTTCTAGAATGCTTCTATCCATGAATGCTCCAGGGTCTCCCTCATCGGCATTACAGACAACGTATTTTTCAGTTTTTTCATCGCCTTTTTTTGCATATTCCCACTTCAAACCCGTAGGAAAGCCTCCCCCACCTCTTCCCCTAAGATTAGCAGCTTGTATTTCTGTTATGATATCTTCAGGCTCCATGGTAAGACCTAATTGCAGAGCCTGATAACCTCCTGAATTTAAATATTCATCAATGTTTTCTGGATCTATAAATCCCGACCGGTTAATAACCACCCTTTCTTGCTTTTGATAAAAATCTATCTCCTCACGCTTTTGCACTTTGTGACCATCATGATTTTCATACAAGAGTTCGGAAACCAGCTGGCCGTTTTTTAAATGATGGTGAACTATTTTCTTAGCACCTTCTGCATCAACATTACAGTAGAAGGTCTCATCTTGTTCGACTCTTATTAACGGCCCTTGCTCACAAAACCCTTGACAGCCAGTGAAAATCACCTTGTAGTCTTGTATATTCTCTTTTTCCAATTCTGTTTCTAAAACATCTTTAACTTCTTGGGAGCCGGATGTTACACATCCAGTACCACCACAAACCAAAACTCTCATCCTTGTTCCCCACCTTCATTTCCGTTATTTGAACCATTAACATATCTATTAATCAAATGGTTTACATCAGAAGTAGTAACTTTTCCGTGTGTATTGTGATTAATAGTTAAGACTGGAGCAAGACCACAGGCCCCAATACATGAAACCGCCTCAAGACTAAACTCCCTATCTTCAGTCGTTTGACCTGTTTCTATGGAAAGTTCTCTTTGGAATTTTTCCATTACTTGGCCTGCTCCTTTAACATGACAGGCCGTTCCCATACATACGCGTATGATATTTTTGCCTTTAGGCTGGATATGAAACTGTGAATAAAAAGAAACTACTCCCATTATTTTGGCCAGGGAAAGGTTCATCTCTCGGGCAATGGATTCCAACCTTTTACGGGATAAATAACCTTCTCTTTCCTGAACTGTTTGCAAAAGAGGAATTAAACCTCCTGAATCTTTCCGGTGTTTTCTAATGAGTTCTCGCAACTCTTCTTTAGGTAGCTCTTCTCGTCTCACTTGTGTATCAATTCTCTTGGCTGTATCTTGTTTAGTATCCTGACTTTGACTCAAATATACACCTCCACTAAACCATGAAACTTTTACTGTTTAGTATTTGTGTTAGAATAGATTTTAGACTTGTTTAATTTTGGTAAAAAATAACCCATCGACTGATTGTAAAACCAATCGATGGGTTATAGAGGATTATAGTATTGTTAACTTTTATGATTAAACCAGTCTTTTATTTCATTAAGCTAGTTATTTTTTCTCAGCTCCTCTGTTACAACATCTAATTTGTATCTGTATGCATTTCCTTTTCCATCTTCCTTTTCCTGGAAAGAAGTGACCTTAAATGACAAAATATCTTCATCTGCTAACCAGCGAAGTTTATTAAACTCACCTGTAAGTCCTTGATTTCCATTTCCATGGTTTTCCTTAAATGTTTCGATTTCATTGATTTTAATTAGTTCATCACTAGCAATATCGTAAACATTGAGATAGTTAAAACCTGAGCCACTTTCTGTATAGTAATAGGCCAAATAATCGCCGCCTTGTGACCAAAAGAAATCACTCACTTGTTGTCCCGGGCCTGAAACTTTATCAAACAAATTGATTTCATCCTGTTCTAAATCAATATAACCGATGACACTGTCTTTGGTTGCGACTGCATATGGTCTGGTAAAAGAAATAGATACTACATTATCTTTAGTAGTTTTACCGACTATTACTTGGTTAAGATAGTTTTCAGGACCAAATTGCAAATGAGGATTATATCCTGCCAGTTCCGACAGTTGATCCCAAATCTCTGTCAACAGTATTTCATTTTCTTCGGTCAAGATGAGTTTTAGTTCATCGCGCAAGTATTTTCCTAAAAAATCACTTTCCATTACAATTTTTTCACCCTGAAACTTCGCCTTAACAGTATCTTCCCAGCCTAAAAAAAGCCCATGGGGTCGCAAATCTATCACTACATCCTGAATTCCATCGGCAATTGCCCTCTGAAAAGCTTTATCAAAGGATTGAAATAAATCATCAGGCCGATCCATCTCTACAACTTTAAAATTTATGTCAGTATTATCCTTATTTGTCTCATCTGTATCATCTTTTGAAGTACCATTTTTAGCCGAATTATCCCCTTCAGCTGTTAATGTTAAAGTTTTATTTGTCCTTTCCTGGTCTAATTCCTTGGCTTGTAGAGTTTCGTTAAATATATTCTGAAGGTCAATAGCCCTGTCTTGAGATTCGGCTTCTGACAGAATTCTTTCCTCAAGTTCTGCTGTAATGGATTCTATTTGCTCTTCATTTATATGAGGATAACTAACTGAAGCTAACATTTGAATATTGCCACTTTCTGTTTCAGTCATTTCTTCAATATCAATATTGACTGCTTCAATATATTCTTCAGTGCTTATTCCAGGATAATCTACATTTAAATGACCTGCTTCCAGGTCCTTACGAGCATTATCAGCAAACAAGTCTAGATCAACATAACTATAATAAATAGTAAAAGCTTCTTTAGCTATTTCCTCAAGTTTATCTCGGTTTTTATCGATATCAATACCCACTTCTGACTCATTATCAGAGTTAGGATCTGCTCCGTTAGTATCTGCTCCTTCATTAAGTTCGGGTTCTGAAACACAAGCTGTCATAAAAACCGTAATCATTACAACACTCACTAATGTAATTAAGATCTGATTATTCTTATTCAAAGCTATCCCTCCTAGTCCTCTCTCTGTATATTTTCTTGACTAAGGTTAGTACTTGAATCATTAATGCTTGAATCATCATCTTTTAAAAGTTCATCTACTTCTGCTTGTTTTTCATGATATTCCTTTCTCAATTGGCTAAATAAAATATAAATTATATAAATGCCCACACAACCTGCTGGAGCATAAAGTATTATTGAAAGAAGTATAGAAACTATGGCGACTCCATTAATCACGACACTTACTACAAAGAAAATTCCCACTAAAGCCAGTAAATGTAAAATTGTTTTGCCAAAGTTTCCTTTCACTGTGCTATAAGATACGGACATGGCTTCTAACGGTAATAGATTTTCCTCTACTATAGCGTAAGGTGCAAATAATAAAAATAGCATTACTAAGAGTATTGCTAATATGAAGATAATAAATATAATGGCAAGTAATGGCATTATATTCATGGGAGCGAAGGGATTTACGGACCTAAAAACTCCGTACATAATAATTAATAGAATTAACAATAGTCCTAAAAGTATCCCCAGCATAATCAAACGATATTTCAGCATATTCCAAAAATATTTTTTAGAATTTATTAAAAATTTCCCAGGTGAAAATAACTGTTGATAGCGATAACCATCTTTAATACATCCTAAAAATCCAGACTCTAAAAAGACTTTTACTAATAAAAATAATAATGTGAAGCCAATCATGATTAATATATAAGAAATTAACTCTCCGGAAACGGCTAGTTGATCAGTTAAGTAATCCTCGATCATAACCTCATTTAATCCCGGTAGGACCCAGTCCCCCTCTAAAACATCGGTAACGGATGGTGGAATACTGGGAAAACCCACTTCTATATGAAACCTATCTTGACTCATTTTAATTTCACCAATCTCGGGAAATACACCAAAAACTAGTACTACGGCTAGTAACAAAGCTAACACATCCATAATTATAGGCACTAAGGCAATCTTATAATTCTCCTTAAAACTCAATAATGCCTGCTTAATAGCCATTAAATACACTCCTCTCCGCTAAGTAATTCTATTAATCACTATACATTCATCAAGATGGTCACCCCTTTTGAATTAAAATACTCCTACACCTAAAGCAGTGGGCTTTCTGGAATGTTTATCGTAAAATAAAATACCACAACATATAAAAATAAAAGTAGTGGAATTCCAAGTTTAAATATTAAATGTTGAGTCTTATGTCTAAAAACTTTCATCCCAACATAGAGTCCAAACACCCCTCCTACAACTCCAGATCCCAATAAATGCTTTTCTGAAATCCTGCTTTTCCCTTTTATTGCAAAATGTTTATCAAGTCCCATAAGAACAAAAGCATAAATATTTAGTAAAGTTAATAATAAGTATATGAATTCCGAGCTAGTCCATTGAACAATTAATTCCATAGTTAACCTCCTCAAATCATTAGACGTTTAATGTGGTTAAAAAGATTTGGTTAATAAGCATAACTGAATTTTAACATAATAAAAGGGCACCCATTAAGTCTGGATGCCCTTAAATATTATTAGAGATCTAATTTTTAACCACCAATAGTCTCTATAATTCCTACAATCATTACTATGATAACGCCAATAGGGATTATATACTTTAATAATGGTGCTGCCCAATCGCCAATCCTAATACCGGTGGCAGATTTATTTGCTTCTTCCATAACATTTCTAGTACCCCAAACATGACCGGCAAAGAAAGCAATCATAGCCCCACCTAGTGGTAACATAATACTATCTGCTATAAAATCATAAGTGTCTAAGATATCCATGCCCATAAAGGTAACATGATCTAGGGCGCTATAACCTAAAACTGGGAAAAGCCCTACGATAAAAGCAACCAAACCTATAGTAGCAGAAGCTTTTTTTCTAGGCCATTGTTTTTCGTCTACGAAATAAGCTACAACTACCTCTAGCAATGAAATGGCAGAGGTTAATGCCGCAATGGATAATAAGACAAAGAATAAGAATCCAAAAAGTCCACCAACAGGCATTTCTGCAAAAACAGCCGGTAAAGTGACGAATACCAATCCAGGACCTTCACCAGGGTCAAATCCTAAAGCAAAAACAGCAGGGAAAATAGCCATACCTGAAATAATTGCAATCAGAGCATCGGCACCAATTACCTGAACTGAACTGTTAGGTATTTCATCATTCTTAGAAAGATAACTTCCATAAGTTAAAATAGCACCCATACCAAGACTTAAAGTGAAGAATGACTGACCTATGGCAGCGAGAATAGTATCCCAACTAACCGCACTGAAATCCGGCCTAAATAGGAATGCTAAACCCTCTCCAGCTCCGGGTAAAGTGACAGCCCTAATAACAACAGCCAGTAATAGTACTACCAACACTGGCATGAGAAAAGTGACCACTCTTTGAATACCTTTCACAACTCCAGCTGATATAACACCGACTACAATCGCCATGAATAAAAAGTGATAAAAAATTGGTTCAAAAAGACTTGTAGTGTGTTCACCAAATAGCTGCTCTGTGGCTTCTATTCCTATTGGAAAACCTGCTAAAGATTTAACAATGTAAGATAGAGACCAACCAGCAATAACAGAATAATAACTTAGGATGACAAACCCTGTTAGCACAGATAAAGCACCAACAAGCCACCAAGGAGTATTAGGAGCAATTGATTTAAAAGCACCAACCGGATTTCTTTGAGTATGTCTACCCAAAGAAATTTCAGTTACCATAAGGGGATAGCCTATAATTATTATTGCGATAATGTAAATAATTAAAAAGGCAGCTCCACCTTCTTCCCCTGTTACAAAGGGAAATCTCCAGACATTACCTAAGCCTACAGCTGAGCCTGCCGCCGCAAGTACGAAACCTAATTTCGACTTCCATTGTTCACGTTGATCAGGCATGAAAAACCTCCTTTTTAAGTTATTATTATTCAATCAATCCCTGGTTTAAGCCTAATAACCAGAGATTAATTAACCTTAATCTAAAAACTTTCATCATTCCATTAAAATTTCACAAATGTTAGAGCTATGTTTTTTATCAATTGCTAATTTTTTAAAAATTTATAATTTCTTAATTTTATATTTCTGGATCTGTTAGAATTAATCCTTCCTGTTCCTTACTTTTTTATAAAAGTATACCAATTCTAACTATAATTGAAAACCCCATAAAATCGAGTAGGTAGAAGCCACAGTAATTAGCTGTGGCTTCGTTCCTCTCACAGAACCGTGCTTACGGGCCACGTACACGGCTCCTAGTAGACCTCGATCACTCTCTAAAGTGATGCAAAATACCAACTTGATAGGTACTAATATTAATTAGACCTATCTCGTCAAACCACTTATTGGGTAGTGCTAAACTTATGAGAGGACTTGATGAGTTTCTCCATTTATTCATGGAGATTTTCTCAAATTCCCCTTTGTAGCCTTTTCTGCGAAGAGTTTTGTGTAGTTGTTTCCAACTTTTCCATTCTCGCATTTTCTTCATCCTAAGTCTTCTTCTAATCCATTTCATTAAGTTCTCAAATTGTTTCTTACAATTGGCTATTCGGAAGTAATTTGCCCATCCTCTTAATACTGGATTTAGCTCTTTTATGATTTCGGATAGATTTCTACCATGATTTCTTGGTGTAAGAGTTCTGACTTTTTCTTTGAATTTCTGTATCTTTTCAGGCTGGATGGATATGTTTTGACTCCTTATGATAACTCCTAGGTAGGGAACACCTTTGCGGTCATTTGTTATGTGAGTTTTCTCTTTATTAACTGTTAGTTTTAATTCGTCTTCTAATATTTCAGTAGCTATATCTTTATATCTTTTCGCTTGTCTTGGTGTGTAGGCGAATATTAAAATATCATCGGCATATCTTACTATTCGGATATTGCGACTCTTCATTTCTTTATCAAATCTGTCTAGGTAAATGTTGGTTAGTAGTGGTGATATCACTCCACCTTGAGGGCTCCCTATTTCTGTGTCTTCTATGGCTCCATCTTCCATTACTCCGGACTTCAAAAATTTCTTTATTAATTTGAGAACACTTCCATCACTAACTTTCTTGGCTACTTCTTCGATAATCAACTCATGGTTTAATTTATCAAAGCATTTAGATAGGTCCATATCTACTACATGTCTTAGATTGTATTTATTAATGAACTGTTCTGATTTAGCTATTGCTTTGTGACATGAGCGATTAGGCCTGTATCCGTAGCTTGACGGGTGGAAGTCTGGATCAAAAATCGGTTGAAGTATATTTAACGTTGCTTGTTGGACTACCCTGTCTTTTACGGTTGGAATCCCTAATGGGCGAGTACTTCCATCTGGTTTGGGTATCTTAACTCGCCTCACAGGTTGTGGTTTGTATGCGCCAATTTTAAGGTCATGATGAAGGGTTTCCAGATTTTCTTCTAGGTTGGAGCCATAAGCCTCCACGGTTACCTGGTCTATGCCGGGTTTACCTTTGTTAGCTCTGACCCTGCGGTAGGCGTCTTCTAGATTCTTTTTGGAATAAATCTTGTCTATTAAACTGTACCATTTCTTCATCAATTGCACCTTCTTTCGCTGTGTGCCTTCCCTCTTTCTACACTTTTAGTTGTGGTTTCTTTGAACGTGCTTAACGGTGTCTCTAGCTCTTTGGCAATCTTACCTATCAGGGTACGCTCTACTTCCACTAGGCGGACGGTAAAGCAAGTAAGCTCGTCACCACCTGACTTTCCGTTCCCTTTAGCATTTCAGCTTCAGTTTTCTTCCTACCTAAAGTGTCTACTCGAGTTCTTGCTACACTCTTTGGTCTACTTTCACCCCTTCACACTACATAATTCCCTTTCGGTCATTATGCACCACTACAACCAGGTGTAGTGTCCTTTCGGTTTTATCCTCCAGACTGTTACCAGCTTTCTTTGGCCGAAAGTTCTTCACTACTACGGGTTCATCTGCCTCCTGCACTGCTTTAGTTAAAACTCATGTTTCCACTTGTCTTAACTTTACTTGTCGTCACAAGACAATACAGGTATCTCCCCGGTTAAGTCTGCTTGCCTGAATTTGAACGCATCCGTCCTAACCTTTTAGGTTATCCAGCTTTCGGGCTTTCCCATAATTTGCAAGGTTACCCACCTAAAAGGCCATCCTCGGTTTGTTCTCACTATGTTCCAAATTCCCCCTTCAGCTTCCTTCAGACTCCACCGTCACCGGTGACGCCCTTGCCTTATGGTTGTCTTCCTGCTGGTTAGGTGACAGGGTTTCTTTCAACCCATCGGCGCGACAGGCATGCCGGGCAAACAAAAGAGCAGCGCATCTCTTTTAAAAGATACGCTGCTCTTAGACGAGCTATTTTGATACTGTGATTTAAGAATTATTCTTGGGGTGGATAAGGTGGCCACTCTGGGTCATAATCAGGACATTCTGCTGCTACCTGGCAAATTTCCGGTTGAGGACAAAATCCATATACTGGTACTAATAACTGAACATGAGCTATTAACTTAAATATTAACAACTTACCTATGCAGAGAACAATTTCATCGTCGACAATAAAAGCATCTAAACATTCTAAAAAGACTTCACATTGCGGTTCTAAACCTTCTTCACCGGCACGCCCTAATACAACAATTTTTTCAAAAGTTTGTATTTCCGTGAATACTTCATCATTAAGACTGTATGTGATTTCATATTTGATCCACAGTCTAACTTTTGTATCAGCTACTATTTCACACTCTTTTTTCAATAACTCAACATCAATACACTCAACTTCTCCAATATTATTTATTAGATTAGTATCTTCAATGTCATCTGGGATATCAACTCTGATTTCGTTAACATCAACTTGTTTACATTCTTCATAAACCTTATCAACTTTTATACAGTCTATGGCCTCTGGGGGTGGAAATTTACCAGGGTCCTTAATTGGGCCTGGGTATACTTGCCTTCTTTCTTCTTCAGACAACTTTAAATCTACCTCCTTGTCAACATCTTTGTAGTTTAGCTTATGTTGATGGAGCCCATGTGTGATAATCGTAAACCTTATAGTGATGACTTGAAATAACTAATATCTTAAAAAGTTATCAAATAATCACTTCTTAAATAAATTCACATAAAAGTAATTATTAAATAATCAATGTTAACTTTTGAGGTGACACCCTTGAGCCATGATTATTTAGATTATTTAACTTGCCATGAAGAAGTGAGTCATCCTTCTCTGCAATCAAAGCCATTAATTGGGATATTCATTAATAGATTTGACTCTCTAGCTCTGTTAGATAATATATCTAATAAAAAAATTCGTTTATTAGTTGATGCCAATGAAGATTTAAATAATAAATTAGTCTTTTTTTCATTAATTGATATTGATTTTGATAATAAAAGGATATTCGGACATTATTACAATCAAGAAGGTCAACACTGGGAAAAAGAAAATTTTCCTTATCCGGAAATCATTTATCAAATAGGAAGTGGGCTAAAAAAAGAAAAAAACCTATTTAAAAGATTTCAAGAAGAAATGAAACAATTTGGTGCTAGATTTATAAATCCACTTCAAAGCTTTGATAAATGGACTACGTACAAACATTTACAAAAGTATCCAAAAATTGCTTCCTATCTCCCAAGTACCACAGTATTAAATGATCAAGAAGATTTAAAAACTATGTTAGGAAAGTATCAATCAGTTTATTTAAAGCCCATTGGAGGAAGAAAGGGAAAACGAATACTGAGAATTGATCAAAATTATAACAGATATAAAATTTTAACTTATCATAAAAACCCAAATTCAATTCCTGTTAATAATTTCTGTGAATTAATTGATCATGTTTTTGATTTTGTACGCAGTAAAAATAGCTATATTATCCAAGAAACCATAGATCTACTCTCAATTGATGCCAAATTAATAGATCTAAGGGCCGAAGTCCAAAGAAATGGCACAGGAAAATTAAAAATTACAGCGATTCCAGTTAGATTGGGGAAAAGCAATTCACCTATTACTCAACATGTTGATAGCTACAAGTTTACTGAATTTTTTACTTCAATCTGGAAACTCCCTGATAAAGACCTAGCTGATCTATATAGCTCTTTAATTACTCTGATAACCAATGTATATGAATCGATAGAAGCTCTTCACGGAAAATGTGGAGAAATGGGCATCGACATAGCGGTGGATAAAAATTTGCAACTTTATTTGATCGAGTGTAATTCTAAACCTACTAAAGCCTCTTTGTTAAGGGCGTATGGTGAGCAGACACTTATAGATTTCTATAAAGAGCTACTCCAATATGCTAGTATATCAATAAATAATGGAAATCAATGTTTAGATGATGCATAAAAAAAGAGACGACTAAAAAGTCGTCTCTCATCTCTGGGAATGGAATCAATGTACTCTACTTATTTACCAACAACTCTTATTCTTTCAGTTTCGCCGCCATATTTTCAGCCATTTTTATACAATCTTCATGGTCTTTTTTCTTGGGAGCAGATTTCACTTCTACTGATGGCTCAATTAATTCAAGCTTAGTATTTTTTTGGAATTCTTGAAGTCTCTTCATGGCACCACCACTCCAAGTGTACGAGCCAAACAGCCCCAATAGTCGATTCTTTATGTTTTTATTTTCTAAAAAGCACAATAAATAATCCATTGGTGGAAAAATTCTTGAGTTATAGGCGCAACTTCCTAAAATCAAACCTTGATATCGCCAGATATCGTTAATAATATAAGATACATGAGTCTTAGAAATATTGTACACCTTTATGTTCTTGATTCCTTTCTCAGCCAGTCTTCTACAGATAGTGTCCACCATGGTTTCAGTATTTCCATACATTGAACCATAAACTACAACCACGCCCGGCTCTGTTTCTTGTCGGCTCCAACGTGAGTAATCTGCAATAATCTGTTCTGGCTTTTCTCTCCAAACAGGGCCATGGGTAGCAGCAATAATCTTCACATCTAAATCTGCTAATTTAGAAATAGCTTTTTCTACCATAGGTCCATATTTAGCAACAATATTAGTAAAATAACGGCGAATTTCTTCTTGATAAAAATCCAAGTTTACTTCATCATCAAATATGCCACCCTCTAGAGTTCCAAAGCCTCCAAAGGCGTCTCCAGAAAATAATATTTTTTCCTTCTGTTCATATGTCATCATTGTTTCAGGCCAATGCACCATAGGAGTTAAATAAAAATTTAAGGTGTGTTGGCCTAGTTGCAGTTGATCTCCATCATCAACGATTTTGATATTTTCCACAATTCCGTAAAATTGTTCTAAAAAAGTTAATGTTTTTTGATTACCTACAAGGGTTATATTTGGATATTCTCTTCTTAAAGCCTCTATAGCCCCTGAATGATCTGGTTCCATATGATTTATTATTAGGTAATCAACTGAACGATTTCCAATTACGTTTTTAATATTTTGCAAATATGTATTGATTTCGCTATCCTTTACCGTATCTACAAGGGCTACTTGTTCGTCATTAATCAAATATGAATTATAAGAAACACCGTCAGGCAAAGGCCAAATAGCCTCAAAAAGTTCACTAACTCGGTCATTTACTCCTATCCAACTAATCTTATCAGTAATAGCCACAGTGTTATTCATTTTAATAAATAACCTCCCTTTTTATTTATTATTATAGATTAACTTAATCAGATTTATATTGATAGTTAATCCTTTTACTGATAGGTTATCAATAATAGTAAAAAATATCAAGAAATCCTGAACTTTCTAATCAAAATAGTTACTTTTAAAGATACATTATAGTATAATTTATCATGAGAATTTAAAGGTGAAATTATACTTATTAGAAAGGGGCTCTCTATGAAAGCTTTTTTCCTTGAATACTTCTATGAAGTTTATTTCATATACGGTTTATCTTTCATTATTATGGGTATTGCAATTACTCTTCAGGTTAAAGAGTATACTAATAAAACTTTTTCTAATAATCTATGGCTGCTGGCTGTTTTCGGTTACTTGCACGGATTATCAGAATGGACTTATTTTTACCTCCCTTATAGGGAGAGTGATTTTACTTCTTCATCCTTGTTTATTCTAGAAGTAATTGATTTAAATTTAGTTGGAATTTCTTTTGGATTTTTATTATTTTTTGCATTACAGTTTTTATATGATATTCATAAACATGCTTTGGTAAAATATCTCTTCTACATTTCTATTGGTAGTTTAATTTCATGGTTAGTTTATTTTGTCTTCTATCAGTTAATATTTATAGGTGATAACCCAGATTACTGGTTTAATCTGGCTGAAATAATTAGCCGATATTTCTTTGCTTTACCTGCTGGATTAATTGCTTGCTACGCCGTATATCAACACAAAAAACAATTGCAAACTACTAACAAGTATACAGGGTACGTTTATAACTTACTAATGATAGCTTTCATGGGATATGGTATATTTGCAGGTTTTCTAGTTCCAAGTGCCGACTTTTTTCCAGCAGACGTAATAAATACAGAAACTTTTTTCAAGCTTACAAAATTGCCTGTTCCTTTATTTAGAACTTTTTTTAGTATATTAATTACTCTTAGTATTCTTTTAATCTTAAGAAAGTTCCAATTAGAAAACATTTCGTTAATTGGACGAACTGTAAGCGAAAATGCTATTTTACAGGAACGGGAACGAATAAAAAAAGATCTGCACGATGATATCATGCAATCAATCTATTCTGTCGGACTAGCCCTTGAAAGTTGTAAGTATGAATTGGACTCGGGAGATACAGAGGAAGTACGAGAAAGATTGGACAAGTCTGCGAAACAACTAGATAATATTCTTTCAGATATGCGATTGTACATTCAAGATCTCAAATCTGCTGAACTGGCTTCATTAACCATTAGTGAGATAATTAGCCGAATAGTCCAGAGATTTAAACGACATTTAAACATTGAATTTAAAAATGACTTAAAATCTTTTATAGATGTTAAACCGGAAATTAAAGCTGCCATACACAATACCTTAGGAGAACTACTAATAAATGCAGTAAAGCATTCACAAGCCGATAAAATCACTATTACTATAAAAGCTGGCCAAGCTAATAACATTTTAATCACATTAGAAGATAATGGCGTGGGAGTAGATTTGAAAGAGTTGCAGAGAAAACAAAGCCAGAGAGAAAAACTCGGTCTGGTTCATGTTAAAGAACGAATTCATACCCTGGGCGGTGAATTCAATTTCCAAACCGAAAAAAGTAAAGGAACTAAGTTTTATTTAGAATTGCCAAAGAAGGGAGGGTAAACCAAATGTACCAAGTGTTAATTGTGGATGACCATGAAATGATCCGCTTGGGCCTGAAAGAACATTTATTAAAAGGTGAGAAAATTTCCCATGTAAGTGATGCCGAAAATATATCAGAAGCTTTAAAACAAGTACAAGAACAATATTTTCACGTAATTATAATGGATGTAAGACTCAAAAGTGAAAGCGGAGTGCAAGGATGTCAAGAAGTCTTAGAATATAGCCCTGACAGTAAAGTTATAATGTTAACGGCATTTGACGATGATGATGCCCTGATTGAATCAATTTTAGCCGGTGCTTCAGGTTATTTAATGAAAGAAGTACGAATTAAATCCTTGGTTGAATCTGTGATCAAAGCTGCAGAAGGTGAACAAATAATGGATGCAAAAACTACGGAAAAAGTTCTTGAATATATGAGAAATAAAAATCCTAATCGGGAAAATCCTACTGATATATTAACAAATCGAGAAATGGATATTCTGGACTTAGTCGCTAAAGGCAAAACTAATAGTGAAATTGGTGAAGAGTTACACTTAAGTGAAAAAACTGTCAGAAACCAGCTGAGTAGAATTCTTAACAAACTGGATTTAAATAATCGGACTCAAGCAGCAGCTTATTATGTATCACAAATAAAAGAAGATAGTTAACAACTTGGTAAGCCGACCTTGAGTAACAAAGGTCGGTTTTTTTAACTTTAGAATCAGGGACAAATGTCCCTATCTAAGACGGATGAATACACCTATATTAGTTTTAATGAAATAGGTAAAATGGAATTAGTTTTGAGAAGCTTTGAACAAGGGGGAGCGTGACGCTTTTAATTTCTTTTAATTACTAGGTATCTTATTCAATTCATTTTAAGTAAGCTTTTGAGTACTTAAACACTAACTCCCAAAGCACTACAAAACTCTATTTAGAAAGGAGCGAAAAATTATGAAAAAACTTAAATTCAGTCTAGTTTTTGTCTTGGCTCTGTCTGCACTAGTTATTGTAGCGGGTTGTGCAGATACAGATGAGCCTGCAACGGAAGAAAGCAATGGGGAAGATGAACAGGAACAATCTTTAGAAGGTCGATACGTAGGTTATTCTTGGGAAGGAGAAGCTGATGGTCAAAGTTTCGATGAAGCCGGTAGGTATATTGAAACCATTTTGGAGTTAGACGAGGATGGAATTATTGAAGATGCTACCATGAGATATTTCCAAGAAATTGATGGTTATTGGACTACTCGTCAAAGTGGGAATGCTTATGTGGACGTTGATTTTTCTGTAGAACCTAAAGAAGCCACTCCCGGTGATGATTACCAAGAAGGACAATCCATGTTCACCGTTAACACTGCGAATATGATGAATTTTTATGCAACAGCCGTGGATGAAACTGGTGAAGTTGCCGTTACTATGGTAGATCCTGTTACTAGGTATCAGTTTGATTATAATTTCCCAGCAGATTTTGATTATGACACACCCATGAGTGAGATAACTGTTGACAGTGATTATTTTGTACCAACTGTAAGAACTTCTGGAGGCGGTGTTGAACAAGTAGAAGACTGGGAAGATTTTGCAGATAAGACCATCTTCAATATGCACGATATGTGGTCTCATGTTGTAAACGATACTGGTGAATTAGAAGGTATAGACGAAGATTCTAGTGTACGCGAATTTTTAGAAGCCTTTGAAATTGAGTTTGAAATAACCTGGCTCAGGAAAAATCAGTAGATTACGGATATTTCGGTTTAGGTGGCTGGGAAGGTAATTATGAAGCCATCGAAGATTATCTAATTGGAAAAGATGTCAATGAATTAAATTCTCTAGTAGACTGGGAGCAAGACAGATTAGCTGGCGCTATTAATGAAGATAACGAGTTTGGAGTCGACGTAGAATCTGGAGCTACCGGTACAGCTCAAGATTCCGTAGATGGAATTTCCGGTGCTACAGTTCGTATGTCAAGGGAAAGTACTTCCTTTCAGAGAGCTCTGGTAGAAGCAGGTATCCTAGATGAAGACGACGTTATCATTGGTCGATTCTAAATTAGTCAATTTTAAGTTGTAATAATAAAGCCTACCCTACTCCCTATTAGCTAGTTAAGGGAGAGGGTAGGCTTTATTTCTTAGTGCGCTTATATTATTTTAGTGTTGATAACTGAAAAAATTTTAAATTAATTATTAAATTATCCTGGGTAGACAGTACTCTTCAATTAATTTTTATTAGCTAATGGCAAAATAGTAGCTTTGGAAATAAAATTTATAGGAACAATTATTTTTTTATTTCTAACAAGAGTAAACGGCTCTGTAACCAGGTCAAACACAGGAAAAACATCATTTCCAAGAGTTCTGATCCTGACATAAGTGTCTTCAGGTATGCTAAAAGGTACTTCAAAACTTTTACGGACTTCCTCGGGTAACTCAAAAGTCACGATATTTTTGTCGGCTTGTTTCCATTCCGTGAACCGTCCTTCTGTTTCTTCGGCAGGTATGGCACCTTTATAAAGAGCCGCTTCCCATTTTCCAGTATAGCCAAATTTATTTGTACCAATATTCAAGGCAATGATGACTTTTGCTCTTCTGGGCTCAATTTCCCTTGGTATGCACAATACATCACCAGGACAGATAACTTCTAAATCTTCAATATGTCGATTGGCTTTTTTAAGTTCATGTAAAGAAATATCATAATGCTTGGCTATATCATAAATTGTATCCGTCTCTTGGACAGTATATCGCAAGGAATTACGAGGACAACGATATGGTTTGCGGGACATCTAATCCCCCCTTCCCCCGGTTTCATTAGATATCTGTATGTATAATATTACAATATGTGATATTGGACTAAATTTCTCTGATAAAACAAATTTTGTTATTTAATCATAGGGTAAAGAAGTCCCTCTAAAACTTTTAAAATGTCGTACTTTGAGTTAAAGAAAATTCCACCTGCCCTTGTATTAAGTGTTTTCACCATATTATCAAAATCCCTATTATCTAATGCACTCATACCTTGATATATGGTTTGTAATTTTGTTAATTGTCTCATCAAAGGAGAAATTAAAGAATCATAATTCTTCTGATTTATTACACTTTTCGCAGCATGTACTCCACTTGAAATTGCAAAAAATTGATCATAACCGAGCATAGGCATGACTGACCCTAAGCAATTTCCTGTTAACAGATAGTTTCCTATGCGACCTTTAGCTCCAGTAGAAGCATAGTTTACTATTCTAGAGAATTCCTTGACTTCCACTAAAGAAATTCCCGGAAACTTGTTATATAATAATTGAAGAAAATATTGCCAGCCTGTACTTATCGTACCCTTAGCTAAATACTTATTTAAATAGCCAATAGGAAAAGAAATTTTTAAATTGGCAAGCGAGTCATTCAGTGGTACAAGATAACCAAAAGATTTAGGAGCTATATTATGATTTTGAAAAATATGGATACGATTTTTATTGAATTCACCTGATATTAAAGCATCTTTATAGTATATTTCTTTATAATTTCCGGGAATTTTTATTTGATCAACCTGATTAGGATCTCCCGTGGCTATAATCACCTTATCAAATTCATGTTCAAGATCAGCCATAGTAAAAGAAGAATTATTTACAATTTCAGTATCTAAAAGATTGTAACCTAGTTGGCTTTCCAAAGAACTAGGATGATCTCCCCTAATTGTTATATACCCTAAGTGGCCTCTGACTACGGCTGTTTCTCGTTTAGAATGAAATACTAGTTCCGTTATGTTAGTTTTAGGATTTATGTATAAACCATGTTCTTCGGACAAATGGGAGATACTATCTTGTATTGGTCTGACAAATACTGAAATTAAAGTTTGGGCCCTGGGACTATAATCCGTCAAAGATTGCTTAGTTTCAAAAACTGTTGGGATTACACCATATTTTTCTAATACGTTAGCCGCCGATAAGCCAGCAAGTCCACCGCCTAATATGGCTATTTTCATTTTTGAACCCCCAATTGTACTTCAATGTGACTCATAAATTAATTACTGTTTTGAGATCTCATTATTTATTATTTGCTAATTTGTTCTAATTAAAACAAACCAGTAGCCGGGGATTTAATTGATCCCAGCTACTGGTTTAGAATGTTTATAGTCCGCTCTAAACTAGTTCATTTTAAGTTTACTTTAAGTTTTACTCTTGTGTTTGTTCGGTATTTCCAATCGTAACACTTCCACCTGCTTGTTGAATTAAGTCAATAAGCTGATCTAAGTTCTCTAAATCCTGCAGACTAATCACCAGGCAAATTCCGTCAGGTGAAGTAATTCTTAATGGGCCAATCTCAATAGCAGCTCCTGCAGGAATAAAGATTCTTATGATTGTTCCAGGCTCTCTAGGACATTCCTTGTCTGGTTTACGTCGATGCTCCCTTTCTGGTCTTTCGTCTCCTGAGCGTTCCCAAGCTGTCAAATTAATTCCCTCCATTTCCAAGGTTTAGTCCATCATATGCCAATATATAAACTTGTGCGCTTTATGAGAGCATTTTCTGGGAAATTAAAATTCCTTTAATAAGATTAAGCTATATTAAAGTAGAATGTTGATAAATGTAAAAATCAATTTCATAAAAAAAGCCTGCCATTAAGGCAGGCAAAGTCAGCTATCAAGAAGTTTCAGTTTTAGTATATTAAGCAATCATTTTTTGTGACATGGAAAAAGTCCCCCACATGATTGAAACTACACCAACAATTAAAAATACCACATTTAATGTAGTAAAGCCAAGAATGATTCCCAATAAAAATGGAGACAAAGTCATTCCTAAAAATCTCATGGTATTAAAAATTGCAACTACCGAGCCAATCAGGTCTTGAGGTGGTAACTTGGTGGCCCTGTTGTATATAGTAGGCGAAACAATCCCAAACCCTACTCCATATATGATAATACTTATGCTAAGTAAAAAACTCCCTGTAGGCCATAAAGGCATTAATAAAAAGGCAATACCTTTCAAAATAAATCCTATCGAAATTCTTTGCCACCAGGTCATAAAACGAGCTGCTAAATCCGCTCGAGAAGCAATTATGGCTGAAAACAGTCCTTGCATTGACAGGGCTAGTCCATTAAATATTTCTGCGAAACCGTGGACTGTCACTAAAAATATCGGGAAAAAGGTTACCAAAGCATATAAAAAAAAGTAGTTCATTAACGGTTGAAACATAATATTACGAATACTTTTATTTTTGAAAACTGTAAATAATGAATTAATATATTCTATAGGAGATTTGTGAGCAGTATTTTGATTAGTCTTATCACCTTGATTATTGTTATTATCACTACTAGAACCTGCATTAAAGTGAAACGGAGAGGTTTCAGGCAAAGTAAACAAGAAAAACAAGGCAAACACAAATCCGAGACCATAAACGGCAAACACAAAGCGCCAATCAAAGGACGCCAAAGCTCCACCCAGTGTAGGTATAACTGCTGCTCCGAGGGAAATTATCCCTGTTAAATAACCCATAATTTGTAGTCTTTTTTCTCCTGAGAACAAATCTCCAATAATAGTCATGGCAACTGGAATTAATCCAGCTATACCAATCCCCTGGATAAATCTTAAAATTAACACTACCCCAAAACTAGGGGCAAATATAATAGAAACTCCGGCAGCTCCATCAATTAGCAAACAAGCCAAAGCCACTCTTCGTCTACCAATTACATCTATTAAATATCCAATGAAAGGTAGACTTAAGGCTGCTGCTAAAGTATAAACACTTAGTATAAAGCCTTGCTGTCCTTCTGGTACCTCAAAAGCTCTACCAATGGTTGGAAGAGCGGGGGCTACTAAAGCGCCTCCCATGACACCAAAGGCTCCCATAGAAAGAATCATGACAATCATATAACCTGGTATATTCCCTTGAAGAGTGCGCATTCAATCACCTCTATTTTCTGACAATTACTGATAACATTACTTATGTATAACAGGACTTGTTTTTAGGCCTTCTAATTCAGAAAGTAATTCATCACGCCTGGCTTTGTTTTCAGATTGTTGTTCATATTCCTGAACAAGTTCTGTTAGCTGGTTCAGCTTATCTTGAGATAAAGCTCTTTTAGCATACTGAAATAAAGTGTCATCTTCTTTATCAATATGACGTTCTAGTAAATAAACATAGGCCATAACATTACCTACAATATCCAGTTTCGCTTCAGATTGCCCCTGTTCATAGTCTGCAATAGCATCTTCTAACTGTGACACATATAGTCTACCTAGATTATGTTCCGCTTCCATTCCACTAATTAAATTATGCTCAAGATCTCCCCCTTCTTCTTTCATGATTTCAAATAACATATCTTCCTCTTTTCCATGATGATGTTTGTCGGCAAAATTGCGAATAAAGTTTAAAGACCTCTTAAAAAAGTCAGTATTTATCTTACCTGTCTCGTTAATTATTTCAAGACAGCTCTGTCTTAGTAATTTTAACAGTTCTTTTATAGATTTGTGTTCTGTTGTCATTAACTCTAAAGCATCCATTTTTCTCCTCCTAGCCAATATACTTGTTTTTTCATACAATTCCCTTTTTCTTAAAAACTCATTCAGTGTTATAATTAATCAAAAGCTAATATCCATTGTATAAATTATATTATTTTTGTGGAGGTTTGTCATTCATGTCTATACTTTGGGGAATTGTTGCTTATCTCATAGGTGCATTTCCCTCGGCACAACTTTGGACTAAAATAAGTATTGGAGAAGATATAACCCGTCTTGGTAGTAAAAACCCTGGGGCTTTAAATACCCTAAGGAATGCAGGAACTATACCTGGTATTTTAACACTAATTTCTGATATGTTAAAAGGCTTTTTAGCAGTACTTCCCCCTTTAATTTTGGGGTTACCATACGAGTATTTATTTGTATTTGGTATTTTGGCCGCTATTGGACACAATTGGCCAATTTTTATGAAATTCAAGGGAGGTAAAGGATTTGCATCAACTGTTGGGTCTTTAGTTGCTATATCCTTGTCGGCTTTATTTATATTACTCTGTGTAATAATAATTTTTCTGTTTTTATTTAACAAAAACGCTAGCAAAGCTGTAGCTTTTGGAGTCTGGATTCTTCCCATTAGTACCACAGTTTTATTTGAAAGCTCTTCTATTCTACTGGTTTCATTAGTTTGGGCCATGGTATTATTTATTAAATATTTTCCGGATATTAAAAAATTCCCGGGTTAAGTTCAAAAATGTCACCCGGGAATTTATAATTAACTGTCCAAGATATAGTCTATCTTTGCTATCAGTTCTTCATTATCATTCCATATTATCACTTGCACATCAGCTTCAAGATCCGGCATAGATTCAGGCAGTCTTTTTGTAATTATAAAATGTTTTCTTTGAGTGTTTTTCTGCATTTTTTTAATAAGCTCTTGCAAAGAGGCAGCCCCTTCTAGATTAGCTACTATGTAAAACTGCTTATCTTGATATATAAAACTGGTCACAGGCGAATCTAGCTTTTGAATATCATACTTTTCATAGATCTTACTTAATATATATTGTTTTTTTAAATAACCTTTATTTGCTGAAACTCGATAAAAGCTAGCATCAATTGCATCGGCACCTTTTTCTGTTAAATAATAAAGGGTCCCCATCTTGCGAGCACTGGTCTCAGTTGCTATATAATATCTTTCTTTGTTTAAATACCTGGCGTTATATAAATCGCTTAATCTTTCAAAGGCGTAATTTTTGTTTTTAAAATGTCTTTTTTTGACAGCTTCTGAGAACAATCCCCGAAAGTGATGTAAATCTTTCAATACATCTCTATCACGTGAGGTTAAATTAGCCATCTCTTCACCTCACCTCTCATTAGACAAAGCTTTTTCACCAGTCATTAATTGTTCACATTTGGTTAACGCTTCATGTGCATCCTTGGCATAAGCATGACAACCAAACTTTTGGGCTAGTTCAGGATTTAGAGAAGCGCCTCCTCCGATCACCTTTACATCAATTCCTTCAGCTTGAAGCTGTTCTGTGACTTCTGCAATTTTTTTAATTGTGCTAGTCATCATGGCCGATAAACCCAGGATATCTGGTTTGATATCTTTGACTTCTGCTACAATTTCATTAGCTGGAAGATCAACACCTAAGTCATATATCTCAAATCCTCCGCTTTTCAATATAGTTCCTACAATTTTTTTGCCTATGTCATGTACATCACCTTCCACGGTAGCTAACATAATTTTTCCTTTACTATCTTCTTGGTGCTCCCCTACAAGTTTATTTAAGTAGTCAAAGGAAGGTTGCACTGTTTCTGCTGACAATAACAACTGGGGTAAGTAGATACTTTTATCGTTGTATAAATCACCAATCTCTTTCATAGCTTTTCCCAGCAGTTGCTGACTCACTTCCAAAGGAGTCATATCCTTTAAATAAGATTTCACCTGTGTTAATACTTTGTCGGAATTGCCTGTCAAAATGTCTTTTACCATCTGATCTTCAGTATCGATTGCTACATCTTCCCAAATTGTTTCTTTACCCATTAACATCAGTGATTTTTCCACAGTCTGGGTTACCAGTTGATCTGAAGTATCCATAATAGCGCTGTCTAATCCATTATAAATTGCCATGGAAACAAAGGCAGAGTTCAGTTGGGGTCTATCGGGCAATCCATGACTTAAATTTGATAAGCCTAGAGTTGTCTTGCACTCCATTTCCTGGGAAATAATTTTGATCAGCTCCAAAGTAGTTTTTGGGTCATGTTCAGTACCCACCGGTAAAACCAAGGGATCTACCATAATCCTGCTTTCATCAATACCTTTTGATTCTAAATATTCTAGGCCATATTTCAATTCATCCAATCGCTTTTGAATTGTTTTTTTAGGAGTACCTGACATAGCAAGCAAGACTAAAACTCCGCCGTATTTTTTCATTAAGTCAATGGCATTATCCAAGTCTTCTTTGTCACAGGATGACGAATTAATTATCGGCCTACCCGGATAAACCTGTAGTGCCTTTTCCAAGAGTACTGATGACTGAATATCCAAAGATAATGGTTTACATCCAAGGGAATCCAAGCCGTTGACAATTGTCTCCACATCTTCTAGTTCCACGTCCTCTTCCACACCTAAATTGAGATCAATCACATCACTACCTTCATTCATCTGGCTAAAGGCTTCATCATAAATCCTTGAAAAATCTTTATTATTAATTTCTTCTTGAAAGTTTTTCTTGGAGGCTGGATTAATTCGTTCACCAATTTTGACAAAATTATTGTCTAAATCAAGTTGATAAGTTCTTGATGATATCAAAGTTGGTATATCTTTGTGGATTTGAGATTGTTGCAATAACTTGCGGGACTTTTCCTTGCCTTTTAATTTAGAACAATAATTGTCAACATATTCGGGTGTGGTACCACAACACCCTCCTACAATAGCTACCATATCTAAATCAGAAATGGCATCAAGATAAAATGAAAATTCTTGAGGATCTTCACTATAACTCAGATCTAAGTCCGGATCTCCTGCATTAGGAGAAATGCTAAGTGGTTTGAGTGAATAGTAAGAAGCCTGTTTGACAAGATCCAACATATCTTTCGATTTGACTCCACAGTTCAAACCAATAATATCCACAGGTAGATCATTCATTAAAGTGACGTAAGATGGTACAGATGTACCAGTAATTGTTTTACCATCTTGTTCAAAACTCATACTAACTATCAGGGGTAAATCCTCATCTATTGAACGTATCCCTAATATAGCAGCTTTTAGCTCTTTAATATCCGTCATTGTTTCAATTTTTATTAGATCAACTCCACTTTCTATCAAATAACGACCTTGTTCCTGGAATACTTGTTGAGCTTTTGTAAAGGACAAATCACCTACGGGCTCGATAAATCGACCGGTAGATGATATATCACCTACTACCAAAACATCTCTATCAATATTTTCAGCTGACTCCTTGGCCAGCTCAACACCTCTGCTATTAATTTCTGCAACTTTATCCTCATATCCGGCATCTTTCAATTTTAATCTATTACCACCAAAAGTGTTTGTTAAAATTAAATCAGCACCAGCTGAGGCATAATCATAATGCACATTTTTTACCAAATCCTGATCTTGTAAATTTAAAATTTCCGCATTGCCTTCAAAACCTCTTCTTTGTAGTTCTGTACCATAGGAGCCATCGAGAAAGAGTAACTTCTCCAAAGTTTTATTAACTAGTTGATCTTTTAGTTTCAAGTCTGTTTTGATAGTTCCACCTCCCTGTTTACATTTGAATCAACTTGGTCAAGAATTTCTTCAACAGCTTCATGGCGATTCATCGTATAGAGATGCACTCCATCCACACCTCTTTCAAATAAATCGTTCACCTGTCTAACACAATAATCTAAGGATCTTTTTCTAAATTCTACTTCATCATCCCTGTAATTTTCCAAAGCATTTTCTAATTCTTTTGGTAATTTTACACCTGATAATTCAATGATTTTGTCCACGTATTTAGGACTAATCAAAGGCATGACACCTGCAGAAACTGGAGATTCCACCCCATTATTCCTGACATTTTCCATAAATTTAAAGAAATTATCGTTATTGAAAAACAGTTGGGTTAAGAAAAACTTTACACCCATTTTTTCTTTGATTTTCATAATCTCGATATCCTGCCCTGCATAACTAGATTCTTGATGACCTTCGGGGTAAGCGGCTCCCCCTATGCAGAAATTCGGAAAATCCCTTGAGATAACCTTGATCAAATCAGTTGCATGTAAAAAATCTCTCCAAACCAAGTCTGCTTTTGAAGGACTTTTCGGCAGATCTCCTCTTAAAGCCAAAATATTTTCAAAACCCTTGTTGTAAATTGTACCTAAATACGAATTAATCTCTTCAACGGGATAACCGATGGATGTAAAGTGAGGTAAAGACGTAATCCCTTTGTTTTTAACGTATTCGGAAATTTCTAAGCTACCATCACTATTGGTACCGCCAGCTCCGTAAGTCACACTTATAAAATCAGGTTTTAACCGAGCTAAATTATCAATTGTTTTTAATAAAGAATCAAAATCCTCTTTTGATTGATTTTTTTTCCTTTTGGGCGGAAATATCTCAAAGGAGACAACAGGTCCGTTACTTTGCGAAAAAATTTCGGATATCTTCATACAAAAACCACCTTCCCTTTTTGGTATTCTTGACTGCTATATCATTAAAACCGACTAGACAAATAGTACTTTTTCTTGGCTTTAAAATGCCATTATTTTCATTAACGGTTATATTAGTGAAATTTGCCATTTTTCCCAGCTGATAATTAACAGTAATGTCAATATCCTTAAAGCCTGGAGAAAACCTCCGACCACATTTATCTAAGTGAGTATTTACTAATTTCTCCACATGCCTGTTAATGATTTCCACACTCTCCGAATACCAGGAGTCAATAAAATAACTTTTAAATACTTCACCGGTTTGTGCACTCTTATTAATAAGTTGATCTGCTTGCAACCCCAATGTTGTAGCAAAAACAACAAATTTATTATACCCGTAATTACTGGTAATGATTTTAGGCAGTTTATCAGCTTCAAAGATTCTTAGCTCTAGACTTGGATCTGCGTAATTTAAACATTCTTTTTGCCAGGAAAAAAATTCATCTAGAAACTTTTGTTGATAAAAAATATCCATTTCAGAACTGACATCATACTTATGAGATAAGGCTTTAAATCTCCTAATTACTGCAGAATATAATGGAACTATTTTAGCTTTATCGCTAATCTGAATCAATTGGGACAGCTCCTTTTTATTATTTGTTTAATCTCGAAATTATAGTAACACCATTTGTAAAAACCTCCGGCCAAGCCGGCCGGAGGTTTTTAAATACTTTTGATTAGAATAACAGGTGTTCCGGCATCTGCTGAACCACTGACCAAATCGGCCAGGCTTGCTAGGATGTCTTCTATTTTCCTGGGTGTTGTCCCTTCAGTTTCTATCTCGTGATTTTTACCTTTTTTCTTTTCAGATTCTTTAGCAATAATTTCTTGGATCTCTTTTTCTGATTTCCCTTGATTATGATACATGTCGATGAGATATTTATATTTTACTCCTTCTCTCATATGTTGTCTTAATCCAGGAGTAGTTCCAAATGCCGGTTTAGGATCGGCCAGCTCGTAAATACCACTACTAGGATCTTTGTATGCACCATCTCCTCCAATAATTACTTCGATTTTTTTGCCGGTTGCATCTAAAATTTCTTTTTGTAGTTCACAGGCAAATTCATCTGCATTGTAAGGTGCAAGTTTTAATTTGTTATCCGAAGACATATTGCTGCCTAATAATCCCCATTCTGACCAAGATTCCTTGCTGCTATCATTAAACAAATCTTGAAGAGTACAAGTAATTACCTTGGATTCTAGTTTACTCCTATGTTCTTCCCTGGTGTGGATATCAGCACATAACACACCTTGAGGATGGTAATCCAATATCACACGGTAATCATTAGAAACAAATAACTCTGCTTCTGCTCCCTGCTCTGTGATAATATCTCGGTATAACTTAAGATAGTTAACATTCGTAATAGGATGTATACAATCTTCTTCCAATTCTTCTGCTTTGATTACATTGTATCCTTTATCTATAAGTGCTTGAGACTTTTCTGGAGGGATTAATTGATTTCCTACTTCATCGTCAGGATGAGAAAGCTGAACAATAATTTTTCCCCGGGGAACTGCTTTGGCAAGTCCTTCAAGAATTAGCGAAAATCTGTTACGACTCAAAATTGGAAATAACACTCCCAAAGTATCATTAGGCTTTAGATTTAATTTATCGGTGACTTCTTCAGCTATTTCCTCAGTAGTAATATAATTCTCTTGGGCCCTAGCAACTATTGATTCTGTCACACACAGAGCATCATTGTCTTCTAATAGCCCATCTTTGTTAATCTTCATAATTTCACTTTTAATCATACTCTTTAAATCCGAGCCCGGTAAGACAACTCCCATCTTGATTCCGAATGCACATGGTCCTACATATTCCGGTAAACTCACTTTTTTGGCCTCCTTATAACATTCTCATCTTTTTTTGGGATGAAAGAATCCTTAAATAGCCGTTTCTGCTAGATTTAAAATATCAAATAATTGTTCATCTCTTTTGGCCAAGTCAATATCTTCCGTGTCTATTCTAATCACTTTTGTTGACATATGATCTTGTTGTGTTAATAGTTTATCAACATGTTCTTGATATGCTTGGTATAATGGCCACCAGTAACCTTCTTTGGATAATTTCAACTCGTCAGATCTGCCTCTATCAACTATCCGACGCATAATCTCATCAAAGGAACAATTTAAAATTATCATGCATTTTGGTTCCTTGATATCTTCTTCCAGGCTATCATAAAAGTTTAAGTAATTGTCGTACTGTTTTTCACTTAAATAACCCATATTGTAATAAAGTTTTGCATAAACCGGATCACTATAAATACTTCTATCCAGAATATAATTTTCATGTTCAGATGCCACCGTATACTGTATATACCTGGTCATCAAAAAGTTTAACTGCATGGGATAACACCATTTAACATCATCGGCAAATCTGTACAAGAGATTATAGGGATCACGAAATTCTTCCGGCATAACTTCCAAATTTAACTCATTTGCCAAATGATTCACCAGGGTAGTTTTTCCCGAACCCGTCATACCATCGACTACAATTGGTACTTGACCCATGAAAATGCTCCCCCTTTCATTTATTTCAACCCTTAAATTTTTACTTTTGGGCTACTTGAATTATGAAGTCAGAATCGTATTTATCATAATCTTTTTTGAAGTCACCATAAGTTTCCACTTTTTCAAAACCGGCATCCAAAATATACTGGCTTAGATTATCAATTCTGATAGGATGTAGTGTCAGATAATATTTTTCATTTTCACTAAACTTGTAAGCAAATCTAACAAAATCGTCTTCGATAATTATAGGTTTAACTTCCACCTCATCTCCACAGTAATAATACTTATGTTTGCTACTATAACCCGTTTCCAAGATTGCATCATAATTTCTTTGATCTGCTACCAAAATGCCGCCTTTGTTGAGAACTTGATAAATTTGTTCCAAAGCGCGACGATAATAATCTTCATAGAACAAATGTGTCAATGCATTCCCCAAACAAATGACCGCATCATACTTTTCAGAAATTGTATTGGTAAGTTTTAACCAATCTGCCTTTTCAACTTCAAAATCCACATTGTATAGCTTGGCATTCTCTTTCGTTTTTGCCAACATAGCTTCTGATCCATCTGCAGCTTTAACATTAAAGCCAGCTTTTGCTAGATGAATTGAATGGAATCCTGTGCCACAGGCTATATCCAACACATTCTCTACCCCGTGATTATGCAATAGTTTTTCAAAAAAACTATCTTCACTTTGTCTTCTTTTTTCCCAGTCAATTATTTCATCCCATCTTTCCGACAACCCCTTGGCATATTCCTCTTTAAACTTTTCTTTGTAATTTTCAGTTGAGATATGAATCTCCCCCTTTTAAATATTTTTTATTCTTAAAATGAGCTTTTTACTCTACTTCACTCTACCGGTTATTAGGACGCTGACTCACAAACAATCCCCAACCCAACTTATTATCAGATGCCTTTTCTACCCAATATTTCAGGCCTTTTAATGTCATATCAATTCTGTCTTGAGGTATGTTCTTATCTTTCATAAGAAAATTTTTCTTATCATTTAAATTATCGTAAACAGATTGATAGGACTTTGCTAGATTCATATTACCCAGGTCTTGAATATCAATTACGTTAAAATTCGCATCTATTAAGGCCTTCTCATAAAAGTCAAAGGTAGCCAAATGAGGAACATTGATACGATTATATACAATCTTTGCTTCATCTTCAGTTAGTTCCGGAAGTTTTAAAATATCGGAAAATACAAACATTCCACCTGGTTTAATTACCCTGAAGCATTCTTCCAATAGTTCTTTTTTGTTAGGACTGTGTAACATAGAATCCTGACTAACTAAAATATCAAAATTCTTATCTGGAAAAGGCATATTGTTAAAGTCCCCATCAACTACATCAATTTTATGGTGAAGATTTTCTTGTTTATTTTTTTGCCTGGCGTATTCGTTTTCTTTTTCTGAAATATTTAAAGCTGTTACTTTTTCACAATTGGTATTCTTTACTATATAACGCGGTAGACCACAAAAACCACTGCCTATATCTAGAACATGATCTCCTTCTTTGACTTGCAATTTTGTAACAAGGTTTTCGTTAGCTTTTTGGGCAGCTTGATAGAAATCATCTGTATTATCAAAGATCCCTAAGTGGTGATTTTCACCTCCCCAGCACTCTTTATAAATTTCGTGAGCTGTACTGTTGTAATAATCTTTGGCTATTTGCGCGTACTCGTTAGTAGTCATAAACTTACCTCCTTTTGAAATAATTCTGCTATAAAAGGTTTTAACAGAATGAATTTTTGAAACAGTAACTAAACTGTTTCAATATAATTTCTTTAACACCGCACTTGTTAATAGTACGGTTAAAATTATTAAATATCAAACTTGATAAAACCGGATATATAAGCATTATTTTGTATATATTGTTAGATATCTAATATATATGGATATTTCTAACAATCATAGGGTTACATGGTGACCTTACACCCCTACTTGTTTCTTGAAAGGATTTCTATCTATGTTATACTTGCTACTGAATGTTGCGGGGCCTCGCGAAAGTTGTCGATACTATTCAATTATTGCGTTATTATTTTCAGTATTTTTACTGACTAACGTCGTTGTTAAATCTATCTCATAAAAAATTAGTATCAGTTTAGGTTAGCAGTACTTTAACTACTGAAAGTAGTTACCTTGAAAGTGGCACCTGTAAAGTAACAGTTACAAAAACTTATTCTAGGAGGTGGATTTTTTGGCAGTTGAAAAAACTTCGGAAATTAAAGCCAAAGAAGAAAATAAGAATTTAATTACTTCTGAATCGGTGACTGAGGGACATCCAGATAAGATATGTGATCAAATTTCAGATGCAGTCTTAGATGCCTTATTGGAGGAGGATCCAGAATCTAGAGTTGCTTGTGAGACTGCTGTCACTACTGGACAAGTGAATGTATTCGGTGAAATCACCACTAAGGCTAATGTGGACATAAGTAATGTGGTTAGAGAAACTCTTAAAGATATAGGTTACACCAAAGCTAAATACGGATTCGACTGCGATACATGTGGAGTTTCTGTTTCAATTGATGAACAATCTCCTGATATTGCAATGGGTGTGGATGGCGAAGATAAAAATGATGTTGGTGCTGGTGATCAAGGCATGATGTATGGTTATGCCACTGACGAAACTGAAGAATTCATGCCTATGCCAATCATGCTTGCTCACAGGCTATCTAGGAAGCTATCAGAAGCTAGAAGAAATGGAGAGATTTCTTATCTACGTCCTGATGGAAAAACACAGGTGACTGTGGAATATGAAAACAATCAACCTAGCGCAATTTCTAATATCTTAATTTCCGCTCAACATCCAGAAGAAGTTGATAATGAAACTATCGAAAATGATTTGATTGAAAAAATTATCAAAAGAAATGTCCCTGAAAACTTAATAACTGATGAAACCGAGTTTTTAATTAATCCTACTGGAAGGTTTGTAGTTGGTGGCCCTCAAGGGGATGCAGGGGTTACAGGAAGGAAAATAGTTGTCGATACCTATGGTGGTATTGGCAGAATTGGAGGAGGTGCCTTCTCCGGAAAGGATCCATCTAAGGTAGACCGTTCAGCAGCTTATGCGGCTAGATATGCTGCCAAAAATGTTGTAGCTGCTGGATTAGCAAATAGATGTGAAGTATCAGTTGCATATTCCATCGGTGTAGCCAAACCGGTATCCTTATGGGTGAATACCTTTGGAACAGGAAAAGTTTCTGAAGAAAAACTATCCAATTGGTTGCAAGAAAGCTTTGACTGGCGTCCAGCTGCCATTATAGATAGATTCGAGTTAAAACGTCCTATTTACAGACAAACTGCTGCATACGGACATTTTGGCAGAAACGATTTAAATTTACCTTGGGAAAAGCTGGATATGGTCAAAGATTTAAAAAATAAAGAGTCTGTTAAGTTGTTATGAAAAATAAGCTCACTTGCTCGCAAGATTTCAAAAGATTTGGCAGTCAAGCGGCATTATTACTATGTAAAAGCCAAAAAGTCCTATTACGATTAGAGTAATTAATCCCAGCAACTTGAGCAGGAGTAGACTGATTCAAAACATTGCTTGTCCTAACAAAGTTAAAAGCAAACACAAATACCGCAATCAACTTGTTGGCTGACTGGAAAGAAGCAAATCCTCTGCGTTGCTTAACCCAGCTTTTGAAAATCTGAAAAAAAGATTCAATTAAGTTATTAGAGATATCATCTTGAAAAGACTTGACTCTGATGTGATTAGAGTTTGGAAACAGAACTTTAATTGGAGCATTGTAAGCCCAATATCTATCTGTGACGATACTATGAGGTCGTCCAAAATGTTTCTTAGCATAGTTCAGCACTTTAAAAGCAGCCTGGCTATCTCTGTAAGGAGATAGATGAAATGCAAGTACAAATCTAGTTTCAGCATCAATAACAGTCCAGGCGTAGAATCTTTGGCCTTTAATTTTAATTACAGTTTCGTCAACATGCCACTCATCAGAAGAGTCTAGATCAATAGGTTTAAGATATCTAGAGATATAAAGAAAAAGAGGTGCAAACTTTTTAGTCCAGTCAGCAATAGTAACATGAGACACTTTAATTCCTTCACAATCAAGAAGGAATTGAGAGACACCTCTAGTAGAGCTGCCATTAATGAAGTACAGGTAAAGAGCTCGAATAATAGTATGAAGAGGATGTCTCATGTTAGAGAAGTCTACTTTGCCGTTAATATCAAGTTGCGAAGGTTCAGGAATACTTTGAGGTTTAGGGACATAGAAAGAATGATTACAGCTTTTGTCACAACACCTCAAATTAGAATAAAATTCATAGTCGTGATGTAAAAATGTAGCTTTCCCGCATTTAGGGCAAGAGGGATATTTGCGAGGCATATTAGGGCCTCTTTTATCCCCGCCTTTAGAAAGTGTCTTAGGTGCAAACTGACTAAAACATTCTTGACATTGATACTTTTGATGACCATGATTATCAAAACCAAACTTATAAAACTTGTCAGAGCAGTTGTTATTGCATCTAGGGCATACAACTTTAGTCATGAATCAGTCTCCTTTCTCCCGGAGGGTTTTGATTTCTGTCTAAAACTATCTTAACTCCGGGACGGAGACTGATTCAAATATCATATAACTTAACAGAACTAAAATAAATGGAAGGAGGAGAAGTAGTATTATGGCTACAGTAAAAACTAGTAACAATTTAGTTGAACAAGGTGAAAACAAAATAACTTGGGCAAGAAACAAAATGCCTGTCTTACAGAGTATTTCTGAACGCTGGAAGGAAAACCAACCTCTAAAAGGTGTTAGGGTTAGTGCATGCTTGCACGTAACACCTAAAACCGCTAATTTGTTAATCACTCTAAAAGATGGAGGTGCTGAAGTAGCACTGTGTGGTTCTAATCCTCTTAGTACTCAAGATGATGTGGTTGCTGCTTTAAATGAAGTATATCAAGTGCCAACTCATGCCAAACGAGGTGAAGGTAAAGAAGACTTTTACAATCGAATTTTAGAAGTCTTAGATATTAAACCACACATCACAGTTGATGATGGTGCAGACTTAATCAACACATTACACAGTGAAAGAAGAGAACTGCTTGATAACATTTCTGGAGGTACTGAAGAAACTACAACTGGTGTCACTCGTTTAAAAGCTATGGCCAGAGACAATTATCTACAGTATCCAGTGATCGCAGTGAACGATGCCATGACAAAACACATGTTTGACAACCGCTACGGTACTGGCCAGTCAACTATAGATGGTATCATGAGAGCCACCAATTATTTAATGGCAGGTACCAGTTTTGTTGTAGTTGGCTACGGCTGGTGCGGCCGTGGTGTTGCCAAAGATGCTAGTGGGCTTGGCGCTAGAGTGACAGTAGTGGAAGTAGATCCTGTGAGAGCTTTAGAAGCTTCACTGGATGGCTTTGAAGTTAAAAGTATGGAGGAAGCTGCTAAGAATGCAGACTTTGTCGTAACTACTACTGGTAATAAAAATGTAGTTGATAAACATCATTTAGAAAACATTAAAGACGGCTGCATCCTATCGAATTCTGGTCATTTCAATGTTGAAATCAATTTAGAATCACTGGAGAAAATGTCTAAAACAAAACGAACAGTACGTCCTGATGTTGAAGAATACCAGTTGAAAGATGGTCGGAAAGTATATGTTATTGGTGAAGGAAGGCTAGTTAATCTATCTGCTGGAGAAGGACACCCGGCAGACGTTATGGACATGAGCTTTTCCAACCAGGCCTTATCAGTAGAATACCTGGCTAATGAAAAAACGAACCTTAAAAACGATGTATATCCTGTACCAAAACATTTAGACGAAGGTATAGCCGAGTTAAAACTTAAATGTATGGGAATGGAACTTGAACAGCTAACGGAAGAACAAAAAGAGTATCTAAACTCCTGGGATGTTGGGACTTAATTAACCACCAAAAGGAGGTGGATATCATGTTAAGAATAATTTCAAATAATAAAATAATATTATTTATGATTGTAATCATCACCACAGGTGGCCTGATGGCAGCCTGTGGTGATGAAGCAATCCCAGAAGAAAGCACTAAAGTTGAAGAACAAGAACAAAATCCAGATAATGAAAAGTCAGAAGAACAATCTGAAGACGAACAGCAGACAACTCAAACAATTGAGATTGCTTACGTAAACTGGGCTGATTGTGTTGCAACTACTTATTTAGCTAAGGAAATTTTAGAAGAAGAAATGGGATATGAAGTCGAATTAACAATGGCCGATCCGGGACCAATTTATACTGATATTGCTGAAGGTGAACACGATGTATTTCTAGGTGGTTGGTTACCAATTACTCATGAAGAATACTGGGAAGAATATCAGGATAAAGTAGATAAAATTAGTCCTAACTTTGAAGGTGCAAGAATTGGACTAGTAGTCCCTGATTATGTAGATATCGATAGTATTGAAGACATGAATGATGTGACTGATAAATTTGACGGTGAAATAATTGGAATTGACCCCGGTGCTGGAATTATGCAAACAACAGAAACCGCTTTAGAAGAATATGGTCTAAACTTTAATTTAATCGAAGGTAGTGACCCTGCCATGGCAACTGCTCTACAAGAAAGCATTGAAGAAGAGGAATGGGTAGTAGTTACAGGTTGGATTCCTCATTGGAAATTTGCCACCTGGGATTTAGAATTCCTTGAAGATCCAAAAAAAGTATATGGAGAACAAGAGAACATCTATAATATCGGAAGATCTGATTTAGAACAAGATTTACCGGAAGTAAGAGAGTTCTTAGAAGAGTTTCAGCTTTCCCAACAAGGTTTAGGAGAGTTAATGGCAGATATTAATGAAACAGAAGATGAAGAGGAATCTGCCAAAAGGTGGATTGAAGACAATTCTGACAAAGTTGAAGACTGGACCCCCTAATTAATATTCTCCCTAACCATTTTCCCTCATTTATTCCACACACAAACTCACCCGCTCCAAAAACGGGTGAGTTTGTGTTTTTTACATTATTATTTAATTTATTGTGTGTTCATGGTTACATCAGGAGAGTATTTCTTTTTAAGAAATTCAAGATAAGAAATATTTTTGCGGTCCTTAAACCATTGTCTGAGAGTACGAAATCCGTAAAATCTAAAATATAGATTGATAAACTTAAATTTCGCAGCCAATTCTAAGCATTTTTTGAAAGAATAAAATCTGGTCATCTCTTTCATTACCTGATATTGAAGCTCATAAGGAGAAATATTTTCAGGTCTATGAACTACATGATGGCCATCATAATACTCCCAAGAAGATGGCAACAATCGATTTTGAGAGGCTAATTCATGGAACTGTTCCGAACCAGGAATGGGAACTAAAATAAGTAGTTGAATAGTATCAATTTTGTGTTTTAAGGCAAAATTGACGGTTTCGTGAGCTGTTCGGACATCATCATGATCACTGCCAATAACGAACATTCCATGGATGTGGAACCCTTTATCTTTAATTGTTTTGATTGCCTGCTTTGTTTCATCGATACTTAGGCTCTTATTGTATTCTTCCAAGGTTGATTGATTAACACTTTCAAAACCAATGTGTAACATCCTTCCCCCTGCTTCTTTCATGATATCTAGTAATTCTGGGTCTTTATAGATGTCTGCTCTTACTTGTGCACCCCATTGAATGTTAATATCTCTTCTCGAAATAATTTTTTTCATCAATTGATAGGTCCGCTCCCGGTCTGCCGCAAAATTATCATCGTAAAAAAATATTTTGGCAGGAGAAAGACGTGCTAATTCATCGGCAACCTTATCAATGTGTTTAAACCTGTATTTCTTTCCAAACATTTTAATAACTGAACAAAACTTGCAACCAAAGGGACATCCTCTGGAAGTTTCCATAGGCAGGATATTCATTTTCTCACTACCAGCAATCAAACTCAAGTCGGGAAATGGCAGATCATTATGAGTTACCGGATCTGGTAATGAGTTTTTAATTAACTCTTTGTTTTCATTAAAATAGGCCAAACCTGGAATGTTTTCAGGTTTTTTTCCGGAATCCTTCTGAGTATCAATGAATTCTACCAGTTCTAAAAAAGACTTTTCTCCTTCGCCCATAACGCAAAAATCTGCATGAGAAAGAGCCTCCTCTGGATAAAAAGTAACATGAGAACCTCCGATCACAATTGGTATATCTACCTGGTTCTTGATTTTGTCTGCCAAATGGTAGGCTCTAGGTGCTGTGGAAGTAATTGTTGATAGACCCACTAAGTCAGAATTGTAAATCCTGTCAAAATTTAGTGATCTGATTTCTTCAGCTTGAACTTCAACATCGTAACCTTTTTGTTTTAAAATTGTCGCCATTATAGGTAGTCCCAGCCTGGGAAGCTTAACCTTATTGAAAACATGTACCCCAGGAGATTTGGGTTCTATTAAGGTGATCTTCATATAACATCACCTCACTTAAAATTGATTAAAAATATTATTAATTCTAATTCTTGTAACCCCTGTTATATAAACACTTAATCCTTTAATTTATTTTGTCTAAATTAACATTTACTATACTTCGTTATCATAAAACTCCCTAAATATACTGTCTACTATACAATTTGAAAATTTCCTAATTTTTTCTAGGTAGATATTTCTATAAAAACTTATATTTTCCTTTTTTTAATACTCTATTTTGTTTTCCAATAAAATATTTTGGAACAAGTTAAATGCAAAAAATATCGACAAGATTAGCAGAGTGTTTTATAATAAGAAGGGATATCAATTAACCTGGATGTTTAAAATCCCAGGTATGGATATCCCGATTTTTTTATTTCGGTCTTTTTTAAATTAAATCGTTAAAACGGGGGGGTGCACAGATGGGTATAAATTTAGCAATTGTAGGAAGTACCGGGGCAGTCGGGCAAACCATCCTGGATATTTTAAGAGAAAATAATTTGGATTTTTCTTTAAATAACTTAAAGCTCTTGGCATCTGAAAATTCGGCCGGTACTAAAATCACCTTTGGAGGTAAAGAAATTACCGTAGAAGCTGCCAATTCTTCCTCTTTTCACGATGTTGACATTGCCATTTTTAGTGCCGGTTCATCTGTTAGTAAAAATTTGGCTCCTAAGGCTGTAGAATCTGGAGCCATTGTAATAGATAACAGTAGTGCTTTTAGGATGGATGATAAGGTACCTCTGGTGGCAGCTGGAGTTAATTATGAATCTTTATATGAGCATGAGGGAATAATTGCCAATCCTAATTGCTCCACAATTCAAATGGTCTGTGCATTAAAACCAATATTAGACCATGCCGGTATCAAGAGAATTGTAGTATCTACATATCAGTCCGTTTCTGGTACAGGTTATCAAGCAATGAAGGAATTAACAGAACAAAGTCCAAAATATTTAAATAATGAAGCCATTGAAAAACAGATATATCCCCATCAAATAGCCTTTAACATGCTTCCACACCTGGATTCTTTTGATGAAAATGGAGATACGAAAGAAGAATTGAAAATGGTTAATGAAACTAAAAAAATCTTTCAAGATGAAAACATAGGAGTTACTGCTACTACTGTACGGGTGCCAGTTTTTATTGGACATTCTGAAGCGGTCAATATTGAGACAAAGTCTAAGCTTTCAGCTTGTGACGCAAGGCAATTACTAGAAAATTTTTCGGAAGTAGAAGTTATTGATGACCCTTTTGAAGCAAAATATCCCACTCCTATTGAGATTGCCGGTAAAGACCAAGTCTATGTAGGTAGAATAAGAGAGGATCTTTCCATTGATAATGGGCTTAATTTGTGGGTAGTAGCTGATAACTTGAGACGAGGAGCTGCCTTTAATGCTTTGTTATTAACTGAATATTTAGCTAAATATATAATTTAAATTCAAGGAGGATTATGATATGACATCAACTATTAAAATTGGCTTTCTAGGCTTTGGTACAGTGGGGACAGGTACTGTGGAAGTTTTAACTGAAAATAAAGATTTGCTAACTGAGCGAGTTAATGCCGTACTAGAAGTGGAAAAAATTCTTGTAAAGAATAAAACTAAATCTAGGACAACACAACTTAATCAGAACTTCATATCAGACAAGCTTACAGATGATCCAGAAGAAATACTGAGAAACCAAGATATTCAGATAGTAGTTGAAGTAATGGGAACAGAAGAACCAGCTCTTAGTTACATGAAAAAAGCCATCAAAGCTGGTAAGCATGTAGTCACTGCCAATAAAGAAGTGATAGCCAAACACGGCGAAGATCTCACTTCTTTAGCCAAAAATAATGGTGTTAATTTCTTGTACGAAGCCAGTGTAGCCGGTGGTGTTCCAGTAATAAGGCCCTTAAAAGCATGCCTAGCTGGAAATACAGTTAAGGAAATTTCCGGTATATTGAACGGTACTACTAATTACATCTTGACCGAAATGGAGGAAAAGGAAGCAGAGTTCAATGAAGCCCTTAAAAAAGCACAAGAGCTTGGTTATGCTGAAAGTGACCCTACTGATGATGTAGAAGGTTTTGACGCTGTAAGGAAACTTGCCATAATGACATCTATGGCAACAAATTCTACTGTATTACCCGAAGATATATACACTGAAGGCATTTCTGGTGTAACAAAGGAAGATCTCCAATTTTTAGGTGATCATGGGTACAAAATTAAACTTCTTGGACAGACAAAAATTAATGGTACGGAAGTAGAAAGTCGGGTCGCACCTACTTTCTTACCCTGTGACAATCCGCTTTCATCAGTCTCCGGGGTTTATAATTCTATATTAATTAAGGGAGAACCAGTGGGTTATCTTACATTTACCGGCGAAGGGGCTGGTAAAGAAGCAACCTCCAGTGCTGTCTTATCCGATATCATTGAAGCTGCTAGGAATGGTAAGCATTCCAATAATTTCAATGGTTGGAGTAAAAATAATTTTTACAAAATCCTTGATAAGGAAGAAACCAGTTCACTATTTTATCTCAGGCTAGTAAGTTCAAATCCTTCTCAGACAGAACAAGAACAGAAAGTTAACAAATCCGAAATCCAAAACCTATTAAATCATCACGGCATTGAGTTACAGCAGTTAGATAAAAAATCTAGTTCAAATGGAAAACAAGAATTATTTATAATCACAGAATTAGCTAAAGAACAAAATGTACAAAACGCTATTTCTGATTTACAGGATAAGTCAGTTGAACTTATAAACATTATTAGAGGAGATAACAGTAACGGTGGAAGATAAAAAGCTGAAAGATGAAAGATAAAAAGTTATGCGTAGGAGGATAATGATGGAAATCTATGTGGAAAAATACGGAGGAAGTTCCCTGGCTACTGTAGATAAAATTAAAAATGTGGCTCAAAGGATAGTCAATCAGTCCAGACAAAATAAAGGCCAGGTCATAGTTGTTTCTGCCATGGGCGATACAACGGATAATCTAATCAAACTAGCTCATGAAATCACACCACAACCCAAGGACCGAGAAATGGATATGCTGGTCTCCACTGGAGAGCAAGTATCTATATCTCTGTTAGCCATGGCCATCGATTCCCTAGGTCATTCGGTCATTTCATTAACAGGACCACAGGTTGGCATTAAAACCACGGGAACATATAAAAAAGCCAAAATTTTAGAAGTCAATTCTAACAGAATAATTTCAGAACTAAAAAAGGGAAAAACTGTTATAGTTGCAGGTTTTCAGGGGATTACCGAAGGAAATGAAATAACTACACTGGGAAGGGGCGGTTCAGATACTACCGCAGTAGCCATTGCCGCCGCCCTTGATGCCGTGAAATGCAATATATGTACAGATACCGATGGGGTTTATTCGGCAGATCCTAGAATCGTACCAAATGCTAAAAAACTCTCTGAAATATCTTACGATGAAATGCTGGAAATGGCCGTTTTAGGTGCAAAGGTCCTTCATCCTAGATCAGTAGAATTAGCTCGTAATTACAATATAACCCTAGAAGTTCGCTCGAGTGCTAAATTAGAACAAGGAACAATAGTGAAAGGAGTTGAAGACATTTATGGAAGAGATGTTGAGAGTAAGCGGTATAACTCATGACACTAATATCTGCGAAATTTCTGTAATCGGAGTTCCTGATTTGCCAGGTATTGCCTATCGATTATTTTCTAAACTAGAAGATAATAATATAACTGCCGATACAATTATCCAAAGTATTAAAAGAAAACAGGTCAACGATATTTCTTTTACAGTCAGTCAAGATGACTTAACAGAAACGGTCAAAGTAATGGAAAAATGGTCTGAGGAACTAGGAGCTCAAGGGGTGGAATACCACCGACAGGTTGCCAAAATTTCAGTTGTTGGTGCTGGAATGGTGAATAAATCCAAAATAGCCAGGGCTATGTTTCAAGCTCTATATGAACTAGATATCAACATCCGAATGATCAGCTCTTCGGAAATGAAATTATCCTGCCTGATTGATAGCGACAAAGTAACTCTGGCTGTTAGAGCTGTCCATGATAAATTCTCCATCCAAGGGATTGAAGTTAACAGTAAATGCTAACATAAAATAAAGTGATGTGATAAATTGTGATAGATAAGGATAGTGGATATTTTCCAGATTTTAACTTCACCCAAAATATCGTATATAAAGACTATACTCTTATCAAAATAAAAATGACACTATAAATTAACTAATAATCTAATATATAAGGGTGATAACAATTAGAAAGATAAATGATCGAGTATTTGCAGGTATAGTGGCAGGAGTCGGTGCTAATTTATTAAAAACAGCCATAGAGCATGCGGCCTATAAAAAAGGTTACACTAATCAAACTGGATTACAAAAAGCGGGCGGATTTTTTATGTCCGCCCGGCATGTGAATACACCTCTAGGTAAATTAAATGGATGGATTGCCGATAACTCGGTAGCAGCTATTCTCGGCATTTGTAAAAGCTATCTATTTTCATTATCAGGTAGAGATTACCCCATTGTAAAAGGTGTAGCTTTAGGGGATATGTCCTGGGCCTTCGCCTATGGCGTACTAGCTAAAATGGGAGCAAGTTCACTTCAGGAAGAAGATCCCAAGACCGCTTTTACAGTCATGATATCTCACATGGTTTTTGGAGCCGCATCAGCTATTATCTTAAGATCTGTAGCTAATCCTAATCTGTTCCCACGTAAGTAAAAAAACGCCAAACTTTCTCCACAGGGCCATGGCCAAATTTGTTTAACCAAATCCTGGCAAATTCTGATTGCGCCAGATAAATAACTACAGCTAACAAGGGAGTTAGCATAGTCGGGAGTTCATTATAAAGTCCCAAATTAATTTCGTAGAATAAGAGCAAATAAATCACACTATGGGTTAAATAACTAGTAAGGGTCATCTTCCCAATTAACCTGAACCTATCAAAGATATAGTTATCTTTTTTCCAGTGATAAAACACTACAAACAACGTAATATAAAAGAAAGTTAAACTTAAATTAAATAAATTTGATAAAGGAAGGGACAGGTATTCATCAGCCAAACCATAATTTCTCACTATCATTCTTGAGAAATAAAACAATACAAAGAGACCCATACTCCACCATGACACTCTCACTACAGATTCCAATCTATCCCTGGTTTCCATGAATACTCCAGATTTCCCTAGATAAAGGCCTATCAAAAATAAAAATAAATGGTGAGGAATGTCAACAACAGCATCGTAAAGTATACCCGGAACATTTTCTATTGTTATAGATAAATTAGCACCGTATGAACTGGCATTATATGAGGATATTATCGAAGGTGCAGATGTTGTTACAAGTCCAGAAAGTAAATCACTTAAAAAAGCTGCAAATAACATATCTAAAATGAATAAAACAACCAACCATTTTTTTAAACTTGATAAATCCATTTTGTAGAAAAACAGCAAGAATATCCCCGTAATAGCATAAGCATGAAGTATATCAAGATGCCATACAAATACCATGTGCATAATGCCCAGTATCAATAGTATGACTAGCCGTCTAACAAAAATAAGTTTTGTATTACGCGGACGAGACATGAACATATAAAAACTGAGTCCAAATAAAATCGCAAACATGGGATAAAAATTATTGAGAATAAATTGAGAATAAATTGTAGAAGCCATTTCCAAAAAATCTATTTCGTTATGAGTAAAGACACCCAAATTGGCAATTAACATTCCGAATAAAGCAAATCCCCTTAAAGCATCAACTATTTCAACTCGTTCTTTTAAGCTTCCCATAGCTTTCCCCTCCTATCCAACAGAAACGCCTCATGGATTCTTTAATAATAACAACAGTTGCAATTATATCTTAGCTAAGGGAAAAAAATCAATCTTTAAATATTTAGGATTATCTTTACGATTTTAACAACAGAAGAAAGCCCACTTCTTTAGCTGTGGGAGTATGTTAATATTTGATTGTGACTCTTTGCCATTGACCGTCCCAGTCTACCTGTGCTTCCAAAAATTCACCTATATATCGAGCAGGGATCATAGTTCTCCCATCTTTGATCAATGGTTCAGTATCCATAGATTTATCTTTACCATTTACTTGTGCTATTTGGCTGCCAATAGTAAATCGTATCTGTTTCCCGCCGGGTTTATTTATTATCACATCCTGATGATCTCCTTCCCATTGAACAAAGGTTCCCAGAGCTTCAGATATATTTCTTAGAGGAACTAAAACACGATTATTGTCATCGATATAAGGTTTGACATCAAAACTTATAATAGATTCATTTACTTTAACTAGGATTCCCGGTTGGTATTCATCCAGCAAATACTGTTTTCTAGTTGCTTTAAAGTTGCGTAACTCAGGAGCATACTTCTCTTCAATCTCCTGTGGAGATAACTCCTTTTTAAGGCCGATACCTATTTGGTCCGTACCCATAATTTTGTCGAACATGACAATATTTCCCTGGTCACTAGTTGGTACTTCAAAGTCTCCTATTTTAAAGGCCTGGGATAAGGCGTAAATTCCAGTTTTAGCAGGATTAAAGGCATAGTAATCAGTAATATTAAGTCTTACTCCCCCGGCACTTCCCCTATCTTCTGGGATAAAAGAAACCCCTTCAAGTCCCGCCTGGTTTAGAGCTTCTGCAAATTTATATGAATCGAGATCTTTTCCACCAATCCATTCGAATTTATCCGCTTGATAAACACCAGTTCCCTCACCTAAGCCTGTAGCCATATATCCAAAACAAGAATCCAAATCCGGGATATTAGGCGAAGTCTGAACCCAAGGTAAACCGGTATCTTGAAAGATCATATTTCTTTGATAATTTTTCATAGGAATAACTGTCAGGTCCACGTCAATTTTACGATTAAAGAACTGAGCCAGTTCCCCTACAGTCATCCCATGGGCTTTAGGTAACTTGTCCACTCCAACGAAAGAAATAAATTCTTCTTCCATGACTGGACCTTCTACTGTCATGCCCCCAAGGGGATTTGGCCTATCCAAAACAATTACAGGGACATCATATTTCTCAGAAGCCATCATGGAATAATTTAGTGTGGATATGTATGTATAACTTCTGGCACCTATATCCTGGATATCAAACAGTAATACATCGACTTTGGATAACATTTCCCTGGTAGGTTCTCTAGTCTGTCCATATAAACTGAAAACGGGAATATCATGTTCTTCATGAGTATATGATTCTACGTATTCTCCAGCACTAGCTTCGCCGTCCAAACCATGTTCTGGTGCATATACAGCAGTTAAATTTATTCCATCATCATCCATGAAAACATCAACTAGACTTTCTTTATTGCTATTTACACCGGTGTGATTGGTGATCAACCCTACTCGTTTATCTTCTACCAAGTGAAGGTAATCATCTAAAAGCACTTCATTACCCAGTTCAACCATATTCTCCTTTTCACGTGCAAAAGTCGTATTAGTAAAGTTTCCTAAAGATGCACTAATAATTGCAATAGTTGCTGCTAAAACAAATAGTAGTAATATTTCTCTTCTCAGGCTAGCTAAACTGCTCATACTATATGTAATCCCCTTTCTAGTATTATTTTAGTTAATTATACCATAATATACAAAAACCTGCCTTTAATGGCAGGTTTTTTATTCTGTAAAATCCTGGTATTTAATGTAAGCTAGTATCCCGGCTACCAAGGCAGTAGCACCAATTAATTCTAAAGATTCTTCAAACAAATTATCCATTAGCAAGAATCCAACACGCTCTGTTGGCGTAAAATTGCCCCTAATATAATTAGGGTCAAGATTATTAGCTATGGCTCCTTCACCAATCATTTCATTTATCCTAGATCCTACTTTAATATACCAATTACCTATGTTTCTGGTAGCTGATGCCATTGTTGCGACTCCATAAGACAAATAACCCAGAATCAAGTAATTTCGTGCCATAGATAAATGCCGGGCATGCCGCCAAAAATACCAGGCGGCACCCAGCATAAATAAGCCTAAAACACCAAAGTAGACTAGTTCAATCCCAGTGCTACCGGTTAAAAAGTTTTCAATACCCAAATATTCAAAGATAGTAGGAAAATATGTGGCCAAAGTGTGTCTGGGATTACCTGCATCTTCTAATAACATGAATAGTAATCCTATACTCAACAAGCAAGTGAATTTCTGAGCATCTGTGAGAGATTCTTTTCGGTTATTTGCTAATTCACTACTTAATTTTCCTGCGTGATACGCACTGATTAAGGCCGCCGCCCCCAGTAAAATCCACTGCAGGATTTCTGTGGGACCTCCTTCTCTAAAAATATGGGCGAATAATAAGGGTTCCGTTGGTTCCTGGGCTCTATATTTCGTAACCTCATACAATCTGTCCAAGAAACCTTGCATTCCAACATTTTGGATATCTACCAAATACACCAAAATTGCTGCAACTAACAAGTATAATATTGTAAATCCCATCAAAGTTCCCGGCTTTATTTTGGTAATAAAACTTGGAATTGTCTGTTTCATAGATATCGCCTCAACTGTTAATTTCCCTTTTATTCCTATTCTATCAATTATTGTTATTGTATCACCGATAGCAATGTAAAACAAGTTGTTTAGGTGTGAATCAAGGTCAATTAATCAATTTCCACTAATTTTACACCAATCACTTTACCGGCTTCTTTATACAAATGTTCTATTTCAAGCTCTTCATCTCTAAGTCTAATATCCATCATTTCTTCTTCAAATTCTTCATGTGTTAGGGACTCATCTTCTAAAACTACTACCATCTCCTCTGAACTACTATAAAGATTGTATTCGTTTTCTTCTATGTCTTCTACAAGTAGTTCCTTATCATCTTCATCAAAGTAGACTACTACATAATCTCCAATGTCTTCTTCATCAAATACGTAAATGTAAAGAATTAGTGATTCATCATTTTCTAGAACGGACATTTCAATGAACTGACCTTCTTCTAGTTCATCTTTTTCCTCTGCCTCACCATAAACTGCCACATCATCATCTAAATCAAAGGTTTTTTCTTCCCCTGTTTCTTTCACAAACAAATCAATTTCATCATCATTCACATCCGAAATAAAGCCAAATTTAAACTTTTCAGTTTTTTCGTCATCATCGTCTTCTTTCTCTTCTAAATCTTTCATCTCTGAAACAACGTAATCTTCATCAACTGCTACCTCTATATATAAGTCTTTTAAGTCTGCTAATTCTTCAATTTTTTCTTCATCTTCATCTTGCTTGTAAACATACCCTTCTTCCAGCTCATCAACAAAATCTTCGGATACTTTTAGATAAAAATAACTTTCTCCTGCTGACAAGTCGATATAGTTATCGTCTTCGTCAACCGCAACTACCTCTCCACTAATTAATTCTAAGTCCTTTACTTCCTCTTCAATACGGTCACCAAATCGCTTTTGGATGCCTGGAGGTAATCCATCTTTGTCCCTTAATCCTGGTGGCACATCTTCATCCTCATTATCAACTAACTTCTTCCTTTGTCCTGGAGGTAGATTTTCCTTATCTTCCCCCTGAAAAGGTGGTGGTAATTCTGTACCATCATCTTGTTGTTCAGCTACTGCATAGGAAATTCCTCCAAAGGAAATTACAGTGGCTAAAGCTAGAATCAACAGTTTTTTCATAATTATGGTCCCTCCTTGTTATTATCTTTCTTCTCATTAAGCTATACGAAAGTCAATTTAAATTTTGGGACCCTATGATAAAATTTTCTAGAAAAACTTTAATATGCCAATCATTCACCTTGCCCAGGGGGACCATTTTCATGCTGCTTTCCAGGAAGATTATCATCTTGATGTCCGGGTGGTCCATTGTCCTGCTGATGTCCAGGAGGACCGTTGTCCTGCTGCCCAGGGGGACCATTATCGTTCTGTCCCGGGGGTTCTCCCGGCGGTTCTTGCTCTAGCTGTCCTGGTGGCCCCTCTTCAGAATGACCAGGAGATTTGTCGTCATATCCCTCGTCAGTTCCAGGACTATCATTCTCATGTCCTGGTGGTCCATCTTCTGTTTGTCCTGGCGGTATTTCGTCTCTTTGTCCCGGATGATCATCATCTCTTTGGCCAGGGTGACCGTTCTCATCTTGACCTGGAGGTTTTTCTTCATCCTGGCCAGGAGGTTTTTCTTCAGGAGATCTTCCTGGATGTTCTTCTCTTTGGCCAGGGGGTTTTTGTTCATCTTGCCCTGGTGGAGTATGATCTGGGGGACTTGGCTTTTTTGTGTCTGTTGTTGATTTACCTATTTGAGTCACTTCATCGTATAATTCTTCAACAGATCTACCCTCATCCCGTAACTCCGTGATCATTTTTTCCCGATCTATTTCTTCCTGGGACTTTTCTTTTGTTGATTCAACTTGGCCTTCTGAGGTGTGAGCAACTTCTGCTTTTATCTTATAGTCATTTAGAGTTATTCCCTGTTCTCTAGCCTGATTCAGTTCAGCCATCGTCCCTTCCCTTAATGCAATATTAGCTGTAATTTCAGTGTCTTCCACCCCGGTTAAAATTTCATCTCTTAAATTTTGATAATTAGAAGAAGTTAGGTCTTTTTGATTAACCTGATCCACATTTACCAATGTGATCATTATTAAATTATCCATTTCGTCATAAATATAACCTTTTTCTCTAGCTGTATTGACCAATTTACTCATTGAATTAGTGAGATATTTATCTTCTAACTGGATCTCTTGAAATAAATCTTTTGCTGTTTCGTTTAGCGGAACTGCTTCGATAACCTTGTAATCAGAATTAACTGCTAACTCAAAACCTGGATTTATATCCACATTTAAATAAGCCACAGCTTCATCAGATTCAAAAAATAAATCACTGAGAAATGGAGAAATTATTAATAGCATAAAAATTGCTGCAATAGAAACCACGTTTTTTATAGACGGTGGCACACTATTTCGTGTATCTATAAATTTATCTTCTTGAATATTCTCAGGATCAATCCAAACTTCCTCACCTTTGGCTACTCCCTTTTCTGGAATAGGAACCCGCAAGAACCTGCGATCTTCAGTAGCAACATGCATATAATTTTTTTCTGTTTTAATAACTACAGCCTTAATTTTTGACATTATCTTCATCCCCTTTCAAAGGAGAGCCACTTTCAGTTACTTTTTGAGCTTTTTCAGATGATTTGTTGGGTAATGAAAATAGTGATCTCAAATAGGAAAAGCGCTCGTCTGATATTATCATTGTCACAGCTAGAATATATTTTCTGCCTCGTTTTAACACTTTCTTGCTATTTCCCGTTTCCAAAATGAGCTTTTTTAATGGTAATTTTTTCTTCTTTTTTATGTATTTTAATAAATCTTCTCGCTCTGCAATTAATTTCGCCACTTCAACCAGTTTATCCCTAGTTTTTTGATGTTTAGGAGATGCTTGTTCGAGGTCATGAAAAGATAAACCATATTCTTGTAATACGTATTCAAATTGACTCATTTCTTCAACTCTTTCTTGAAACTCTTTTTGTTGATGGTATTGCTTCCAGGCAGCTTCATCTTCAATTTTGTTATCAGGAGGTTCATCTAATTCAGTGTTGGATTCTTCCAAATTATTACTCAATGGTAAATGGTGATGCCGTTTTTCAGTTCTAAAATAATCAACTAGGCGACTTTTAACAACCATTCTCAAATAGTTCTTAAACTTTTTATTTGAGTTGAGATCATAACTGTCAATAGCTTCATTCAGTGCCAAAAGTGCAATGCTTAATTCATCATCATTTTCCCATACAAGTTTACGATTGCAATACCCTGAAGCTATTTCCTGGATATATGAAGTATATGATGTTATTAAAAGTTCTCTAGATTGTTCATCACCTGATTGAGCCTTTTGTAAAAGTTGTATGTCTTTTTTCTCCATATACTTCACCCTTTACTAATCAATACGTAGTGAATTTTAATTTTTGGGTACATAAATCCAATTATTTCATTATACCGAAAAAAACTCCCTCAATGAAGCAATAGGATAAGTGATGCTTCAAAGGGGAGTTTTCCGCAAAGTTTATTCTAAATCCTGCTTTTTAAATATGAGCATTAGCAAGAAAGCACACTGATTCAGCTGTGGAAGTACGTTAATAGTAATTATATCAATTGACATCAGTAGTCAATATGATTATAATACAGGACAATATACTCTCCCACGTAAGGGTATTGGGAGAAGTAAAGCTAGGAGGTATTTGATGAGTGATTACCGTTTACAAATAGACGATAAAGCAAAAAAATATTTAGATAAAAAAGGAATAACAACTTTGACTATTAGATTAATTAGGAACAGTGGTGGCTGATGCAGTGGTACTTTAGAACCTGAGGTCCAGGTTAAAGAACCAGCTGTTAAAGACGGTTTCGTTAAAAAAGAAATCCATCCTTATACGATTTACATCCAAAAAAGTATTGAATTAACCGATCCAGAACAGGGAATTGTAGTTACTATCTGGGGCTTTTTGTTTTTGAAAAGATTAATTGCCTTAAATATTCAATCAGTCACTCCTTTATAATAGGCTAAATTGATTACATTTTATTTCTTCTTGAAATCGTAAACAAAGCCCTGGTAAGATAACCAATGACAAATCCACCGGCAAGGGATAGCAAAATTAGTAGTATTAAAGGGCCATCAATTTTCCAAAATAGTAACTGCAGTTCGACCTGATGAGTATTTTGAAATAATAAAATTAAAAAGATGATTGCTATCACTAAAATAGCTATGGCTTTAGGTCTCATGGAATCACCTCCAATGTTAAATTCGACCTTATTTTAGGTGATTCCTTCTAAAAAATTACTATTACTGAAACATTTTGTTATTTTAACTTTTTATTAGCAACTTTTGCCAAAAACACCGCTACCTCTCGATTATTTTTCCATTCAGTCTTAAGATAATCCAAATCACGATCTTCCTCGTCACCTGTGAAAGGCACTAATTCTAAAATATAAGCTGGCCTATCAAATTTTTGGATAAACCAGTCATTGAAATTTGCACCTCTGTAATCGGGTCTAGGAGGATATAATGTATAACCTGTTAATTCGCTGAGCTGATCACCAATTTCCTGATCCCTTTCCAAATGTTTGTTATGGTAATACCAGAAAATCACTTGCCCTCGAGTGTGATATGATATAGCACTTAAAGGTTTGGTTTCTTTAGTAAACTCATATAGAGCTTGAGATTCAGGTTCTGATAAAGGTTCCTCTCCTTTATAATTCATAGCAAATCTAACACCAGTACAATCGGAGTCTTCCCAATCCGCAGGATACTGCCTATTTAAGTCAACTCCATTAATATTTGCTTTCCATAAATAAAAATCTTCTCCAGCCCAGTCTACATTATAGTCTACAAATTCGTCATGATATTCTTCAGGAATCCCATCAAGCCCTTTTTGATGTAATGTTACACCATCAGGGTTGACCATTGGGACAAACCAAATTCCCACATCGTCCAGAATTTCTCTAATATTAAACTCACCTATCTTTTCGTTTTGGACGTATTTATAAGCATAACGATCCAATTTTTTCATTGTTAAATTAGTGGAGATCCATTCCCTGGCATGATGACTGGCTTCCACTAAAATTGTGTTGTCCTCATTCCCTATCCTTACTGCATATAAATCTTTCCCCAGGACTGATTTTCCTATTGTCCTAACTTCTAACAAATCACCATAATTTTCTTTTAATTGGTCCAAATCCTGTTCCATTTGGTCATAAGTATAGGTCTGATAGGGATCAACCACATAATCTAAGTCTTGGGGGTCAATAGTTTGCCATGATGGTAACTCAGTATAGTCCTTGTCAGCACCATCTCGCTTTTCTTCATTTTTTTTCGTATCATGGATTTCATCATTTAAGTCATCCCGACCGAGAAGAAAAGTAATAATTAAACTAAGCATTATTAAAACAAGAAAAATGAGCATGATTTTATGGTTTTTTTTAATATTGAATACATTCATATAAACAATTCACCCCTATAAAATCTTATTTGTCTATTATCAAAGTATACAATGAACTAGCTTTTATATTACAAAAAAAGGGTTATCCCAAAAGTCTTTATTTTAACTTTTGGAATAACCCTTACATTTTATACACCATTTATACGCCATCTGCTAATAACATTTCATTGAGTAATTAATCAGAGTATTATTCAAACATAATTTCATTGAGTAATTCTTCATATGAAATGGGATTCTCTGTTATATCAGAAAAATGCAACTCTTGCCCATAATCCTCTATATATAATTCTGTATCAAAGTTTAAGTCAACTTCTAGCTCAATCAGTTCATCCGGAATTTCTTCTTCAGCAGTAAAATTAAAATCAATCTCAGAATTTAACTTATCAATAGTGAAGTTTTCTTGATTTATATACTTAGTTCTAGTTAAAGATACTTGCAAATTTTCTTTGGTTTCTTCCCATTGTTCTTGAAGTTCTTGTTCCATATCTTTTAGTTCTTCTTCAAATTCGGTTGGTATTTGATGTTCATCTGTAATAATCTCGGGGGATTCAAAAAAATCATCCAGCATATTCATATATGTATCAGGATCGAAATTACTTTCAACAACATAGTATTCTTGATTATCAATATCTTTTTCACCAATTAAATTAACATCTCCATCATACTCCTGGAACATTTCTATCGAAGTTAACGGATCCATACTTATAAAGTATTTGATTGAATTTGTCATATCCATTAAAGCTAGATCACCAACCACCCATTTTTTGCCTTGCTCGCCTCTATATTTTTGATACAATTTCTGATCCGTTAATAACATTTCATCACTTTCTTTTTGGATTCCAAAGCTCTCTAGAGAATTTCCGCTAGATAGTAATGGAAAATAATCTAATAAGGGAAAATAATTTTCCATATCGTACTGGCTATAATATTTAAAGGGATCATACTGAGTTTTTGTTTTTACGTGATAAGGTACCTCGAAATCGGGAATCTCGTGGTTATTAGAGGCATCTGAGCTGCATCTTGTGGACAATGAAATAGTTGCTAATCCATCTCCGCTCATTGTATGAGTCTCTTCCGCTTGCAACTGTTCTTTTCCTCTATTAATCATGTCTTCTGCAGTTAAACCATCCAACTCTTCTAAATTTGTTATGTCTTGACCAGATACAGGAGCGGTTGTAAAAACTAGAATCATTAAAGATAAACCTAATTTGATAGCTGATTTTCTACTTCCTTCATCAATCATATTGCTCCTCCTTTTAGAGATTATGCAATTTAACTATATTTTCCCAATAATTAAATTCGCCATAAGAGAAAATATTCCCTTCCATATATTTTAATTTTTTAACAGCTTAGCCTGGTTATATTTATTAATAAACTGCACATTCTATAAATGATTTAATCTAAAACTATTAGGAGGGTTTTAATGAAAGTTAGAGATGTAATGACTTCTGAAATCTTTTCAGTTGACAAAGGTGAAAATGTCAGTCGGGCTGCTCAAATCATGAGGGAAACTAATATAGGTGTTTTATCAGTACACGACGGAGAAAACGTAGTGGGCATGTTAACAGATAGAGATATTGCTATTAGAAACGTAGCTTTAGAAAACAGTGTCAATGTACCTTGTGAAGAAGCCATGACAGCTGACGTCATTAGTTGTTCACCTGAAAATTCTGTTGAAGAAGCAGCAGATATCATGGCTAAGTATCAAGTTAGACGATTACCTGTTATTGAAAATGGAAAACTGGTGGGAATGGTAGCTTTAGGAGATTTAGCTACTGAAAACCAAACAAAAGACGAAGCTGGTCAAACTTTAAGTCAGGTTTCTACACCTAGCAGGCCTGATTTATCCTAAAATTCAAGTTTTAGCTAGCCATTTGTCTACAGTCTGAAATTAGCTCCTTTGAAACAAGGAGCTAATTTACTGTTGATTTAGTTTCTTGAACTGATAATTTGTTTTGGCACCAGCGTTCTGTTTTTCTTAAAGCCTGATAAGCTCCCTCAGCTTGGTTATCCGCATTTACTAAAGAGGCCAGATTTATATCCTTAAATTCATTAATTACTCTCCCACCTATTAAAATATAATTATTTTTTAATGTATCAGATTTTCTGATTTCTGATATTAATCTGTGGACCTCTACTAAATTAAATGATACTGAGAATGATATCCCAATAAGATCAGGATTAATTTCTTTTATTTGGTTAACGAGAGTATGTTTTGATTGGTTATCTGTAAAGTTCTCCAGATACTTCACATCCCAACCGTAAAGACTTAATAAATCTCCCACTATTTTCATACCCAGTTGGCTTGAATCAGAGGCGGCAGTTGTAAATACTACTTTCCCTTTATCCTTTTCTGTTGATGACAAATACTGATTGTAAAGATAATGCCTTACTTTAATAACAATGGAAGTAGCGTGTTGTTCGTGTATCATATTAATATCTCCCATTTCCCAATAATATCCTATTTTGTACATAACAGGGCGCAATACATTCATATAGAATTCAGGTATTATTTCTTTTGCAGTCACATGTCTTTTTGTTATCTCAAGGCAACGGTCTAAATCTCCCTGCATCAATGATGAGAAAAAAGATGTCTCCACTCGTTTCCACCAGGCTGGAATCTTAAAAACTGATTTGGTTTGGGAATTAGCAAGTTTTATTAAATTTCCTTGTTGATCTGTTAGCCATTGATAAAAAGGCATTAACTCTTTCAGTGCTGAAGACGAGAGCAGTTCCTGAGTGGCGGCAATCCATGCTTGTAATTCCAATCGAAAAAAATCTTCAGAAAAACCCCCATAACTATAAGCTCTGTAATACCAGCATAAATAAGGAATAGCTAACTCAAATTTATTATTATAAATAGCTGATAACCATAATTTTGATAAGTTATCTTGATTGTAATATAAAAAATTCTCAGGATAATTGTTTGTCAAGGCCTTTAAATTTTTTTCATTATCTAATATTTCCATAACTTTATTCACAATGGCATTTTGTTGTGTTTCATATTCTTGAACAGACTCCTTAGATATGTCAGGAAGTCGTCGTAACTCTTTTTTGAACTTTTCCAATCTGACCCCTCCCCTCAATCTGCAACAATTGGATATTGTCTAAACATAAGCTGGTTGTTATTAAATTCTATAGAATGTCAAAATGTCCTTTTATTTGTCAATAAATAGCACAAAAAAAAGAGCCTATGATCAGGCTCTACTCTACCGAACTTCTAATAAGGGAGAAGTCTAATTAAATTTAAATTAAATACTGCAATAACTGAAAACTAATTCACCATTAGAATCTTCAATTTTTAAATTACATTCCTTACAATCTATCTTCATTTTCCCCTTTTGAGCTTTTTCTTTAATTCGCCCTAATTCTTTAGCATCGATCCAACGCATACCATCGAAGTCTTCCTTACTATGGCAATCCATCACCAAAAGATAGTTTCCGTTTCTACTCATAGCCAAAATCCCCCTTGGATTTAGTATGTTTTCTTATTTAAATTTTCTCATAAATCACACTTTTTACAATCGGGGGAAGTATTTAATCTGCTAAAGGGGTAAACCCCTAGTTTTTTTTAAAATACTGTCAGGGTTTAATACTAAAATTACCCCTAAAAAGCCCGTAAAGGCAATAGAAAGTACACCTGCTATGATAAAAGGTACTGAAGCAAGCATCACCAAGAGATGAACTGATTTTTTCTTGGAAGCAAAAGCTTCTGATCGCTCTAAAATTAGACAATTTGTAACTATTAAAGGGACAAAAATCCCTCGGGATTTTTGCAAAGCTGGGCTGTAAGCTTCTAAAAGCATATCAACTAAGGTTACAAAAGTAGCTTAACTCCCTCCAAAAAACTATCTTAATTTAAATATACAGTTCCTACCGAACAAACTCAAAAGAGCATCGGTAGGAACTGAATATTTATTCACTAGCCTTCTCTAAAGCTTCATCCACGGCTTCTAAGATACCTTCACTAGAATAGGTTGCCCCAGATACAGTATCAACATCTAAAGATTGGGCATCGATAATTCTATCGGGAAGCTCATTCCAAGCTTTTTCCATAATATCTTCAGTGTCCTGGTGATCTAACAATTCAATATCTACTATTGACTCGTTTTCCACAGTTACTTCTATTTCTATATCATCACCGCTATAGCCAACTGCAGAACCTGTAAAACTTCCATCGGATAAATCTCCAACTTCTTCAGTTTTTTCTGTGTCTTTTTCTGTGTCTTCGTCAAGCTCTTCTTCAAGTTTTTCGTCAACATCTTCTACTAAAGATTCTTCGTCAAGGGCATTTTCAACTGCTTTTATTATGCCATTACTTGATTGGGTAGCACCTGATACTACATCTACATCTGTTGATTGATTGTCTAAAATATCTTCTTTAAGTGTTTCCCATGCAGGATTCATCATATCTGAAGATTCTTCGTGATCGATCAGTTCCAACTGAGAGATCTCGCCATCTAAAATTGTTACTTCTATTTCAATACCAGGATTTCTACCACTTGCTTCTCCTCTATAAACACCATCAGCTACCTCTACAGGAGAAGCTTCTGCTTCCTGAAGTGCTTCTTCCACGGCTTCTATAATTCCATAACTAGATTGAGTTGCTCCTGAAACAGTATCCACATCATCTGTTGATTGACTATCAAGAATCCTTTCTTGCATTCCTTCCCAGGCTGATTCCATTATATCTGAGGAATCGTCATGCTCTATTAATTCCATATCGGTAATTTCTCCATCAGAAACAGCTACTTCTACAATAACACCCGGAGAGTGTCCAGAGCCTTCCCCTTGATAAGTGCCGTCTTGTAGCTCACCAGGTTCTTGTTCTAGACCTACGATAGCATTTTGGACTGCTTCCATAATGCCAAGACTTGATTGGGTGGCTCTAGAAACTGTATCCACTTTAGGTGAGTTTTCTTCAATGATTTGTTCAGGCACTTCTTCCCAAGCCATTTCCATATAAGTTTCTGATTCATTATGATCTATCAGCTCTATATCAATAATTTCTCCATTAGAAACATTTACTTCTACTTCTATACCTGGTTCGGTTCCAAACCCTTCCCCTTCAAACACACCATCTTCTAACTGTGCTGGAGCTTCTTTGATTTCCGGAAAATCTTCTGGGTCTCTCTGGAAGTAGTTCACAGCTATGGCTTCAATTCCCTTTCTAACACCTTCAGTCACACCTTCACTGCTGGCTGTAGCCCCTGAAACCGCTTCTACATCCTGGGCGAGTTGAATATCGTCAAATATAGTTAAACCTACAAATTGTTCTTGCCATTCAGAATCTTCTATTTCATCGGAAATTCCAGGAGTTTCACTGTGTGATAAAATTTCGATTCCAGTAACTGTACCTGCTACGTCCATAGCCACCATCATTTCTATTACTCCTCCATATCCTCCTGGTTCAACTATACCTGCAACACCTAGTACGTCTTCCTCGTCTAGCACAACGTAATACTCTTCACCATTCACATCTTCAATTTCAAATTCATTAGCTTCTGGAAAGTATTCAAACATTTTGGTTTCCATTGTTTCTCTATGGCGCTCTGCTATTATTGGTGACGTAAATTCATTGGAAAAACCAAGCAAAGCAGCGGATAAGGCTGCTATAATCATCAAAACACCTGCAAGCCTAATCATATCATTTTTCATTTATAGACACCTCCCCGTATATTTTCGGTCTGGTGTATTTATTAATAAAAGGTACTGTTGCATTCATTAGGAGGACGGCATAAGTCACTCCCTCAGGAGCTGAACCAAGCATCCTAAATATCCCAGTAAATACACCACAACCTATCCAAAAATCAAATTACCCATCTTGGTATATGGTGATGTTACCATACATGTAACCATATAAACAGCGGCAAAAATTGCCGATCCGCTAAATAGGTGATACAGAATCCTTTCCTCTACAAGGAATGCCATAGCAGCCAATACCTCCGGAAAGTTTTAAGAACCATTAAAATCACACCCCTCTCCCATTTTCATAAGGAGTCCTATCCTTCCTTGCTTAGGATCAATGAATCTGAATGGGCTCACAACACCCTTTTATAATGTGCTTGCGGCTTGTTACGACAATCCTTATTAACTTTCCTTATAACTTTATTCAACTATTCTTTGTAATTTGCTTTAACTCCTTTGCTTTTTTTAAAAATAGGTAAATATCAGGGAATACCCTTACACCCTTTAATGGTTTACCCTCTAGAGTTGACTAGTGCAAGTATGTAATAATAAAAATACAACAAATTTAAATATGTAAGGGTTTATAGTAAAATATATTTAACACTTTAAGTGAGGATAAATTATCATTTATCTACTGATATTAGAGTAGGGGGTATCGGATTGCCTGGCTTTCAAAAAAAGGTGTTTTTCGGAGTAGGTCTCTTATTATCCATCACAGTAATTGTTGGAATTTTCTTACCTTTTTACGAAAATTATCAATTACAGCAGTATCCTAAAGTGAATCTAACATCAAAGGATCAGAACCCTTCCGAATTTCAAGAAATAACTTCCCAAGATACAAAAGAATTTAACAAAGAGAGAGACAATGACTCTCATTTATTAAGAGTTGGCCTGGGAGCAATAACAGCAGGTCGTGAATCCCTTTATTACTATAAAGAACTATTAGACCATTTAGAAGATCAGCTAGGGATGGAAGTTAAAATCCATCAAACTCGTACCCATTCAGAAATGAATGAATTAATACGCCATGGTAACATCGATATAGCATTCATTTGTTCTTATTCTTACATTCAATTACAAGATAGCCATGGAGTGCCATTATTGGTCGTACCTGAGATAAATGGAACCACCACATATAGATCTGTAATTCTAGCAAGAAAAGAGCTTAATATAGATGCTTTTAATCAATTGGAGAATAAAACTTTTGCTTTTACAGATCCCCTATCTAATGCAGGCAAACTATATCCTGCATATTTACTAAAACAACAAGGACAAAGTCCCCAGGATTTTTTTGAACACAGTTATTTCACATATAGCCACAATAATTCTGTAGATAGTGTGATAGAAGGGGTTGTGGATGCCGCTGCTGTTGATAGTCTTGTATATGACTACTTGTATACTAAAGATCCAGCTAGATTTGAAAATGTGGAAATAATTCATACTTCACCTGCTTTTGAAATCTCACCTGTTGTGGCTAGTCCCAAATTAAAAACTTCATTAAAAGAAGATATTAAAAACTTTTTCTTGGAATTACATGAAACTTCTAATGGTCAATATATATTGGAGCAATTGGGAATTGAGCAGTTTGAGCCCGCTCAAGATAGTAGCTATGACTCCATCAGAGATATGGCCGAGGTGGTAGGTTATGATAAATAAAATTAAAAATAAAATTGGTATTAAAGAGAAAATAATAGCTATTGTAGTTATAATTGTATTAATGCTTGGGATTTGGACTGTAGTTCAAGTCAGGTCAACTACCTCAAGTGCATTAAACGAGTACTTGCAACGCCATGGAATTTCCATAGCTAAAAATGTTAGCACTAGAAGTGAAAATTATTTATTAACTAACGACCGTTATAGATTACATCAACTGGTATCCGAAACTATGGATAATAATTCAGATGTTGAATATTTATTTATAGAAGGGGCGGGAGGAACTGTAGAAATCAGTTCTTTTGCCAATGAATTACCAGACAATTTGAAGCAAGTAAATACTGTTGAGGAAAATGAGGAATATAATATTCAACCTTTAAATACTGAACATGGACTAGTCTATGACATTGCAGTACCAATATTTGAGGGTAGAATTGGTACTGTTCGCCTGGGAATGTCTACTAGTGAAATCGATCAGTTAGTTCATCAAATTTGTAGCAATATTTGGTTAACAGTTTTGATAGTTTCTATAGTTGGTTTGATTACAGCTTATTTATTATCTCTTATAATAATCAATCCAATATATCGACTAGTTTCAGCCACTGAACAAGTAGCAAAGGGTCATTTACATGGTATCCCCCTGGTGGTAACAAATGATGAAATTGGCAAGCTATCCCTATCTTTTAAGAAAATGATTGAAGGACTTAAATCTTTACGAGAAAATAATGAGAGTTGTTGGGTCCAACTTGAAAAAAAAGAAGAGATGAGAAAAAAATTGTTAAACAAAATGATGTCCGCCCAGGAAGAAGAGCGGAAAAAAATATCAAGGGAGCTTCATGATGGAACCGGACAATCTTTGACTACTTTAAAGTTAGCGTTAAAACAAATCAGCGAAACAAACGATTTAGAAGAAGCTAAAAGAATGTCTGAAGAACTAAGAGAACTTACTGGAGATGTAATTGATGAAATCAAAAGTTTGGCCAGGGATCTGCGTCCTAGTGTGTTAGATGATTTGGGATTAGACTATGCCCTAGAAAAATATCTCAAAGAAATACAAGGAAGGACTGGAGTATCTACCGAATTTTGGTTTCAAGCAGATCAAGGATTAAAATTAGAGCCAGAAATTTCTACTAATATTTATCGGATAGTCCAAGAATCTGTCAATAACTCTATCAAACACGCTGATGCTAGTAAAATTGATGTGATTGTCAAGACCATTTCTTCTCAGTTAATAGTTATTATTGAAGATGATGGGAAAGGATTTGACCTGGAACAGTTTTCTGATAATTATAAACAAAATGAAACGCGGGGACTTGGAATATTTGGAATGGAAGAAAGAGCAGAATTAATTGGGGGACATTTGGCGATTGAAAGCACTCCCGGAGATGGTACTGCCGTTTATTTAAAGATTAATTTAGCAAAGGAGGAAACATCAAACCATGACTATTTCGGTACTAGTAGTTGATGATCATGCCGTACTTGGAAAAGGATTGAGTATGCTTTTAAATTCCCAAGATGATATGGAGGTATGTGGGCAAGTTGGTACTGCCAAAGAAGCTTTAGATACATGCAAGGAAAAATGTCCCGATGTAGTATTACTGGATCTGTCACTCCCAGATAAACAGGGTCATGAAATAATCAAAGAACTCAAAGAATCTTGTAGTGCCCGAGTTTTGGCACTGACAATGCACGAAGATGAAGCTTATTTCAAAAGAGTGGTTGAAGCAGGAGGAGATGGGTATATTTTAAAAAAAGCAGCTGATGACGAATTGATTTCAGCCATCAGGTCAGTTTATCAAGGAGAAGTTATTGTAGATAAAACTTTTACTAAATTATTAATCGACTATTATCGAAACCCAGATAAACAGAGCGGTACAGAAAAAAACTATGATCTCAGCGACAGGGAAAAGGAAGTATTGCAGCTAATAGCCTTAGGATATACCAATAAAGAAATTGCCGAGAAATTATATATAAGCATAAAAACGGTGGAAACCCATATTGCAAGAATAAAAGAAAAATTAGGCCTTAACCGCAGATCCGAGCTAGTCCGATATGCAATGAGAAATAATATAATCAGTACCGAGTGAAGCTAGATAGAATTTAATCTTTATCTTACTTCTTTATTAAAATTCTTTAGCAAAATTTTTTATTAAAATTCTATTTCGGATTTTTTCAAACAGGGATTACAAACAAATTTGTCTGTTATAGACAGTTCTTGGTCTTTCATAGTTATTCGATGACATTGACTGCATCTCCTGGCAAGCAGGCTTTTTAAAGTCTGCTTTGTAAGCATTTGCTTAATTTTACCAGTGAATTTAGTTTTCTTTATGGCATCAACAGGGCAAGCTAGTTTGCAAATACCACAATCAAAACACTTCCAAGGACTGTGTTGTATTACTATTTGTTTTGATTCTCCTGAACCCCAGGTATTAATAGTCAGTGCACCAAAATCACAGCTTTTTGCGCACAAGCCACAGCCATAGCAATCAGGACTTATCTTTAAACTGCCAAAACCCGGTCTTGGTTTTCCTTTAAGGAATTGGCTTTGATATTTTCTTAACCACTCCTTAAGTAATAAACTACGACATGTGGTTAAGTCATTGATATCATCAAATAAGAGTTCTCTGGTAACACCTCTCATATTGTTTAAAGTCTCATCTCGAATTAAATTGAATAGTTCCCTCCTTGACATAAAGTTTGTTTCCGATTTTGAATTTGGAAATTGTTGAGTGTTTTTTTGATTAATTGCTGCAACTCTTGGTTCTTGCCCTAATTGTTCAGCTAAATAAAAAGCTTTTTTGACGGTTTCCAAAAACACAGGATAATTTGAAAAAATTTCGCATTGAGGACACTTTTCCAGATAAAAATATAAATTCGAGCCTTGAACTGCACTGTTTAGAAATATGGCATGGAGAAAATCCATGTTTATCGAATACAAACACGGAAACACTATATTACATTGACTCGTGTGATAGTAACAACCTAAGATGGGTTCTTTTAAATGTAAAATCTCCCTGTATTTCCTATAATAATCAAAATCTGTCTGATATATTGCCCCGTTAGGACACTGTCGTACACAGATATGACATCCAATACAATTCTTTCGAAGTATACTAGGGAATGCACCTTGAATGGAAATAGCCTCTCTAGGGCAAATGCTAGCACATTTATTACAATTTTTGATATTGACTTTTTTATTAATACATTTTCCAGGATTAATTCTAGGAACAGTTCCATGAATTAATTTTTTCCAAATTAATCTCTGCCATATCATTTCACATCACTTCACTTATCTATTGGGATAAAATTAACTTTATCACCGGCCCTTATCGCCTGGCTATCCGGGGGAACAACTATATATCCATTGGCCCAAATCATAGTCTTCAACATATTAGGCTTTTCCTTGGCAATAGGAGTACTATAAAATACTCCATCATTTCCTATCCATGCTTTACCTCGAACAAATCTCCATAATGAAGAGGTTTTCTTTTTAATATCCTTTGCAAGGAAAGAAGCATGGCTACGCTCTTTAAGACTAGTAGCAGTTTGTCGTTTGCCATTATTTTGAAGAGCCGGTGCTAGCAATAAATGAAAAGATGCCATGGATGCTGCCGGGTTACCTGATAATGATATTACGGGAGTTCCTTGATATTGTGAAACATGCAATGGAGTGCCGGGTTTCATTTTCACTCTCCAAAATAATCTTTTTGCTTTCATCTCCTCCAATACATAAGGAACAAAGTCATAATCTCCCCTCGAAACCCCTCCGGTAGTAAGTAAAATATCAACTTTACTAACAGCTTCTTCAATTTTTTCGGCCAATTTTTTCTTACTGTCACCAACAATTCCAAAGTCTAGAACTTCATGTCCCATACACTGCAAAGTAGCACCAAGGGAAAAGTTATTACTACTTCTAATCTTTCCTGGGCTTATGTCATTTTCTGGATTAACTAGCTCTGTCCCCGTAACTAATATTCCTATTTTGTACGGTGCATACACTCTAGGATGAGTAAACCCTAGAGATGCTAAAACCCCAATATGATAAGGGGTTAACTTCTCTCCTTCCTTAATTACTAGTTCTCCTTTTTTTATGTCTTCACCTTTGGGAATGATATTGTGTTGAGAGGGTATTTCTTTATTGATTAAAATCTTTTGCTCTTTATCTTTAATTCCTACTTGTTCCCAGGGCAGAACAGCGTCGTATATATCAGGAATCATACCCCCTGTCATGACTTTCATGCCTGTTTGTTTCCAATCTTGTTTTTTCCGGTCATTTAATTTTGGTTTGGAAGGTGAATTTAGATCTGCATCTTCCAAGTTATTAAAGTATTCAAAATTTTTTCCTGCAGGTACTGTATCAATTATATCGATTTCTACCGGGTTAGTAGAAGTAACATTACGGGTAGCTTCAGAATTAAATGCGTATCCATCATATGGTGATCTACAAAAAGAAGGGACGTCTTCTTGAGCAATTATGTTCTCTGATATGCAACTTTCCACACAACTTAACAGAGATACACTTTCTATGTTTCTATCAGGCATTAAATTATAAATCTTCTGACATGCTTCTTCTGGTGAAATCATTTTGATCCCCTTTCAATAGTTAACAACCGCCTTCAGCAACTGAAGACGGTTGTTTTGTAGTAATTCATTTCATATTTGTGAAATAACTCTAAAATTTCTGCGACACAATAATAGAAACTATGTTTAGTTTCTGATTTGACTAAGTATGTGAATTGATCGATCCAAGTTGCCGGATGTTTTAAATAAAAATCTTTTGCCAGAGTTAAAATTTGGTCTGCTTTATCATTATCTCCTGAATTTAACAATTGTGTTTGAATTCGATACAACTGGGCTAAAAAGTTCATCTCAATGGCAATATGATCTTGTGGCTCTTTGATCTCCTGTAGCACTTCCATACCTGCTTGTTGGTAAAACTTTTTTACATTCATTGTACTTTCGCCCATAACTCTTCCTCTATCGCGATAGTAAGATTCATAGGGCGGTGCCAGCAACTTAGAAGGCCCTACAAATAATTTACTATATTCGACTAGTAATTCTTGTAGACCATCTTGCTCATCAATTATTTTGCAAAATTTATCAATCAAAGAAAATTCAACTGCGGGAAAAGCTTGGTTAGCTTCTTGGATCAATTTACAAAATTGAGGTTTTAACATATCTTCTTCCGGTTCATATAAAGCTTTACTAAAAAAGTCGTAAAATGCCCATCTTGCCAAAGAATTTTCTTCTTGCATTGTCATGATATACTATCGCCCCTTTGTAAACAGTTCTTTTTCACTTCATTATTTTATTATTTTTTTGGATAACTGTTAAGCATTTTTATTGTAATCTCTAATGTAATATACATTGGGTTCAGTTCCTTTATATTCTTTTAACCGTTTGCTCATATATTCTTTTAGCATTTGATTTACTAAATCATTCTCATCTTCTTTGTCACCAAAATACCTTGCACCGGAAGGGCATTGTTCTACACAATAAGGTAATTTCCCTTCTATTATGAGATGATCACAAAATGTGCACTTTTCTACAATATCTGGAGGGCGTATCCCAGCATAAGTTCTGGCTCTATTAGGATTATAGTAAGGAGGAATAACGTCATTTTCTTTACTTATTTTATTAACAACTTCTTGAGCCTTTCCATCTCTCCAAAATTCATGAGCTTTCTCGCTATTAAAGTATACTACACCATAGGGACAAGCATCTTCACATTGACGGCACCCAATACATTCTTTTGAATCGTGCAAGGTCAAGCCGTGTTCCGTCTTATACATAGCTTTAGGATCTGTTGGACATACTTCCACACAGGGAGCGTGATCACAATGGTTACACAAGGTGGGAATATAAGTATACGTTACATTGGGAAATTCTCCTTTTGTTTCATGAATATAATCAGCCCAGCGAAATCCTCTAGGGACATTGTTTTCTATTTTACACGTAATAGCACATGCACCACAACCTGTACATCGGTGCAAGTCGATAACCATAGCATATTTAGTCAACAGTAAACACCTCCTAAGTCAAACAGAGAGACAATTTTCTCCCTAAATTAATTATTTATAACTAATTCAAATAATTGGACGATCTTAAGATTTTTCTACCCTCACTCTGGTATGGGAATAAAAAGCCGTACTTCCGCTAAGCCTTTCATAATCCGCAACTAAAATTTCATTATTATTCCCCCCACGGGGAATTCCTCTGTCAAAATTTTCACTGGCTACTCGTCCATAAGCCCAATGTCCTTGGCCGTAAGCTTTAGCAACAACTCCTGGAGGTATTCCTTCCCATAATTTTGCATAACATTCTATTTCTCCTACAGGTGATTTTATAATAATCTTATCATCAGTTTTTATGCCATATTCATCGGCATCCTTTGGATTTAATAAAGCCACATCTTTTTCCTTCTCTAAACCTGGATTGATATCATTAAATTCATGATACCAATAACAATTTGCTGAACGTCCTTCTCTGTTCAGCCTATTTTTAAAATCTACAAACATAAAGGGATATTCTTCTTTCTGACCGTGCACAAAGGGGGGGTCATAATGAGGGATAAAAGCCACTTCTCCTTCAGCTTCGTATTTACATGCTTCGAGAACCTCATCGACTGTAAGATTGTGATTGGCTGCATGCTTTTCTAAAGCGTCCTTTAAAGTTTCACTATAAAATTCATATTTATCAGTCTTGGTTCCAAAATTGTCCCAGTACTGTTTATATTTATATTCATCCGAATTCCATACCCCAACAGCTTTAAAGTCTTCCCAGCCATCAAACTGATCTCCACTTTCATACTCATTAGGATCCCAAATTGGCTGTAAGGTCAATTTAGTTGCGTATTCAGCAAACTCTATTTCATTAGTTGGTTCTTTTTCTGTTTCAGGATCTTTAAAGTTTTTAAAGTGTTCTAAAAGCTTATCAAAGCCTTTTTCAGCTAGTTTCTCAGCCAATAACCACTGCACTTCAGCTTCAGGGTCTTTTACATCGAAAAACCGTTCTATCATTGGTCTAGCTAACCATAAGTGGGTATGTTTATTTCCTTTCTGGTTTAAAAATCCCCACTGTTCAAACATATGATGGGTAGACGGTAGAACTATGTCGGCATACCTAGTCATTTCAGATTCGTGAGTCACCATATGAACAATAAAATCTACTTTTTTCAAGGCCTCTTCCCAACGTCTGGCTTCAGGTGCTGAAAAGGCAAAGTTGTTCCAATAAGCCATAATCATCTTAATATCATAAGGGTCCTCTTTTAAAATACCATCAGCCATTCGGTTTGTAACAACTCCGCTACCAGGTTTTCCTTCTTTCAAAGCTGGGAATTCTAAGTATCCTCTTTGATCGATTTTTTGGTAGTTAATTTTTTCTTGAGCATTTTCATCCATATATTCATCAGGTGCAGGATAACTCTTTCTAGGTACACCTGCACCTCTTAAAGTGCCACCTTCACTATCAACAGAGCCCACAAGGCCATTTAGTGCTGAAATTGCCATGGAGGTATATCCACCTCGTACTTGCATAACAGGTCCTCCACCCATCCAGACCAATGCCTTGGGAGCTTTTTCTGCAAATTCAGTTGCAACCCGTATGATTTGAGACCTTGGCACACCTGAACGAGCTTCAGCCCATTCTGGTGTCCTATCTTTCAATTCTAAATTCCACCATTTAACTAACCCGTGAGTGTAATTTTCTTCAAAAGTTTCTTCATCTACAGTTTTTCCAGGTATAAATCTATTTTCACCATCGTGAAAATCTCCAACAAATTCTTTGTTCCAAAGCCCTTGAGTTAATATTACATGGGCCATTGCCACGGCTAGAGCACCGTCTTCAGCCGGTTTAACCGGTAACCACTCATGAGCTTTAGTAGCACTAGCTGACAATCGTGGCTCAATCACAGCAACTTTTGCTTTGTCTAAAACATCAGGCCAAACTCCCAGATAATAAGAAATTTGCCTGTTAGAAGCAATAGGGTCTGCTCCCCAAAGAATAATATACTCACTGTTGAGCACGTCAAAATCTCGATAATTCCAGTATCCTTCAGTATAGTAGGGACCAAATTTTTCGGCTTCAGCACAGATGGAACTATGTGAAATATTATTAGGAGTCCCCAATATGGCAGGAACATGGCTGTAAATTATATCTCTCAACTGGGTATATCTTCCTCTTTGCACAGCTATTTTATGGTTCTCGTCCTGTTCTCTCAATTCCAAAATCTTGTCAGCTATTTCTTCCATAGCTTCATCCCAGGAGATGGGGACAAAATCGGGATCAACATCTCTTCCTTTGTCAGGATTTGTCCGTTTCATAGGTTGTTTTATCCTATCTGGATCGTAAAGTTGTTGTAATGAAAGATGGGCCCTGGGACAACTGACTTCACCATTTACTTTAGAGTTCTTGTTTCCTCTAACTTTAATTACACGTCCATTAACCACATTAGCTTCTTTACTGCACCAAGAAGTACAACCAGAACACCCTGTAGGTATCCACTGGCCTTCTACATAATCATCAACTTCACCGATCCGATTACTCATCTCGTACACTTCTTTTACTTTTTCTTTTTCCTCGGCTTCTGCCTCTTCTGGCGGTTTAGCCAATCCGTGTCCAATTGCTATACCAGCCCCTGCTGCACCGGTAACTGCTAGGAATGTCCTTCGCTTTATTTCTTTATTGAGCAATTTTTTTAAAGTCAAATAATTCACCTCCGTCTCGAGAAAAGGTTGTTAAAACCATTGTTTTGTGAATATTCACTAAATTTTATGAGTTTTCTTCTAGTTAAATACATTTATCACCTTTCAGGGAAAACCCTGAATTTGTAAATCAGGGTAAAAAAAGTTCATTACAAATCACTAATTATTTACATTAAAAAATGGCAGTTCTCTTTATAAAAATGAGAAACTGCCATATCTTTATAGAACTAACAGATTATACGCTATTTAATTAAATAACTGTTTATCGCAGTTTGAAAAACCTGCGACTTTCTAATGTCAAAAACGAAAATGATGTGAAAACGATAATGATATGATTGATCAGTTGTCTTCAGTATAATTTAGATAATTCTTCACCTTGATCTGTTATCACCTTATGATTTTCTACCTCGACTTTGTACTCCAGCTTGGTAATTACGTGTGGGTAAGTCAAAGCCTGAATGGTTATTTCATCATCGCCTGGTACCTTTTCAGAAACTATTACTTCAACTGTTTTTCCTGTAAGTTTAACACTGTCAACTTGGATACTATAACCGCCTGTTTTACGTTTGCCAGAAAAAATTACGAGATAATCATCCTTTGTATCAAAATTTTCATGGTTAAAAACAAAAAACCCTCTATTTTGTTTAAGCCGATCTATAGTATCAAAAATTTTCCTTGGTAATTGTTCTCTGTCTTGAATAATTTCAAAATTAATTTGGGCTCCGTTACTATTAGTACTCACGCCCATCACCACTCCTGTAGTAATTACTATGCCCTTGTAATAGTTACTTTCTTCGCTTCTCATTATACAATACGGTCAGAACCTGTTACCAACTACTTGATATTAAAGTATTAGTATTTCTAAGGTCCTTGATCTCCACTGTTTTCTCGGTTGTATCTAAAATACCAACAGCAGGAACTTTGTCTTCACCCTTGGGTAAAGACGGGGAACCAGGGTTAATTAAGATTAAATCATCTTGGTGTTTGATTTGTGGTATATGAGTATGGCCTACCATGATCATGTCAGCTTGGTATCTTTTACCCAGTTGAAATAGCTCTTCTTGACTATATTTATGACCATGCAAAACTAAGATGTTAAGTCCTTCGAGACTGGTATAAAAATAGGGAGTTAATACAGGATGGTTAAGTACCATGTTATCAACTTCTGCATCACAATTTCCGCCGACCATAAATAAACTCTTACCTAAATTATTTAATTCATTGGCCAATTCCTTAGGATCGTACCCTTCTGGTAAAGGATTTCGAGGACCATGGTATAAAATATCTCCTCCGTGTAAAATTACCTGACAATCTTGAAATAGTTCCATAGCTTGATTCCAGGCTTTTAAACTGCCATGAGTATCACTGATTAATCCTATCCGCATAAAAACACCTCCTAGATTTTATAATTGCTCTTCTATACGTTTTGCTAACTTTTCTGGTAAGTCATCCCTGTTATTCTCCGTAACCTCAATAACATCAGTATCACCTCTGTTTTTCAAATAATCACAGAATTTATGAGACTTTTTCATAATAGTTGCCAACAAGGGATAAGAACTTTGAAAAGCTTTATCCACGGTTTCATGAAAACCGGGAGTGAAAAATTCCATTTTTCCAATTTCATCTATCACCAGGCATTGAGGTTTGTTACTAGTCATAGCTTCATTAATTTCCTTTAAGAATCCAAGCAGGTTTTCAGCTTTTACACCGTATTTTCCTACTCTATCTTCAGCAGTGGTAAAATCAGTATGAGCTAAAGGTAATCTCTCTCCAGTTTGTAAAGATATTATTTCAAATCCAACCCGGGGATCACCCCTTTTAATTTCACGGGTATAAAAACCAGTACTTGAACATGAAAGAAGTTCTACAGTTCTTTTAATCACGGTGGTCTTTCCAATACCGGGTTTACCAGTCAATAAAATATTGGATTCTGTCATAAGATCACCCCATATCCAAACTAAGGCTTAAATCAAGGCTCTTTTATACTCCGTTGTTGATAGTTGAACTCTTCGATTGAACGAATTTTGTGTAAGGTTGATATTACATCTTAACGATCCAACAGTAGAATTAAAGTCAAATAACAGGATGTTATTTGCTGATCATGCTCCAGGATGAGCAGCTGATCAGGAAGCTTTAATTCTACTGTTGGGGAGTTTTAGATGGACCAACCCGAAACATTTGATGTGAAATTGAAGAGTTCAACTATCAACATTCAACTTTAACACAGCTAAATCATAAAAGCGCTTTCCAGTCAAAATCTCCATTTACCGGAGTACAAGGATGGCCATCCCACATAACACTTTTGTAATTACCATGGTCTGTTACACTTTCAGTATTTATAGTTAAAACTACTGATTCTTCATCTATTTCCAACCAATCCTTTAATCCAGTAAAATGATCGAATTCAAATAATGAAAGCAATCCTATACCAGGGCTTCCAGAAAAACCAGCTTGCACTATAGGATCCCTTCCATGAGGATTATGTAAAATTCTAAGCCCTCTGGCTGCTACCCAGTCCGGTACTGATATGAATGTATTAGTTGCATCTTTTATTCCTTTCCACCCTAAGGGATTAGGAGCACCACAAGACAAACCTGTCATAATAGTATCCAAGTCACCAAATATTCTTTTAGCTGTACCCCCTTCTTCCAAGGCCGAATTAAGCATACAGGCGGCATTTTCCGGTTCAACCACAATTATATTGGGAATTTGTTCTCCTAATCTATTGACCAGGTAATCTAATACCCCTCCCGCCAGAGAACCAACTCCTGCCTGAATAATCAGATGGGTGGGGAATTGACTTGATTCTTGAGCATTAAAATAATCCACTATTTCCTTGGCTATCATTGAATAGCCTTCCATTATCCAGCCCGGTATTTTAGTGTAAGAATCAAAGGCAGTATCTTGTACTAAAATCCAACCTTCTTCCTGGGCTTTTTGGGAAGCAAAGATTACGGTATCATCATAATTAGCTTCAGTGACATAAGCTTTACCTCCGGCTTGTTCAACTGCCTTGACTCTATCATTGTCACTACCCTTAGGTAAGTACACAACTGCATTATGCCCAAAAAAATTGGCGGCATAAGCCAATCCTTTACCATGATTCCCATCAGTGGCTGTCACAAAAGTTAAGTGACCCACCCGTTCTTTTACTTTACGACTTTGTAGCTCCTGTTCATCAAGTTGAGACAGGTCTTCTCCCAGGTACTCGGCTATTATATTTGCAACGGCATACAAACTGCCAAGGACCTTAAAAGAATCCAAACCTAATCTAGAAGATTCATCTTTAACAAAGATATTTTTTACGCCTATGGAATTCGCCATGTCATGTAAAGAGATTTGAGGTGTAGGTTGATAATTAGTGATTTTTTGATAAAATTTAACTACTTGTTCTATGTAATCTAATTGGTTTTGATTGACAAGGAGTTTTTCGGATCGGTACTGATTCCTACAAGTTAAAATCATCAAAACAACTCCTTAAACTAAATTTAAAACCACCTTATCCGGATCAATTCATGTATTTTCCTAAAGGATGGTGAAAGCGTGACCTTAATACCTTTAATATTATCAACAATCACACTATTAAATATTGTTGTAGTAATAACTTTAATCTTTTTCGAGAGAAAAAATCCTACTGCCACTTGGGCATGGGTTTTAATCCTGGTTTTATTTCCTATACTCGGTTTAATTCTTTATCTGTTCATTGGTCTTACTCCGCGAAAAAGAAAAATTTTCGATCGCAAAACTGAAAAAGATCTAATTAAAAATAAGCAATTAATTGAAGGCTCACCCAATTATCAAGGTAAAAGCTTGCCTCATCAGGCAAACAATATCTTTCAAATTGATTTTGGTAAAGAAGAAATCGTCTACACCGATAACAATGATGTTCAGATTTATACCCATGGAAAAGAAAAATTCAAAGAATTATTTAATGTCATGGAAACAGCCGAACATCATATCCACATTAGCTATTATATCATTCGTAACGACGAATTGGGAAAAGCTATAGTAAACAAATTAACCAAAAAAGCTCGTCAAGGCGTCACAGTTAGGGTATTGTATGATAGTGTGGGTTGTAGAAAACTTCCAAAAGATTTCTTTTCCGAATTGGAAGAAGCAGGCGGTCTTGTAACACGATTTTTTCCTTTTATCTTAGATATTAATTACAGAAATCACAGAAAAATCGCTGTTATAGATGGCAAAACAGCTTTTGTGGGCGGTACAAATATAGGTAAAGAATATCTTGGTATTTCCCAGCGTTTTGATGATTGGCGGGATACCCACTTAAAAGTTACTGGCGATGCCGCTAAGTCCCTTCAAGTTAGGTTTTTACTAGATTGGATTTTCGCAACGGAAGAAGACGAAGATATCATGATGAATCGAGAATTTTTCCCAGAGATTTCTGATCAAGGTAATTCAGGTATTCAAATAGTAGCAAGTGGACCTGACTCCCCTCACGAAGAGATTAAAGCTTTTTTACTAAAAATGATCTACTCTGCTAAGGAATCAATTTACTTGCAAACACCGTATTTTATTCCAGATGAAAGCATTCTGGAAGCTTTGCAAATAGCAGCCTATTCCGGTGTTGATGTTAGAATTGCTATCCCTGATAAGCCAGATCATCCCTTTGTATTTTGGGCCAATAGAGCTTATCTAGGCCTTATGCTAGAAACTGGCGCTAGGGGATTTATTTATAAACATGGTTTTCTACACAGCAAGTTAATTATAGTTGACGGAAAAATTGCATCTGTAGGAACTGCTAATATGGATGTAAGAAGTTTTAAATTAAATTTTGAAGTCAATGCTTTTATCTATGATCCACAAATGGCCCAACGACTTAATGAAATTTTTCTAAGAGATCTAGATAATTCTTGCGAATTAACGGAAGACCAGTATAATCAAAGGGGAATATCTTCCAAATTTAAAGAATCTATTTCCCGATTATTATCACCAATTCTATGAAAACAGAAGAAACTTAATTCCTAAGCCCCTCTTTTTTGTTTGTGATCATAAAAGAGGGGTGTTTTTTAACAGCAACTTCCACCACTACAAGTTCCACAAGCACTACCAGAGCTTGCTCCAGCTTGACTGCCTTTACCTATATTTAAACCGGTAAAAATTTGTTTGGTATCCCGCGATCCACATTCTGGGCAATGAACTTGATCCTTTTTTTCAAAGGAGACTCTTTGTGTGAATTTTATCTGACAGCCATTACATCTAAAATCATAAGTTGGCATTTTAAATCCCCCCTGCTTTAAATGTTATTTACTCTTCTTTTATATTACAATTTTAAAATCACTAAATCAAGGCTGTAGAAATCAGTACTTTGCAGGAGTTTAAAAATGTACTGAAGAAATCTAACTTAAACACAGAAAAGGAGTTGACTATTATGAATTTTATTTCCAAGCAAGATGTAGTTTATGAACTCAGTGGTGCAAATCAATCTATTGCCGAAATAGAACCCGGCCAAAGGGTAACTTTTGATACTTATGATTGTTTTTCCGATCAAATAAGAAGTACAAAAGATAAATTTACTACAATTGGATGGGAAATGATCAATCCTGCTACTGGACCAATCTCTATAAAAGGAGCCCAGCCAGGAGATGTTTTAAAAATCAAAATCGAAGATATTTCTGTAGCTGATTACGGTGTCATGGTTACCGCACCGGGATTTGGTACTATTGAAGATGAGATCACCAAAGAAACTACTAAAATTATCCCTATCAAAGATAATAAAGCTATTTTCAATGATAATATAGAAATCCCCATTAAACCTATGATAGGTGTAATTGGAACCGCTCCAGAGGGGGATCAGGCTATTCCCTGCGGTACACCAGGTGAACACGGTGGAAATATGGATTGTCAAGAAGTCATAGCAGGATCTACTATATATTTACCTGTTCACCACCAAGGAGGATTACTTGCCTTAGGTGACTTACACGCTGTTATGGCTGATGGAGAAGTCTCTATGACTGGTTTAGAGGTAGCCGGAAAAGTCACCTTACAAATAGAAGTTCTCTCGGGACAAAGTGCTAAATTGCCACTACCCATGATCATCAATAATGAAAACTTAATAGTAGTCCACAGTGAAAAAACCTTGGATGAATCAGTAAAACAAGTCACTTCTAAAACTACACATTTCATCCGTGAATACTCAGATTTAGAGTTAGAAGATGCTGTTAGTTTGCTTAGTTTAGTGGGAGATGTTAAGATTTGCCAAGTAGTTGACCCATTAATGACGGTTAGGATGGAAATTGCTCACAAGTATCTCAAACAACTGGGAATATCGGAGCAACTATTTAGCTAAAAAGCATGTAAAGGAGTGAAAAAAATGCTCTGGAAAGATAAGTACAAAATTGGGGTAGAAGAAATTGATCGTCAACATAAAGAATTATTTGAGCGTGTCGGTAATTTTTTAAAGGTTGTCAGAAGTGACGAAAATTGGGAGGACAAGCTTGACACTGTGAAAGAAACATTGGAATTTATGAAAGAGTATGTAGTAATCCATTTTGATTCGGAAGAAGCTTTTCAAAAGAAAATTGACTTTCCAGGTTATGAAGAACACAAAGAAATCCATGAAAATTTTAAACAAGAAGTTGAAGAATACGCCCGTAGATTTGAGGAAGAAAACTATAACGAAGAATTGGTTCAAGAATTTGGGGGTAAATTAATGGCTTGGCTGATTAATCATGTAGCTGCTACAGATCAAAAAATAGGTGAATATGTAGAAAGTCAGGAAGGAGGTAGTCACAGTGAAAGCTAAGTACATCAACCCGTTCTACCAGGCAACTAACGATGTACTTAACAATATGCTAGAGTTGAACACAGAAAGAGGACAATTAGACGTAATTGAAGATATCGTACCAGGAAATGAAGCAAATGTTATCATTGGTATTACTGGTGACTTATCGGGATCCATATTATACAGCTTTTCAAAAGATATGACTTTAGAAATAGTAAAGATGATGTCAGGAATGGAAATGGAGGAACTAGATAGTTTTGTTACATCAGCTTTGGGAGAAGTGGCTAACATTATAAGTGGTAATGCTGTAACTTATCTGAAGAATGAAAATTATAACTGCGATATAGTACCTCCCCAGGTTATTATTGGACAAAACAAATCTCTTTCTATGGCTACTGAAAAAGCATTGCTTTTACCAGTAAAAACTGACATAGGAAAGTTTGATTTGAATATATCTGTTAAAGAAGCAATAGAACAGAAACCGCTCAATTAAAGCGGTTTCTGTTAATCTTAAAATTGTTTTGTTATCAGCTTTTCTTTCTTAATTCAAATTGTTCTCCTCTAAACGCAGTTTTTCTCTATACTGCTCCCTTTTTATCAGTAAGTAATAGAAACTACAGTACAGCAAAATGCCTGCTAACAATGAATTTATTATTGATCCAATTAAAAATCCCACTGAAAAAGTCTCCAAACTTGCTAGAAGAGTTTCAACCTGAGATTGTCCTAATAAGCCCTCTAAAAAATCAATAGTATTACTAAAAACCGACCTAACCATTTCTGTTAACTTTAATCCCGTTGTTTCTCCACCCATCACAAACCGTCCTACCATAACGTTCAATGTATAAAACAAAGGAATTAAAGCCCCTGTTCCTAAATTAACAGTCACAGCCGCCACTATACTACCACCAAGTAATCTAGCTGCAAAAGCAGACAAAAATGGGCCAACCCCCAGTGAAGGTAAAAAATTCCAAAAGACGGCAATAGCTACACCTATGGCTATTTTTTTAGGAGTTGATTCTAATTTCAATACCTGTTTAAATTTATTTTTTATCTTGTTAAGTCGATTTTTAAACATAACATCACCAAAATCTATTATCCCACAATGATATATTCCTGTAAATCTATATTTATTGACAATATGTGCATTGACTATGTGCAGTTATATAATATTGTTATTGACAGTCTTAAATGTTAATGGTAAATATATAATGGGCAAATTACTGAGCGCCTTTGCCTTTTTGGTAGTATTTCTCTCAATTACTAAATATAAGTATAATATAAGTATAAGGAGGGATGCTCATGCTTAATGTTTTACTATTGAGCATTACAGTTTTCGTAACCGGATTAATTTTATCAAGCATGTGGGTCCCTACGCCACTAACTATGCTATTAGTAGGTTTGGGCCTTCTAGGAACCACACGTAGTGGTGCGCTTTTACTCAAAGACAAATTTGTCGGCGAAATTTATGTTGACGAAATTTATAAGGATGACAAACAAGTTTGTTATAAATGTGCGAGAGAAATATGCAGGGGATTGGCAGATTAACCTCTATAATCCAACCCCTATAATCCAACCCCAATTTTCCATCTTTACAAGCTTGTTACATTTTATATTTGCTAATTTCATTCAGGGATAGTTAAACAGAGAGATCAAACTTAGACTGTTCAGTAGGGTTTCACAACCCTTAAAGAAGGACCCGGCAAAAACCAGGTCCTTTTTTTAAATTAACATATTTAAACACTATTCTAATACAACTAAAGGATCTCCAGAATTCACTGTGGCTCCTTCGGATACATTAACATCCTTAACTGTCCCATCTGAATCGGCAGTAATCTCATTTTCCATTTTCATAGCTTCTAAAATCATGACCACATCTCCTTTATTGACATTATCTCCAGGAGATACATTGATTTTTAATACATTACCAGCTATTGGAGCAGTTATAGTAGTACCAGTGCCTGAAGTCGCTGAAGCTTGACCTTGCTGTACCTGTGAAGCCGACTCTGATGCGTTATTTGTCTGAGGTTTTTGTTTTTGGGGTTTTTGGGCTTGGCTTGATTTAGTTGTCTGAGTTTGAGAAGGTTGTATAGACTTAATGGAAGGACTACCACCTGCTACAGGTTCTACTTCCACATCAAAGGTTTGACCGTCCACAGTAACTCGCAATTGTTTTAAAGAATCTGGGCCTTGCATAGCAGCTGATTGTCCCTGGGCCTTGGTATCAGAATCTGTCCCTGACTTGCCATTACCGCTAGCTTCAGCTTTTTCTTTTTCTGGTTCTGGTTCCACGTTATCCTCTGAAGCATTTATTTTACCTTCTTGGCGTTTTTTGAAAAATTCCATTGCCACGTTGGGGAACAGACAATAAGACAGTACATCTTCCTCTTGTTCTAGATATTGTTCTATTTCATTCCTAGCTTTGTCAAGTTGTGGTTCTAAATGATCTGCAGGCCTTCCCGTGAATTCTTCTTTTTCTTGAAGTATCCGTTCTTTAAGTGTAGGATCTATTTCATGGGGAGGCTTTCCATAATACCCAGCTACATAATTTTTCACTTCCTCAGAAATCATTTTATACCTTTCCCCAGTTAACACATTAAGTACAGCTTGGCTTCCCACTATTTGGCTTGTTGGTGTAACCAGAGGAGGATAACCCAATTCCTCTCTGACTTTAGGAATTTCTTGTAAAGCTTCATCATATTTTTCGATGGCATTGGCATCTGATAGTTGAGATGTTAAGTTGGATATCATTCCACCCGGTACCTGATAATTTAAAACATTAGTATCAACAGTGAAGGCAAGTTTTGAATATTTTTCGTATTTCTTTTTCATTCCTTTGAAATACTCGCTCATCTCCGTCAAAGCATCCCCATCTAATTCTAATTCTTTTTCAGTTTCACTTAACATTGCTTCAACTGGTTCTACGGGAGGTTGTGAGGTACCCAGTGCAAAAGGTGATATAGTAGTGTCTACTATATCCGCCCCAGCTTCAATTGACTTTATATAAGTGGTTGTAGCCATTCCACTAGTACTGTGACTGTGTATCTGAACAGGTAAACCCACTTCTTCTTTTAATCTTTTTACCAAATCATATCCTTTATATGGAGATAAAAGACCTGCCATATCTTTTACACAAATAGAGTCACAGCCTGTTTCTTTCAAATCCTTGGCGAACTGAACAAATACATTATTATTATGAACAGGACTAATGGTGTAACAAATTGTTCCTTGAGCATGAGCCCCTTCGCGTTTAGTAAATTCAATGGCTTTTTCCATATTCCTTAAGTCATTGACGGCATCAAAAATTCTTATGATATCCATTCCATTAGCTACTGTTTTCTTAATAAATTCTTCCAAAACATCATCGGGATAGTTTTTATATCCTACAATATTTTGACCTCTTAATAACATTTGTAACTTAGTATTTTTAACGTACTTTCGAATTACTCTTAGCCGTTCCCAAGGATCTTCATCTAAAAATCTCATACAAGAATCAAAGGTTGCCCCTCCCCACATCTCCAGGGAATGGAAACCAACATTATCAATTGTTTCAAGGATGGGCACCATATCTCCTGTCCTCATCCTGGTAGCAAACAGAGACTGATGAGCATCTCTTAACGAGGTGTCTGTGATTTTTACTGACAATTTTTAAACCTCCCTTTTCTTGATAAATCAGTCATGAACTATGGCTAGCACATGGTAATAGAAGTACAACTAGTCTTCTCTGTTTTCGATTATATGCTTCTCTAGTTCTTCCTGTAAGGTGAAAGTGACACGATACTGGTCGACAGGGAAGGTTACTTGATCTACCTGATTTATAGGCAAGACTTTATTAGTAGTACTTGTAAGGAATACTTCGTCACAGCTTAACAGTTCTCCTGTTGTCATAAACTTCTCCACAACTTCAATTCCTTGTTGTTCTGCCAACTCCAATACTGTAGTCCTGGTAATTCCTTTTAAGATTCTGGGACCCGCTGGAGCTGTATATATCACCCCGTCTTTTACCCCATAGATATTAGTGCTAGTTCCTTCCGTTATTCCCAAACGGTGTACCTGTATAGCCTCATATGCTCCTGCTCGCTTGGCCTTTTCTTTATAAAAACAATTTGGCAATAGATTGATACTTTTTACATGGCATCTATTCCATCGTTCATCAGGGACTAAAATTGTCTTGACACCTTTAGTTCGTTTTTCACCGTCGGGGAACTGTGCTTCTTTAGCAAACATGAATACATTTGGTTCCGGTTCTTGGGGGAAACGATGACTTCTGGGTGCTGTGCCTCTAGTAACCTCTAAATAAATGATTCCTTCACCAATACCAGTTTTTTGAAGAAGTTCACGAGCTGCTTTCTTTAAATCTTCAGGTCGGGGAGTGTTCTCAAACATCATTTCTTGAGCTCCATCCCAATACCGCTGCAGATGCTCATCCAATTGATACATTTTTCCACCAAAAATAGCTACTACTTCATACAGCCCATCACCAAAAATAAACCCCCTATCCAGGGCATCTATTTTTGCCTTTTCTAGCTCCACAAAATCCCCATTTACATAAGCAAGTGCTTGTGACATGAAGACACCTCCTGAAAATTTTATAATTTTTTTAATTTTTACCTATTTCCAATTTGTCACCAGTTTTCAGGGCTCTAGAAACAGTTTCATCGGCCAGCACTTCAGTAGGATCAATCAATTCTGCTTGGGTAGTTTGTTCAGTCGTTGCAATTACTGGAATTTCCGTACAACCCATAATGATAGCTTTAGCACCGTTATTTTCTAATTGTTTAATAGGCTTTTCTAATAGTTCTCTGGTGCTAGTGCCAATATCGCCTGCTTTTACAGCATAAATCGCTTCCATAACAAGTTGTTGGTATGGTTCTGGGGTAATAACTTCAAAACCGAATTGAGATAATTGATTTTGGTATATCTCTGTTTGAAGTGTTCCGCTAGTTGCTAATAGTCCTACTTTACCCTGTTTTGAATCATTCCCTATTAGTTTATTTATATACCTGGCCGTACATTCAAGCATGTTTACAAAAGGTATATTAACCACATCTTGAATATCTTTATAAAAGTAATGAGCTGTATTACAAGGCATGACCAAAAAATCAGCACCCATATTTTCAAGCCTTTTAGCCATATCCCGTAAATAGGTATTTGGGTTATCCCCCCCTTCTATGATGGCCTTGGTTCTATCCGGCACCTGGGGGTTATTATCTACCACCATTCTAATATGGTCTTGATCCTTGGTTGCTGGGGTTTTTTTAACTACCTTGTCCATAAAATCAACAGTCGCTTGGGGTCCCATACCACCGAGTACTCCAACTACTTTTTTTTCCATGAATTCGTCCTCCCTTAGTGTCTTTATATTCCTGTTTTAATTTTTTATGTGAAAAATAGTTACTCTCCCTACCTACTAGTCATTTCTCAACAAAGCTAGTAAAGGCCAAGTATATAATTTGAACCTGGATATGGCAACTTCTTTAATGAATCTGGCCATGTAACTATATGGTAATTCTGGTTTGCTATCTATTTTAACATAATTTTCTTGAAAATTGGCCAGTCCTTTAAGTATGACAACCGGTACATTCTCATCCCGCTGTCCCATCAACAAAGCCGCACTATTTGCTATTTGGTCACAGATGGAATCAACCCCACCAAATGTAGGTTCACCATATAAATCTTGTTTGCCAAAGCCTTGCTCTAAAGGAGTTATCCCACTATAACCAATTGCTATATCTGCAGTTCCTTGACGAAGAGCTCTAATCTCTGAATCAGAAACCACCACCCCTAGTGAACAATTCCAAATGCTTTCAAGTTGTGTTCGAATTTCCTCAGCGCTTTCCATGGGCTTGCGAGGGAGCAAAGACAATACTCTTTTTCCTTTTACATTGGAAAAATCTGTTCCTCCATCTGTCATCAATTGTCCACTGGGCATAACGGTAAAGAGTACAGCTTCATTATTCTGTAACATTTTGTGGGCATCTTCATTCCCAAAATAAGATTCAACAAAACCTCGGTCCTGAACAAGCTTTTTTAGTGACAGATAACCAACCACTTGCTCTGCTTCTTCAAGGATCACTTGAATTCGGGCAGCATCTTTCCCCGTCAATTGGGAAAGGGATTTAGCCTTTTTACCAGGTGAAACATAGTTGAGATCTATTATTCGATTTTCTGCCTTGGAAACTATTTTACTGCTGATTACAACTATGTCTCCAGAAACTAATTCTAAACTTTCTTTTACCATATTTTCTGATATAATTTGCGCTAAATCGTGACCTGGTTTAATATCAGGTGTTTTGTCTAGACCAATTAATTTCGCAACTTTCACGATACCCCTCCAGTTGTTGTCTCAAATTAAAATTTTGTGTTAACCTTAATAGCCAGGAGGTATCCTGTCTTTATAGCAATATCCACTTGCTCAGTTATAAATTCATTGCTTAAGCCTCTAGAAGGACCCATAGTTAAAGAATCGTTTTCTAAAGGATATTTTACCCCATGAGCGTAAATACCACTCACTTCCTGAGTTAAAGCAAATAAAGACAAGTAATCACCGGGATTTCCAATCAAAGTTAATTTGGAATCAGTAATAGTGATTTCATGGCATGTATCTTTTAAACAAGTATAGATCCCATTTTTTATGGGATTCAACATAACCATAATATTTGCAAATAAGTGATCAACCCTGTTACCAAAGGCACCATATACAAATATTTCTTTGGGTTTTAAATTTATTCCTGTAACTAAAGCTAGTTCTAAATCAGATTCATCCTTTTCAGCAGGATGGTGTTTAATCGGGATATCTAATCTGGAGTAATACTGATAAGCTTCAGCTGTTATCGAATCCATATCACCAAGCAAAAGATCAGGAGTTTCATCGACTTTATATAAAAAGTTAGCTCCACCATCAACCGCTATTATGTAATCACTTTTCTCCAGTTCTTCACAATAAAACTGAGGATTATCGTAGTCTCCATTGGCAAAAATAGCTACCCGATTAATTTTTCCCGAAACCAATTAAGTTTCCCCCTCTCCTCTTATTACAAGGCGCTCTAAATCCTTTGTTTAGGAGTATTAGATGTACCAAGTATAAGCATTGTAAAGTAAAATTGAAATTTTAAATATATGGAGGTGAACATCATCTATGTATGAAACCAATATGTATAAATCCAAGTGTTTTACAATAGGACATTCTAATAATAATTTTAACACATTCTTGAAATTATTGAGTTTATATAACATAAAGGCAGTAGCTGATATTAGGAGAATTCCATATAGTTCCCATGTTCCCCATTTTTCCAAAAAGAATTTTGAAAAAAAGCTAGCTGAAAATAATATCAAGTATTGTTATTTAGGCAAGTATCTAGGTGGATTTCAAGAGATACCACAGAATGAATTACAAATAGGTTTAAAGAAATTTCAGCAAATTTTGAACTGTGCGAATAGACTAACAGGAGAGGTTACTATTATGTGCAGTGAACGAGATCCTTCCAAATGCCATAGATCCTCTTTAATCAGTCCCCTTTTGATTAAAGAAGAAATTACAGTCTATCATATCTTATCTAGTAACAAATTAATTTCTCACCAAGAACTTGAACAAATATTAATTGATAAATATATACCCAATTATAATCAGATAAGTTTATTGGATAGTCATCCTAATTATCAAAACATACTTACACAAGCTTATCAAAAACGCAGACAAGATAAGTCAAGATTGTTCTCGTGAATGACTCTACAGTTAATTTATGAATTAGATTTCAATATTTATCCAACAATATTATAACATGTTTTTAGCTGTACTAAAATAAGACTTTTTGTGTAATAATATCAAATGATTAACTAAATTAATCATAATAGCTTTTAACAAAGGAGGTCTCTCTGTGGAAAGGTACAATAATCTTGACAACTTGCCTTTGGCTGATTTAAAAAAAGAAGATCTAAATAAACTAAAGAATTTAGAACATGAGCTAACTCAAAAGTACAATAACGACATTTTTGTCATGGCTCTTGAAGAAAATGAAAGCGATCAAGAAAACAAAGATAACCAAAATCGAGTAGGAGGTAGATAATTATTTTATCTACCGACCTCTCACACCACCGAGCAAACCGTTCGGTACACGGCGGTTCCTAGTTTACGCTTTAACTTGTCGATAATATTCCGAAAAGAATAGGAAACCAAATCCTTTGATTACATCATTTCCAAGGGATTTGGATAAGACGGGGCTATTGGAAATTCTCCAGTAGCCCTTTCTTGTGTTTGCATATTCCCATGCTTTGTATTTATTGGCTCCAAAGAACTTGAGCATTTTAAATTTTGTTCTCACTTTCTTCCATTGTTTCCAGTAAATCATGCGAATACGCCTTCTCATCCAACTGTCAGTATTTATTAACAGATTCTTCATATCAGCTGGTTTAAAGTAGTTAACCCAACCCATAATGTATCGGCTAAGTTTCTTTGCTCTGGCTTCGTTGCTTATTCCATAACTTCTAGATGTGAGTTCTTTTATTCTCGTTCTCATCTTTGTAACTGATTTAAGATGAACTCTTAATCTGGCTTTTCCTTTATGTCTGTAAAAGCCAAACCCAAGAAATCTTACCTTTCCTACATAGGCAACTACAGTTTTATCTTTATTTACTTTGAGAAATAGTTTATTTTCGATGAAGGGTAGTATGTTCTTCAAGGTGCGTCCGGCACTTCTTCTGCTTTTACAAAAGATTAGCAGGTCGTCCGCATAGCGGACGAATTCGTGCCCCCTTTTCTCAAGTTCTTTATCCAATTCGTGGAGCATTATGTTACTGAGGATAGGGCTAAGAGGCCCGCCCTGGGGCACGCCAACTTCTGTATCCTTATAGGTGTGTTTGATCATTACTCCTGCTCTTAGATATTTGTTGATAAGAGATATTACTCGACCGTCTTTTATTGTCTTAGATAGCACTTCTATCAATTTGCTCTGGTTTACTGTGTCAAAGTATTTCTCCAAGTCCATATCTACTACATATTTGTATCCTTCATTTATGTTTTGTTGACTTTTCTTAATTGCATCATGAGTACTGCGTCCAGGGCGAAAACCATAGCTGTTATCTGAGAATTGCTCCTCATATATTGGAGATAGTACTTGGGCTATTGCTTGTTGGATTACCCTGTCTACCACTGTAGGTATGCCTAATTTTCTTTTCTTCCCATCTTCTTTAGGTATCTCTACCCTTCTGACGGGATTAGGGCGGTATTTACCGTCCAGGACTCTTTGCCTGAGGTGGTCCCCGTTTTCTTTGAGATATTGTAGAAGTTCATCTACTCCCATCCCATCAATCCCGTGAGAGCCTTTGTTGGATTTTATTTTCTTGAATGCTTTATTCATGTTGTCTCTATCCAAAATTTCCTCTAGCAAATTCCCCTTCGACAAGTTTGCATTGGAGATGTTGTTTTCAGTTATCCTTAAAGAACTGTGCACTCCCGCATATCCTTCGTGTTCCGCACTATTCTTCTGCGGTGAGCCTTCTTTGCAGCTTTCGCCTGTCAGAAGTTGGCGGCACTTCATTCCTTTATTGGTAACAGTCATTTACTGATCTCCTCCTAGGTTCATCCCTTCCTTAATGATGTCGACCTCATCAAGTACTATGGAATCTGCTGACTTCTCATGACAAATCTTATTTCAACCGTGGTTCGAAGTTCATCTTGCCACGTCCATGAGACCTCCCACGGTAAGACGATTAACTTTCATTCCATGTACCCACATCATTTACACTGGTATGTCCGTGTAGTTGATTGGACTTCGTTTTGTATTGCAAACTCATCCCATACCTTATGCCTGATGATGTTCGTGTGCCTTGGGTCGGAATTTTGCCTTAAGCTTCCTTCAGATCCCACCTCACGATGGGCACCCTTGCTCTTGGCTAATGGTTGGTAACTACAAACCCCCATAGTGGACTTACACCACCTAGCTAATCGTCATGCATGGCGCACAATAAAAAGCGGCCGTTACTCGGCCGCTAAAAGTTTAGTAGTCCAATCAATTCTAATCCTGTACTTGTGGCCACAGCCACTAGTGAACCATATAATAAGACTGTAAATGCAGAGGTTATCATTAGTTTAGCTCCTCGATATCCAAAAGTGCTGGCTAAAGCAGCAGCTATCCAAATCCCTGTGACAGGGGTAAACAATAGTACGAATGAACTTCCAAATCTATCAATAGTTTCACGGTACTTGCTATTAGTAAGTTTTTCTAACCAAGCTGCAATTCTAGGTATATGAGATAACTTTTTTTGAGCAAATAAAATAACCGGAACTGCTGAAAAATTTCCCAGTCCGGCCCAAAATACGCTTGATATTGGGTCTAAACCCATTGCTATTGTAGCTGGAACTGCCAGATAAATTTCAAAATAAGGTATAAAACCTAATAACCACGCTGTAACTGCTAACATGATATACTCCATCATCGTTCCTCCACCTCCTTAGCTAATTGAATAAGTTTTTCTTTAATACGATCTCTTTCGGCTTTTGGAACAGTATTGAGCTCCAAGATATCCTCTAACCATAGACCATCTGCTGCTAATCTTACAATATTAGCCATATCCTCATCCTTTAAATGTTGATCATACTGCGAGGTAAAATCAGACAGCCGCTTCTGCACAGGGGCGAGTAAACCCGGGCTCAATAAGCTGGCAGCTAATACTCCCTGACTAATTTCATAAGCTTTTGATTGAAAATTAAAAGCAGCATTTATATAAGCTGTTAATGGACGTTTCTCTCCTTCAGGCATTTTTCCCATCTCTTGTTCTATCTCTCCAGTAAATAATTGCTCATAATAAGCCACTAAACCCTCAATTAAATCTTCTTTGCTGGGAAAATGGTATAACAACCCGCCTTTGCTGATTCCCGCTTCTTTAGCTACTTCTTCTAAAGTCATATCATCAACAGTTCTTTCTTTTATGATTTTGGCCGCTGCTTCAAAAATTCGGCTCTTGGTATCGTCACTCATAAAACCACCCCTTTTAATTCGAGTCAAAACAAAGTTCAAAACACAAACACTAAACAGACTTCTTAAATAAAGTTAAATCCCTAATCCCTTTAAGGCTATTCTTATTTTACCGTCCAGTCGGTATAGTTGTCAAGTATATAATATACCAAATTGAATAGAGTAAAAGCTTTAGCTGTATTAAAGGTGAATGTGGTGAATGTTGATTTCAACTAATAAATATAACAACGCCAAAGTTTAGAAAGAAGAACAAATCCATGTTATAATTATAGAAATAAAGGAAAATGAGTCAGATAAGGAGCGATGGGGCCATGAAACTTTTTGAACAAATGTGTGAAGAAAAAATACGACAGGCTGAACAGGATGGAGTATTCGATAACTTACCTGGTAAAGGCAAACCACTAGAATTGCAAGATCTTTCACAAGTACCTGAAGAATTAAGAGCTGGATATAAAATTTTAAAGAATTCGGGCTATTTACCTGAGGAAGTTCAACTTAAAAAAGAGCTAGTGAATCTAGATGATTTAATAAAAGCATGTAATGACCCTGATGAAAAACAAGATTTGAAACGCCAGAGAAATGAAAAAATGCTGCGATTTAACCAGTTAATGGAAAAACGCAGCATCAAAAAGACTTCAGCATTTAAAAAATATCGAAACAAAATAAGACAAAAATTTACTTAAACACAAGCAAAACAGTTAATCAAAGTTTTGCTTGTGTTTTTTATATATTATCACTATTGCTCCTAGTATACACGCGATCCCTAGGAAAACGAACCCGTAGCTTATAGTCAATCCCGAATGTAGAGCTTCTTTTAAAATAGCAGCTAAAAGGGGTGCGCCCTCTCCGGCCTCGGTATAGTTTTCAATTAACCCCTTAATATTTAAAAATACGGGAGCAGTTATAAAGATTAATCCCGAAACAAATAAAGAAATCCCCACCATGAGAATACCTTTTAATTTCCCTAACACTAACAATGGTATCCCAGTCAATCCGATACCGACAGTAGCAACTGCGGAAAATTCTCTTATTAAATTGACTATTGATTTTATGGTAGTCAAAGTTTCAGTAATCTCATCCTCCACGATAAAATAGCTTAATGGTAGTTGTTGCGGAAGTTGGATTTGATCGATCAAATCTTCTTTGATTACATCGTAAAAATTCTTTTGAAACTCATCGGGAAGACTTGTGAAAATTCTAGCTTGGTCTGGTGCTTCCAATTCCAAAATTCTTTTAAAGGATTCGTAATCATCCAACTGCGCTTTTAATTCTGACTCAAGTACTCCAACAGAGAGCATTAAGTTTAAAGTTTCTTCTTCTCCCTTTAAATAATTGAGAACATCAGGAACTATTTTTTGGGCGTTATCCTCTAATACTCGGGAACGATCTACTTCCGAAAGTAAATAATTAAGGGTTCGGCGTCCCTGAGGAGCGTCTTCAATATTTTTAAAATTGTCTTTTATATAAATTTCGTCAAAAGTATTATAAAAATCTATTTTGTCAAAAGTTTTCATCATAAAAGACTCTGTTAAAGCTTGTTCCATGATAACTGAAGAGGTGGCTACTAGTAAGCAAACTGTCAGTAAAATGGTTAAAAAAGATAATATCCAGTTGGAGTTACTTATAGTTCTTATCTTAGCAATTCCTTTCATGATAACACCTCTTCTTTTATATTACTCACATCACATATATTATTATAACAGAAACATCAAAACTGGTTTTAATTTTTTTAATCACTTATCCAACTAGCATCTATAAGAAAGGTATGTAATTATTTATGGCGAAATAAGTAATTAAAGGAGGCTTATTATGGAATCTCAGAAAAAATTAATTAACAAGGAAATCGATAGCATAAAAGATATTCTTGAAAATTTAAACTACAAAATATATTACAATCCTGAACTGGCTTTCCAAGAATATCAAGGAGTTGAATTTCAGAAAGAAATTCTTGAAAAGTTTGGATTCAAATTTTTAAATCCAGTAGGAGGCTTAGAAACTGCATTTATTGCCAGTTATCAAAAAGACCGGATTGATAAAAAAGTTAACCCTACTATATCCTTTCTCTCTGAATACGATGCTCTCCCTGATATTGGCCATGCCTGTGGACATAATCTAATAGCTACTGCTGCTGTAGGAGCAGCTATAGGTTTGAGTAGAGTTTTAGATAAGAGCGATAAAATAAATGGAACTATTAACGTAATTGGAACTCCTGCCGAAGAAGGTGGGGGTGGTAAAATTCACTTAATAGACGCAGGAGCCTTTCATGATACGGACTTCGCAATGATGGTCCATCCGGCTCCTAAAAATATGATCGGCAGAGGTGGATTGGCTTGTACAAAAGTAACAGTTGAGTCCTTTGGAGAAAAAAACCACTCAGCTGCTCCTCATAAGGGTATTAATGCACTCACTGCATTGATCAACGTTTTTAACGAAATTGAAATCATAAAAGGTAGTACTAAAAGCACAAATAAAATTAATGGAATTATTACTCATGGAGGGAGTGCCTCCAACGTCATACCCGACTATGCCAGAGGAGTTTTTACAGTCAGATCAGCTACAGGAGAAGAATTAGAAAATTTGTTAGACAAGATTAATAATATAACTAAGGGAGCCGAATTACTGACTAATGCTAAGCTAAAGTGTCAACACGATCTAATTTATCAGGAGCGTTATCCTAATAAATCTATGGGGGAAGCATTTAAAGCCAATCTTGAGTCCATGGAAGAACAGGTAACTTACCCTGCCAGGGACGAAATTTTAGGATCTTCCGATATTGGCAATGTTTCCAAATGCCTACCCATTATTCATCCATATATTAAAATAGCCAATGAGGCCATAAGGGGACATACTGATGAGTTTAGCCGTAAGGCAGGCGAAGACATGGCTTTTGAACAAACCATAAAATCAGCTAAAGCCATGGCTATGACAGGATACGATCTTCTAACAAGTGTAGATCTGCGAGAACAAATTATCCAGGAATTTAATTCAACAGTCTACTAAACCCTTCCCTTCGCTAGTAAATGATCCTTTCTCTAAAAAATGAATTACTAATTGAAATGTTTTTGGAGACCTATGAATTTTCTTATGCCCTAAAGGCAGTACCACCATATCTTGCATACTTGGAACCCGGGCAGAACTCACGGTTACCCGCCCATCATTTTCACCTTCTAACAATAAGCCGGAAATAATATTACTCTTATTTCCGGCTATAACACCTATCTCTATTTCCTCAGCCATTTGTGGATGTTCTAACTGGAAATCAGTAGTTTGTAGGTCTAATAATGGCTGATAGATTTTAGTCAAGGGTTTCATATATTGACACACAATATCAGCCATTTTAGAGCCTTGATTGGGAGTAGCTATAAGAATAACTTTTCCTAACTTTGCCTTTACTCCCTGATTTGACTCTAAGAAGCCCTTAATTAAGTTGTGATTTAAATATTTTTTAATTATTAATCCGCCCATACTGTGGCCTATTAAGTGAACTTTAATACTTTCTTTTTGAATTTTCTTGTCTTCAAACAAGTTTTCAAGCTTTTGTTCCAGCTCTGCTGTACAATCTTTTAATGAATTACATGCAGTAGATAGTTCTATAGCCCTAGCTTCATAGCCACATTCCTCAAACCATGTTTTAAAATCATTAAACTGGGAAGCTCTGGCGTTGAAGCCATGAACCATAACTATTAGTTCTTTCATCAAAAACACCTCTAATCGCGGCTTACCCATTGAGACGCTTTTTTAATTATTGTTTCCATTGTTTCGCACATGTTCATGATTTTTTAAGTGCTCCATACAGTACTCATAATCACCTTCACATTTAGAGCAATATCTAAATTCTAATTGTGGATCATCCTCCTCTGTTCTTCCACAAACAACACATCTGTGAAAGGGGCCTTCTCTAGTGCGAGCCTTTGACATAAATTCGCGCTTTCGCCCAGCAGCTTTAGTCCGTCTAGTTACAGTTTTAAAAAAGTATTCTCCAAAAAATAAGATGAAGTTCAATAAAGCTACAATAATAAAAATCCTTTGCGGCATTGGTGAAAATAGCAAGTTGAATCCTAAAAACACTCCCGATAAAATTGCCAAGTACTTAATTTTAATTGGAATCATAAAAAATAATCGTAACTGAAAGTCTGGATAAAGGCTAGCAAAGGCTAAAAAGAGTGACAGATTAATATACTGTGAAGTAGCTGCTGTATCTGTTAGGAAAGAGGCTGCAATAGTGCCTACTGCCCCAATTAAATAGTATAAAGTGAATTTAAAGCTTCCCCATTCATTTTCTAAAGCAGTTCCAATAATATAGTATAAATACAGTACGATAATTACAAAAATAGACCGAGCACTAGGGGGAATGAATAAAAAGGTAACTAATCGCCATACCTCTCCCTGTAAGACTAACTGAGGGTGCAACATGAGTCCAGGAATAACTCCTGCGGGGCCAGGTACAGCCAAGCTGGCTACATACACCAAAGCCATCAAACCAACAATATATGCCATTAAATTATTAATCCCAAAACGTCGATATTTTCTTTCTAGTTTATTTAACCAATTATTTATCATATCGATACCCCTTTATTAGTTTATTAGTAGTCTGATATCTCTCCTTCCAGGCTTTTTAAAGTATCACCCGCTTCTTTGGAAATCATGTCAATTACATTTTTTCTGAATGTGATACCACTCTTTTCCTTGCTCATTTTTCTTACTTCAGGAAGGCTATTACGCTCGACCTTTCTGTTCCTAAAGTAAATATCCATATCAACTAGTCGATTACCTTCTTCGTCATATTCAAGACCCATAATTATTTTCTTTAATTCTTTGGGTTCTGTCAAAGTGAATAATTTGACTTGATATACTGGTACTGACATCATAATGAAAGCTTGGTCCCTAGTCCATTCTTCATTTATGACAAAACCCAGTTCCAGATCCGATAAAACAGTATACAATCTATCCAGATGAAGAAAATATTGATCATTACTATCGTAAATATTAATCTTCAATTCATACCAATTGCTTTCTTCGTCTTCTAATCCCCTAGTAAAGAACTGCATAGCATTAGTTCTCAAATCTTTGTAAATCTCCAAAGGTACTTGGGGAATAAATAATACTTCCTGTAAAATATCCCTGCGTGATAACACTCTACTTATAGGTTTATCCGAAAATAATAAAATTGTTGAATTTCTAGTTCCTGTTTTAACTGCATCATCAAAGCTTGTTTTATAAGCAGCTGTAGCGGAGTAATGCTCAGCTAGCTGATCAATCACTTTTTTACCTGGCGTAGGAACCCGCATAACTATAAAAGAAGGTCCTGGTTCTACTTGATCAATTAAATGAGATTTTCCACAACTGATCAATTTAGCAAGGAAGTTAGTGGGAGTATCTGAAATAGAAAAGACCTGTTCGGCATTATATAGTGAAAAATTTTCAGTATCTTTTGGCTGAAAGGCTGCTATGGTATCTGCTTCACCTGCTTCATCCATAGCAGTACATACTACCCTTTTGATATCACCCTCAATTTTGATGACAGATTCTTCAATCTCGTTCAATACCCCGCGTAACTCATCGGGGGTTTCACATTTCATAAAAAGTATTAGAGGCCCTCTTCTAATAAATAACATATAATCCTCTCCCTAACAAAAATTAATTATAATAATCTCATTGATTTATTGTATTTTCTATAGTGATCAGTGCCTCGGGGATAAGAAAATCTATTTACAGTCTCGTCAGGAAACTGCATTAAATTTATGGCCTCTACTCCATTTAGTATTACAGGTTTTTTTGTATCACTAGTAAAACAACCTGTTTGTGGGAGGTCATAGTTATGACCATATAAATAATAATCACCTTGTCGATCATTTAAAAATAAATCTTCCAGATAATGAGCGCAAATAAACTCAGAGCCAGCTATTGTTAGACTATTACCAGGTGATATAATCTTTATTTCTCCATTCTGATAATATGATAAGTTGGTGATAGTATTGATACAATCATGATTACCGGGAACTACCCAAAGCTCGGTATCCAACTCTTTTAATTTCCCAACAAAATCAGTTAGTAATCTTAGATAACGGTAAGTTTGTTGTTCCTGCTCTCCTATTTTCAATTCATCGACCAAATCCCCAGTGTGAATAATATGATCAGGTTTTATACGTTCAGCTAACCTAATTATATCTCCATGAATTTCCGATGGGGTATCACTTATATGAAGTATTTGAATTTTGGAAGTATCTATGAGCTCTTCCTGTACAACTTGCTCGAATTTAAATAACTGTTTTACTTTGTCAAAAAGTTTCTTCATAATTCTCAAGCCCCATTCGGAAGATTTTTTTGAAAATTATTATCGATTACTTCGATTATAAAAAAGTAAGAAGAGAGAGTCAAATAATAATTTAGTTGACATTTTTGGGAAAGCATAATAAAATTAAAATACCCAATAGGGGTATAAGGTTTATAGTTTGTGCTTCAAAATTCTAAAGCTCTCAATTTGAAAGGAGGCAAATCAATGCCTAATTATGAATTTACATGTCAAGACTGCCAACATAAATTTTCTAAACTATCAAGCTCAGATAAAAAGAGTGAAATTATCTGTCCAAATTGTAACTCCAAAAATTTGAAAGAAAACTACGAAAATTGCTTTTCTAAAAAGGTAGTTAAAAGTTTAAGAGATCTCAACAAACTATCTAAGAGTGGCTTTGGTTGAGGTTAATGGTTCGGGGTAGTTACCCTGCTGATTATTTAAATTAAAGTCCCGCACAATGCGGGACTTTAATTATTTCTGAGCCATTCTAAGGCTATGTTACAGTAAATTTCCGTTCCCCAGATTAATATACCTTCATTAAAATTATAGTATGGATTGTGGGGTGGAAAAATTTGCTCATTTTCCTGATTATAGCCTAGCCAAATAAAGGCTGAGGGTACCTCTCGGGCAAAGTAAGCAAAGTCTTCTCCACCCGGAGCTGGTCGCTGAACCGGAATGTAGTTTTCGTCTCCTAAAACAGCCTTAATAGCTTTTTGCGCAACACAAACCATTTTTTCGTTATTTACGGTAGGTGGATAACCAAAAGTATACTCCAACTCACCTTGACCGCCCAGGGATTCTGCAGTTTTAGTCACTATTTCCTGCATCTTTTCCTTTACTACTTGTCTGATATTATCGTCAAAAGTTCTCACAGTCCCCATTATTTCAACTTCATCAGGAATTGTATTATGTGCCGTCCCACCTTGGATTGTCCCTGTAGAGACAACAGCCTGTTCAAAGGGATCGATATTTCGACTAACAATACTTTGTAAATTAGTTACTATCTGAGAAGCAATTAGAATAGGATCGGTACCCATATGCGGTAGAGAAGCGTGCACACCTTTACCTTTAACTCTAATTTTAAAGGGATCTGATGCTGCCATGATGGGCCCTACTCTAGTCCCAGCCGTACCAACATTTAAAGTGGGCCAAATATGAACTCCCACCATGGCATCAACTCCAGGTTCATCATGCAAAACACCATCTTCAATCATGTATCTAGCTCCACCACCGTTTAATGCATCTTCCTCGGCAGGTTGAAAAATTAATTTTATATTCCCAGCAAATTTATCTCTAAACTTATTTAAAACTACGGCACAGCCAAGTCCCATAGCCATATGCCCATCGTGACCGCAAGCATGCATTAGACCAGGATTTTGTGATTTAAAATCCAACTCCGTTTTTTCTTCCATTTCCAAAGCATCCATGTCAAATCTGAGGCCAATTGTCTTATCCTTTGAACCACTTAATTTACCTCTAATGACAGCAGTAAGACCAGTAGTATAATACCCTTCGACTACCTCAATCCCTAAATCTTCTAAAGTAGACTTTAGAACTTCTTTAGTTTTAACTTCACAGGCGCTCTTTTCAGGATATTTGTGTAACTGTCTCCTTTTATCAATTATCCAATTTTCGATCTCTTTGATACTGTCCGTGATTTCTTTTAACAAAAAACCACCTCAGTTTCACTCTTTTATTTATTTTAGTTCTCCTACTTCCACTTAAAATAAACAAAAACCCTGCCAAAGTTTTTAGGATCTTTCTTCACTCTGTGATATCGCTGTCTAATATCTTTTTGGTTTAAAAATCTAAGCACTCTTTTTTTTAACTGACCAGTACCTTTACCACAAATTATCTCCAGCTCTTTGGCTTTTTTCTGTTCAGCATCGTCAAAAGCTCCGTAAAGAGCTTCATTGATTTTATCACCTTTATTGTAGATAGGATGAAGGTCAAGTTTTAAACTCCTGCGCGACATCCCCTTCACCTCCTACCCAGAAAGTACTTTCATAGAGGCGCTGTTATATTTAGTTGTTAATAAGCCTGATCAGCGATTAAACTTCTTTTAAAAGTTGTGTACGGGCTGTTTTTAGAACGAGCTAAAATGGCAAAGACAATTTTATCAAACAAATATCCCAATTCACCAACTTCATCAACATCAAACAGACAACGATGAAAGTACTCAGCAACCTTTTCAGGGTCATTTTTGAAAACTCCGCAACCAAAGGCTCCTAAGACTATGGCAGAATGACCGTGATAAACTGCCAAACAAATGATTTTCTGTATTCGCTCAACCATGGTTTCTTCAATCAAATGTATATTATCAGGCTCTTTTGACCTGACTACTCCTGCATTTACTGCCGGAGCCGTAATAAAAGCAACTTGATAAGGTTTTTTTAAAAGCCTATCTTGGTCATCCCGAAAAACAGGTACCTGAGGTGAGTAAATCATATGATCGGTATACAAAGCAGAGGAGTACTGTTTGTTCTGCCGATAATACTCCTTTTGACGTGAAATGCTGGCATACAGAGCAGAAGCCCTAGAAAGGCTTTCCTCCTGGGCACCACTTCCTTTGAGAAAGCCACCTCCAGGATTTTTAGCTGAAGCAAAGTTAAGGCAAACAGGATGATAGCCAAGTTGAAGAAGACGATTGGCAGCGGCTAAAGTGGATTCAAGAGCTATTTCTAGCACCCTGTCTTTTAACTGGGATATTTCAGAGGCATTAGAAGCCGATTTACGACTAGCCAATTTTTGACTGGCATAATCTTTGATCTTGGAAAAATCCTCGGGACTATATAATCGGGTGTTTTTTACACAGTGATCAATTGAACTGCCAAGGCCTACCCATTCCTTATGATCATTGTAATAGCCACCTTTGTCAATTATTTCCAAAGTTTCCCTGGCAGTTTGTGCTCTTATCTGACTGGTATCAGATTGTCTACTCACAATAAAATCCCTCCTTGAATTCAATCAGCTCCTAATGCCAATATTTAATTATCTACAATTAAACTCCTTTTAAACTTTTTTCAAACCTATTCTGCCTCTATCCTTATCAATACTGACTATTTCTACTTGAACCACATCCCCAACAGACACTATTTCCATGGGATGTTTAACAAATTTCTCACTTAAATTAGATATGTGGATCAAACCGTCTTCTTTGATGCCAAGGTCTACAAAGGCACCAAAATCCACTACATTCCTAATTTCTCCTTCCAAGATCATTCCTTCACTAAGATCTTCAAGTTTCATAACATCTTTTTTTAACCTTGGTTTGTCAAACTCTTCTCTGGGATCATATAAAGGTTTCTTTAAACCAGTTAAGATATCCTCTAGAGTATATTTGTCGGTATCAAATTCCTGACAAAGAGACTGAATTTGATTTTTATTGTTCAATAAACTATCTACACCCGTTCTCAAAGCTTCAGAGCCTATATTTTCCGGAACTTCGTTCAGATGAGCAATTATTCCCTCGGCAATATGATAAGATTCGGGATGAATAGCGGTTTTATCCAGCGGGTTACTGCCGTCAAGTATTCTCAAAAATCCAGCACATTGCTCAAATGTCTTGGCACCTAACCCTTTAACTTCAGTTAATTGGGCTCTGCTGTCAAATCCTCCTAGTTCACTTCTGGTATTTACCATATTTTCAGCACTTTTTTTGTTAAGACCTGAAATATACCGAAGCAAATGGACAGATGCAGTGTTTACATCTACACCTACTTGATTGACAACCTTTTCTACAACAAATTGAACGGCCTCTTTTAACTTGCTCTGGGGAACATCATGTTGATATTGACCAACTCCGATAGATTTGGGATCTATTTTAACAAGTTCCGCCAGGGGATCGATTACTCGCCTGGCAATGGAAATAGCACTTCTTTCCTGGACATCTAGCTCTGGAAATTCTTCAGCTGCCAGTTTGGAAGCCGAATATACGCTGGCTCCATCTTCGCTCACTATGGCATACTGAACCTCCAGGGATAGTTCCACATCCTCAATAGTCTCGGAAACAAATTCTTCGGTTTCCCTGGAAGCAGTTCCATTTCCTATAGCTATAATTTCTACCTGATATTTATTTAGCAAAGAAATCACCTTTTTTGCAGCCTGTTCTGTTTTGTTAAAAGGAGGTGTAGGATAAATAACATCTACTTCCTGCATATCTCCTTTGTAATCTACCACTGCAATTTTACAACCAGATTTATAAGCCGGATCAATTCCCATGACATTTTTACCTTTAATGGGGGGCTGCATTAATAGACGTTCCAAATTTTGAGAAAAGATTTTGATGGCATGCTCTTCCGCTTGTTCTGTTTTACTAGTCCTCAGTTCTCTTTGAATAGATGGGATAATCAATCTTTTACAGGCATCTTTAACTGCTTCAAATACCAATTCTCTCGAAAATCCGGCATTTTCCAGGGATACCAGTTCTCTAAGGGCTACTTTATCAATTATTCTTTCTTCAGGAGAACTAAGAGAGACTTTTAAAACTCCTTCTTTTTCGCCCCTATTAATTGCCATCGCTCTATGTAAAGGCATCTTTTTCAAATTTTCCCTGTAATCGTAGTAATCTTGATATACCTTGTTTTCATCTTGAGCCTGATCTTTTAGTTGAGTTTCAAGATAGGTCTCTGGAGCTGCTATTTCTTTAACATCTCGACGATTATCCACTGTTTCTGAAATCTGTTCTGCGATAATGTCCTGAGCACCCTGCAGTGCCTCGTCAGTTGAATTAACTCCTTGTTCATCGTCAATAAAATCACTGGCTGTAGATTCAGCTTCAGCTTCAGTTTTAAGTTCTCCTTGGCGAAGCTTGTTAGCTAGAGGTTCTAAACCTTTTTCTTTGGCCTTCATACCCCGGGTTTTCTTTTTTTGCTTATAAGGTTTATAAAGTTCTTCTAATTCTTGCATTGTTTCAGATTTTTGAATAGCTTCTTTTAACTCCGGGGTTAATTTTTCTCTTTTTTCAAGAGTAGCAATTATCTCCGCTTTTCTATCCTGTAAATTTACGAGATAATCCCATCTTTCAACAATAGATCTCAATTCATCCTCGGATAAATTGCCTGTTTCATTTTTTCTATACCTGGCAACAAAAGGAACTGTATTACCTGCTTCTTTTATGAGATTGATAGCTTTGGCTACTTTTGATTCCGGAAAATTTTCTTCCTGTGAAACTTGTTTTAAGATCTTTTGATCCAAATTATCCCTCCTGATTATACTTACATAAATTGAAATTATAACTTTATTATACATTGTTGATTATTGTTTTCAACTGTATGTTTTTCTAATAAAATTAAATTACTGAGATGTTTTATACATTATGGGGGTGAACCATTTGTTTAAGAAAGCCTTGATGCCGTTAACTTTACGAGAACAGCAAGATGAGTTTTTATCTTCGGTAAGTCTCTTGGCAAAACTGTCCACAAATACAGTGCATTTATGTCATGTAATAGATTCGGGATTCACAAAATATTCCCTGGTATCAAACAAAATAAAACTTTATAAAAATATCCTGGCAGATAAGTTTCCTTCTCTCAATGTGAGTTCGGAAATCTTATCAGGGCATGCCGGAAGTAAAATAATAGAAAGTGCTAAAACATCAGAGTCGGAATTTATTTATCTACCGGCAAGTCAGCGTCACCGTTTAGGGCAATTACTAATTGGAAGTACAGCATCAGATGTGGTTAGGCTGTCTGACCGTCCAGTATTTGTCCATAAATCTCAACCAATTATAAAGTTTGAGGAATCAAATTCTGAAATTGAAAAGGAAAATAACGATCATAACAAGGGACTATTTGGGCAAGTTATAGTAGCTATAGATTTTGGACCCAATACTGATCGTACTAGCTATTCTCTTACGGAATTAGGCAATTTAGCATCTACTGTTACTTATCTACACATTGGAAAGCGGGCTGGCGATCCCTTTAGTGAGTCCAAAAGAAGAGAACATGTCCAGCAACAACTTGAAGAACTAAAGAAAGATTATCAGTGTTATTGTCATGATATCAATACTAGAGACCGAATTGGTATTCCCTCAAAAGAAATACTCAAGGAAGCAAAACAAACTCAAGCAGATTTGATCATCCTAGGTAAACTGAAAGTTAAAAGCCCTGGGGAAATTATCATGGGTACAACTGCTGAACGAGTTTTAAAAGGAACCCAGTCTTCAGTTTTAATTATTCCGTAAATAACTTAAATTGGGGTGATCAGAATGAAAATGCAAACAGTATTTATAGTTTCCCTGGCCATTACATTAATAGTTCTGGGTTTGGGTATTTTCAATCAACCAGCCTTGGAATACTATGTGGAAACGGCCTACCAAGGCATTCTCGAATATTTTGGCTGGGTTTACATGTTAGCCACCTTTTTCTTTTTGGTTTTTGCCATAGGCCTTTCATTTAGTAGGTTTGGGCAGATCAAACTAGGAGCTGATCATGAAAAACCTCAGTATAGTTACTTTGGCTGGTTTAGTATGCTATTTGCAGCTGGAATGGGAATTGGGTTAATTTTTTGGGGTGTAAGTGAACCTCTGGTTCATTATCTTGAACCCCCGGCCCATATTCCAGAAGCTTCTGGGGATGCTGCTGGCTTTGCCATGAGGTACAGTTTTTTCCACTGGGGATTACAGCCATGGGCTATCTACATTATTATGAGCCTGTCAATTGCCTATTTTTCCTTTAGGAGAGGGATGCCTCCCCTAATCAGTTCGTGCTTCTATCCCATGTTGGGAGAAAACATATACAAATTCCCGGGATACTTGATTGACATTTTAGCCGTAGTTGCAACTATATTTGGTGTGGCCACCTCCTTGGGATTGGGAGCTACACAAATTCATAGTGGTTTAAGCTTTCTCTACGGATTACCCGATGGTTTTAACATTACTTTAATAATCGTAATAATAGCTACAATTTTATATATGATTTCCAGTGTAGTAGGATTGGACAAGGGTATTCAAGCATTAAGTAAATTAAATATGTTTATTGCCTTAATTTTGATGGTATTCATGTTAATAATGGGTCCCACCTCTTATATCTTTAACATATTTACAAGTACCATCGGAACATATACTAACCGTTTACTTGAGATGAGCCTTGATACTAACCCTTTTACTGGACATGAATGGATAGAATCCTGGACTCTTTTCTATTGGGCCTGGTGGATTTCCTGGTCACCTTTTGTCGGTTTATTTGTAGCGAGAATTTCCAGAGGTAGGACTATTAAGGAATTTATCCACGGAGTGTTGCTGGTACCAACCCTGATGACATTTTTATGGTTCAGCGTATTCGGTGGAGCCGGTTTTCAACTACAATTGACCGAAGGTATCCATATAGCGGAAATTGCTCAACAGGACGCTTCCCTGGCATTATTCCACTTATTTGAAGCTTTCCCATTGGGAAGTATTTTATCGTCAGTCACTATCCTGTTACTATTTGTGTTTTTCATTACTAGTGCAGACTCGGCAACCTTCGTCCTTGGTATTTTAAGCTCAAATGGTACTCTCAATCCATCACTAGCTAAAAAGATGACCTGGGGAGCTAGCCAGTCAGGGATAGCTCTTATCCTGTTATTCACAGGTGGAATTCAAGCTCTACAACAAATGTCAATAACAGCAGCTCTACCTTTTTCAATTATTATGGTCTTGTTATGCTATAACCTATTGTCAGCCTTGAAAGAAGAAGTTTAGTCAACGAACTATACAGCACTTTTTATAGACTGTATTAAAGTTAAATGTTAATAACTGTATAACAACACCTTTTTATAAGGACTGAAGCAGTTTCTTGACCCGTTTATAAACAAAAATAGTCAAAATGCTGTTTACAGTCCCACGGAAAATATTGAAGGGAGTTGTAGCAGCTAAAATCGTCGGAAGTAATGCTTCTTGGGGAATTCCCCACAGAGGTAGTGCAATAAAATAATTTGTGAAACCACTCAGGATCACCATGGCTAGTGTTCCCATAATCATTCCCTTAACTGCACCCCTAAATGTTCTATCTCGTTGATATATAAATGCAGCCACACCAACAAAAGCAGCAGTAGCAAAAAAATTGGCCATGGCTCCAATAGGCCCTGCCAAACCTTTAGAAAATAGATACAAGAGAGCTTTGAAAAAACTCATTACTATCCCAGCTAAGGGACCAAACCAAAAACCTCCAATTAACATAGCTACATCACTGGGGTCATACATTAAATATTCCGTGAATACGGGAATCTGAACTGTTACCATCAATAATGTTCCAATGCCCACTAACAATCCCATATAAACTAATTGCCTTACATTAATTCTTTGACCTTGATTCATGGAACTCAACTCCTTTAACATGCAAAATTTTAATTTGTAAACAATGAATACAGCTATTTATATCGTATTTATCTTATCAAAAACTTAAATATAACAAAAGTTTTCATCAATATTTTGATTTGATCTGCATTAAAGAGTTGAATGTTGATAACTAGTAAAATTTTAATTTTATAACAGCGTCGAATTTAATAAAAAAAAGGGCTGAAACTGTGCTAACATCAGCAAGCTTCAGCCCTTAGAATCATTAAGGTTCTTCTACCATCATGTGAAATCTCTCTTTAATTTCTTGGGAAGACATGACTTCCCCCACTACTTTTTCTATACTCCTGAGGAAAGGTTCTTTATCTACACCTTTTGAAGGAGCAGTACAATCTGGAACTGCAATTATATTAAAATTCAATTGATGAGCATCCAATGCAGTAGCATAATAACAAATATTAGTAGGAACTCCAGCCAAAATAATAGTATTTTTCTTAAGGCCTCTTAGTAAAATTTCCAGATCTGTAGCATAGAAACCACTATGGCGACGTTTTAAAATCACATGATCATCTTCATCAGGGGTCAATTCTGAAACTATCTCCGCCCCTTTTGTTCCTTCTATACAGTGCTCTTCTCCTTCTTTACTAAGCTCTTTCCCATAATCAACCATTCCTGGTCTATGCAGTTCCTTTGTATAGATAACTGGAACTCTAAAAAATTTCATATCATGCTTGAACTTTTGTAAATTAGGAACAATCTCCCTGCACCGAGGACATTCAAAAGAAGTGATTTTATCTAAAAAATCATTTTGCATGTTGACGATCAACAAGGCACAGTCTTCGATATTAATGTGTCTTGGAGAACCCATAAACATTCCTCCTTAAAGTTTATTTCATCAACATTATATTGTTTTAAAAGTTAAATGATTACATCACTCTTTTCTCCTTAATTCAAAAGATTAAATTCACAAAAAAGACGGCCTGTTTTAGGCCGTCTTCGATAACTGTTAGTTTTATAATCTTTTTACAATATCTCTCGCAATTGCCACTCCACAGGCACTGGCCTGGGCTAATCCACGTGTGATTCCAGCTCCATCTCCACCTACGTAGAGATTTTTTATCCCGGTTTCAAAATTATTATTTAGTAATGGCCTGGAAGAATAAAACTTAGCTTCTACACCGTAAAGTAAAGTGTGATCTGATGCTATACCTGGCGTTACTACGTCTAGTGCTTCAATCATCTCGATGATACTAATCATAGTACTATAGGGTAGTACTAAACCTAAATTCCCGGGTACCGCTTCCTTTAGAGTGGGTTCAATAAAGCATTCATCAATCCTTTTATCTGTTGAACGGCGCCCTTTCATAACATCACCATAACTTTGAATCAACACACTGCCTTCGGATAGATCATTAGCCAATTTAGAAATTGATTTGGCATATTCCACAGGTTTGTTAAAGGGATATGAAAATTTATGAGAAACTAATAAAGCAAAATTTGTATTATTGCTCCCACGATTTTTATCCTTGTAAGCGTGTCCATTAGCCAACATTACACCACTATGATTTTCTATAACCACGTGTCCCGAGGGATTATTACAGAAACTTCTCACTGTTGTACCTACAGAAGTTCTGTAGAGAAATTTGCCTTCATAAAGATTTTTATTAATCTCTTCCATAATTGTATCTAAAGTTTCCACCCTAACACCTATATCCACCTGATTACTGCTCACTTCTTGATCGTATCTTTGCAATATTTTAGTTAGCCATTCCGAACCATCTCTTCCGGGTGCTATTACTATCTTATCGGCGTAATACTCTTCATTATCCTCTGTCAGTAAACCGTGGATTTCATAGGAGCTAGAGTCTTGTTGGTTATTAGATTTAGTAATAAAATCTGCTACTTCGGTTTCAAAAACCATATCCACCTTTGTTTGCAAATTGTCAAAAATATCAGTTAGTATTTGGAAATTCTGCTCTGTTCCCAAATGTTTAACTTTTGCTCTGAGTAATTTTAGACCTGCGGCCAACCCGCGTTTTTCAATATTTTTAACTTCACTTGTAGTAGGATCTGATACCTGAGATTTTGCCCCATGACTGACATTGATCTCATCAACGTATTTGATCAATTCTAACACCTGAGAGGGAGACATGTAATCAGTGAGCCAACCACCAAATTCAGTAGTAATATTAAACTTTCCATCTGAATAAGCACCTGCACCTCCAAAGCCATTTGTAATAGAACAGTTTGGATAGCAGCTGGCTATATCTTGTTTTTTAGTGGCATGTGGACACTTGGAAACTTTATTTTCTAAAATCGGACAACTTCGTCTATAAATATCGCGGCCTTTTTCCACTAGTAAAATATTTAATGATGGATTTTGTTCAATGAGTTCATAACAGGTAAAAATTCCAGTAGGACCTGCACCTACAACAATCACATCATATTTTTTCACTGTTTTTCAGCCCTCCTAATTAAATTCTAGCACCCAAGTGTTTAATTATAACAGAATACCAACAAAAATCAATTGTAATTATATTTTACTGTAATTATATTTTACATCATAAAAAAATAACCGTAAATCTATCAGGATAAGATTAAAGATTCCCTGACTAACAGTATAATAGCTATATAAGGAAAAATACTAAAAAAAACTATAATTACATAATTACTAATCCAACAGATGGATATTAAAATTCTAATAATTTAGGGGAAGAAGTGAGGGATAAATATTTTTAAATCAGTCCTTGAAAAAATAAAAACTAAGCTTAAGACAAAAAAACAACAAACTTCCGATGGTGAGGTCCTCCACCACTGGCTGCGTACTGATATGAACTTAGAGGACCGCTCCCAGTTTATTAAGGAAAAAACTTTAGATAAAAAAATATATACCAATTTAGATCAGATCAAATCATATTTAGGAAGCAGTTACGATTTGCAGATAAAGCAATTCGTAATTGGTCATAAAGAAATTCAAGGAGCTGCAGTGTTTCTGTCAGGCCTGGAAGATCCCAGGGCTATTGAAAGAATTATTGGAGATCTTACCAGTGAACTTCACAAAGCAAACCTGACTCCTGAAAATCCCAAGGAAGCCTTTAATATTGCTCACCGTAAAATCCTTAGCAATGAAGATATGTTGCCCACTGATAATTTTGCCGACATTTTTAATAAAATTTTAATCGGTGAAACGGCAATTTTGATAGACGGTGTCTCACAGGCTATACTCTGTGACACAAAGGAGTGGGAAACCCGAGGAATCGAAGAGCCTGAAGCAGAAAAAACGATTAGAGGGCCTAGAGAAGGTTTTATAGAATCTTTAAGAGTGAATACTGGGCTAGTCAGGAGACGGATACGCAGTCCAAATCTGTGGATGGAAAAAGTCACAGTAGGACAAGAAGCGGGAAATGAAGTTGCTTTTGCTTACTTAAAGGGGTTAGCCCATGAAGATCTAATAAATGAAGTTAGACACCGCCTGGAAAATATTGATTTAGATGGAGTTTTAGAAAGCGGATATGTGGAAGAAATGATTGAAGATACCCCTTTTACTTTATTCCCTCTAACTCATAGAACGGAACGAGTAGATATAGTGTCGTCAGCTATTCTAGAAGGTAAAGTAGCCATCTTTACCGATGGCACTCCTTTTGTAATGATCGTCCCCATCAAATTTTTAGAATTGTTACAAGCACCAGATGATTATCACGAAAAATTCCCAGTAGGTACCCTAATAAGACTTGGAAGACATATAGGCTTTTTATTTTCAATTTTCTTTCCAGGAGCTTATGTAGCAGTGATTAATTTCCATCCTGAACTTCTACCTACTAGTTTAATGCTACAGATAACAGCCGCTCGACAGGGAGTTCCTTTCCCCGCCGCCATGGAAGTACTATTAATGGAATTTCTATTTGAACTTTTACGTGAAGCAGGCCTTCGCCTGCCTGGCATGATTGGCCCTGCTTTAGGAATTGTAGGCGCTCTAATTCTCGGGGATGCAGCCATTGGAGCTGGACTGGTTTCACCTGCAGTCGTGGTTGTTGTCGCTTTAACGGCAATTTCTTCTTTTATAGTTCCAGCTTATTCTCTGGCAATTGCCGGTAGGATAACCCGGTTTATCGCAGTCTTATTTGGTTCTGCCTTTGGTTTATTTGGAATTCAATTTGTATTTTTACTTCTGGGACTACATCTGTGTTCACTTAGATCTTTTGGTTATCCCTATATGGCCCCCGTTGGACCATTAATTAAGTCTGATTGGAAAGATGCTATTTTAAGAGTACCCTGGCCACTACAAAAAACAAGGCCTAAATTAGAAGGTGGAAAAGACCCTTCCAAACAGAAAACCCAATTTCCAAGTCCACCCCAAGGCTTAGAAACAAGTGAAGATCAAGATCATGAAGAACAACCTGAAGTAGAAAATGATAGTGATAGCAAGGATAGTTAGGGGGAAAATTGTGCTGCAAGAAAAAATAGCTAATAGACAATTACTGTTTATGATTTTTCTAGTACGAGCAACAATTGCTATAGCATTTTTACCTGTGTTAACAACTGGAAATGCCGGACAAGATGCTTGGCTGGCTACAATTATTATGACATTTACAACGGTTGCTCTGATATTTTTAGTAGTGGGGCTAGGAATTAAGTTCCCCGAGCAAACCATTGTAGAATACAGCCAGGATTTACTGGGAAAATATCCGGGAAAACTAATAACTTTATTAATACTTTGGTTCTTTCTACACATGGCAGCTACTGAAGTGAGAATTTATGGGGAATTATTGAATATAGCTTTTTTACCCAGAACTCCACTGGTTTTTGTAATTGGAGCCATGGTGTTTTTAGCTGCTATTACTGTATATATAGGAGTAGAAGTTTTAGGAAGAATGGCGGATCTATTATTTCCCTTTTACATATTCTTAATTGGTATTTCCATATTATTGCCGTTGCCAGAACTAGTACCAGAAAACTTTGAACCAGTACTAGCTGGTGGGCTAACTCAAGTAATGAGTTCAGCTCTAACCCCTACAGCTATAGGAAGCCAGGTTTTGGTCGTCACAATTTTGCTTCCCAGAGTTGTCGAACCAAAAAAGGGAATAAAGACAATAATAGTAGCTTTTACTGCAGCAAATCTATTGGTACTGTTAATCTCCATAGCAGTAATTGGAAAACTTGGATCAGTTGAAGGAGCAAAGGCAGTTTTTCCTTTCTTACTCACAATTAGAGCTTTAGAGCTCAGTGAATATATAGAAAGGTTGGAAATTTTTGCAGTCCTGGCCTGGGGAATGGGAATATATATATCACTATCTGTATATTTATACTGTGGAGCAAAAGGACTTTCACAGTGGTTTGGTCTCAGGGATTATCGCCCTTTAACTTTTCCAATGGCTATTGTATGGGTAGTTATGGCTATGCATTCCTTTGAAAGTATTTTTCAGATTAGAAATTTCTTTGCTCCTGAAGTTTTCTTTCCATATGCTATGACAGGGTTTTTACCCTTTATATTGTTGTGGGTCAGTTACGTATTTAAAAAACTAACCAAATCGAACTGATTGGAGAACTGTAAAATGAAACTTATAAACAATAATCTTTCTAAACAAAACAAAAAAAGCTCTAAACTAGTCATTTTGATGACAATAATAACTGTAATTCCGCTCATTATTACAGGCTGTTGGGACAGGAATGAGCCAGAAAATAGAGCTTTTGTACTGGCTACTGGCTTTGATTACGACGAAGATCAAGATTTATATGAAATAACCGTCCAAGTAGCTGATCCCACAGGAATAGAAGGTGGTAATGGCCTGGGAGGTGGTGGTGGAAATGACGGACCAAATGTAGGTGTTATGAGTGCCAAAGGAAGGACTCCTTATCATGCTGCTAAAAACTTACAATTACACATGACCAGGGAGCC